>JBEARB010000113.1:0-18329 GCA_041163625.1 Pseudomonadota bacterium | reverse complement strand
TCTCGCCGGCGGCCTTCATCTCGGCCTCGGCGAGTTCTTGCACGTCGCGCTCGTCCATCGCGGCGGCGCGCAACTCCACCAGGGTCACGTGCAGTCGCTCGCCGGCACCCTGTGACTTGCGTTCCTTGGACTGGACCGCCCGCGGGATCACCACCGCGTGCAGGACCCGACCGGCCTGGCGCACCGCCGCCTCGCGGCGATTGGCGGCCGCGGACTCGTAGTGCGCGTCGTCACCGGCGCGGTCGTCGGCCGTGACCCGCTCGCCGAGCGTGCGGCCGTCCTGATCTTGTGCGTCGAGCGAGCGATGGTTGCGGCGCGCGCGCTGCAGATCGCGCCCGGCATTGCGGATCGCGGTGCACAGCCAACCGGTCACGCCGTCGGCATCGGACGGATCGCCCTCGCGAGCGCCTCGTGGGCCCTGGCTGACCATGCGAAACAAGACGGTGCTGACGACCGAATCACGCTCGTCGTCGCCGAAATCGGATCGGCGCAGCTCGCGCTGGGCGAGGCGGGCGAGCAGGCCGTACAGAACGCGAGCCGATTCCTGCGCAGCGCGCTGCTGGGCTGCGGGAAGGTGCGGGCCGATCGGCTGTAGCGTCCGAAACGCCTCGACCAGGTCCATCACGCCACCTCGCCCCGACCCGAAAAGAGGAGCCGTGGCATACTTCCGTTGCGGCGAAGACGGGAGGGGATCAAACGCCGCACCGATGACCCTGCCCGTGCAGGTTCGACTTGTCACGAGAGAATCCATGGCTAGACTCTCGGCCCCGCAGCGGGAACGCGCTGCACAGCGCAGGAGGCAGGGCAGCTCGATGGGTGCAGACGGCTCGGCACACGGCGTCGGCTATTCGCGGTTTCACCGCGTCGCAGAGGCGCTCGGCATCGCCATGTTGCTGGGCTCCATCGCCTACGGCGCCTGGCAAGTCAGCGCCTACACCACCGACCTCGTGCGTGGTCTCCTCGTCGCCGGTGGCGTCTTCGTCGGCTACCTGCTCGCAGACCTGTGCTCGGGAATCGTGCACTGGATGGGCGATCGCTACGGCACCCCGGAGACTCCGTTGGTCGGGCCGAACTTCATCCGCCCCTTCCGCGAGCACCACGTCGATCCGAAGGGCATGACGCGACACGATTTCATCGAGACCAACGGCAACAACAGCTTGGTCACGCTGCCGGTCATCGGCTTCTGCTTCCTCGTCTTCCCGCTCGAGGAGCGCTGGGGCCTATTCGGCTTCTGCACGATCGTGTCGCTGGCGGCTTGGGTCTTCGCGACCAACCAATTCCACAAATGGTCGCACGAGGACGACGTCCCGGCGTTCGTGGCTTGGCTGCAGCGCAACCACGTGATCTTGGGCGTGCGGCACCACGACGTGCATCACACCTACCCCTACGAGACCTACTACTGCATCACCTCGGGCTGGCTGAACGAGCCGCTGCACCGGATTCGCTTCTGGTCGCGTGCGGAGGCCACGGTCGAGAAGATCTTCGGCGTCTCGGCCTATCGCGACGACAGCGATCCCGGCGCCGCCTGAGCCTCCCGCATCGAGCGACCGACCACGTCGCGCACCACCGTGACGGCGTGGCGTAGCTCGGCTTCTTCGACGTATTCGTCGGCCTGATGCGCGACCTCGATGCGGCCGGGCCCGAAGATCAAGGGTTCACAGCCGAGCAGCGCGAGGTTGCCGCCATCGGTGGCGAACCCCGCGCAATCGTCATCGGCTGGTGCGAGGTGCGGCGTGAGCCAACCCTCGAGCGTGGTGCCGCGCGCCGTGCGCAGGGAAGGCGTCACGCGCAGCACCTCGCGCTCGAACCGCGTCCCGGCGGGCAAAGCAGCGCCGGCGAAGGCGTCGTCGAGCGTCGTGACGAAGGGCTCGTGCCCGCAACCGGGCGGCGGTCGAAAGCCCAGGCGCAGGGTGGCGGCGTCGGGGACGATGTTGATGGCGTCACCGGCATGCAGGCTGGCGATGTTCAGCGGTACGCGCCCGGTCGGATCGCCGGACGCGCGGGCGGCCTCGGCGAGCGCCGGACCGGCAGCGACCGCGGCGTCGGCGAGTCGGCAGGCGGCGACCAAAGCGTTCGCACCGAGCTCGGGGTAGGCCGAGTGGGCGGCCTGGCCCGAGCAGCGCAGTTCCATCGCGACGTGGCCAGCGTGGCGTCGGAGCAGGCGCATCCCGGTCGGCTCGCCGATCCAGCACGCGCTCGGCAGCCGGGCGTCGCGGGCCCGCATGGCGGCGGCGAGCTTGGCCGAACCCCGGCAGCCGATCTCCTCGTCGTGCGTCCAGACCAGCACGAGCTGGCGGCGCAGGTTGCGCAGCGGGAGCTCGGCGAGACCGACCAGCGTGGCCGCGACGAAGCCCTTCATGTCGGCGCTTCCACGGGCGTGCAGTCGCCCTTCGCGTGCGGTGAGGCGGAAGGGATCGCTGGTCCAGGGCTGACCCTCGGTCGGGACGACGTCGGTATGGCCCGAGAGCACCAGGCCGTCGGCGTCGTCGGGTCCGACGCGACAGATCAAGGTAGCCTTGCCGGTCTCCTCGGGATCTTCGAAGCGCTCGATGGTGAACCCGAGCGCCTCGCAGCGCTCGGCGAGCCAGGCGATCAGCGCCAGGTTCGGTCGCGACGAGACCGTCGGGAAACGGACCAGCGTGGCGAGGTCTTCGACGACGTCGGGCGCCGCGCGGCTCACCAGTACTTCTCCATGTGCACGTTGCCGGGCCGGAACTTGCGATGGATCAGCATGTGCCGGGCCTCGAGGCGGGTCTTCATGTCTTCGAGCATCGCCGGGTTGCCGCAGAGCATCACCTGGCTGTGCTCGGGCGAGAGGGCGACGCCTGCAGCAGCCTCGAGGCGGCCGTCGTCCATCGCCGTGGTGATGCGCCCGGCGATGACGCCCTCGACATCGTCGCGGCTGGTGGCCGGCACGTAGCGCAGCCGCCCGCCGTGCTCGGCGACCATCGCCTCGAGCTCACCGCGGTACCCGAGGTCGGCGGCGTGGCGAACGCTGTGCACGAGGACCACGTTCTCGAAGGTCGCCCAGACCGAGCCGTCGCGGAGCATCGAGAGGAAGGGCGCGAGCCCGGTGCCGGTGCCGACCAGCCAGAGATCCCGCATCGCCGGGACCTTGTCGACGGTGAACTTGCCGCGCGGCGAGGGCCAGCAGAGCAGGCGCTCGCCCGGCTCCATCGCGAAGAGATGCGGCGTCAGCGCGCCGTCGGGCACGATGGTCAGGTAGAGCTCGAGCGGGTCACCGGGCCTGGACGCGATCGAGTAGTGGCGCTGGATGAGCGCGCCGTCGATCGGCCGCGCGAGCGTGACGTATTGGCCGGAGTCGAAGCTCGCTTCCCAGCCCTCGAAGACGAAGGTCGCGAGCTGGTCGGCCCAGTCTCGCCGGCTGGCCAGACGCAGTTCGATCCAATCCTGGTTCGCGTCGCTGCCCATGCCGTCCTCCTCGCGCGCTGCACGCGCGCCTTCATCCCAGCCAGAGCGCCAGCGCCCAGGTCGCCATCCCGGCGGCCGAGGTCGCAAACCAGCGCCAGCCGCCCCGCTGCAACTGCCCGTCCTCGTCGATGCTCTCGCGCACGCCACGCCAGAGCCCGTAGAGCCAGACGCAGAAGCCGAGCGCGACCAGGAGCGCCAACCAGCCCGGCACGCCGACCGGTCGGGCGACGTCGGCTTCGAAGCGGCGGCGCAACGCGTCCTTGTCCCGCGTGTCGCCGCGACGCTCGGCCACCCGCAGCCAGAGGCCCGGAAGGCGCGCGTTGGCGAGCGAGATCGCTTCGCTGTGCGGCTGCACGAGCCAGCGGGAAGCGATCGCGCCCGAGCGCAGCGCGTCGAGCGCGAAGGCGGCGCGTTCGGGGCGAGCGGCCTCCGCGGCGTCGGCGATGCGAATCAGCGCGGCGGCGGCGTCACTGTCGCGCGGGCCCCAAGGGGTCGTCCAACGCAACGTCCAACGGTACTCGACGATGGCGTCGTCCGGACGGCCGTCGGCCTCGGCGGCGACGGCGCGATCGAAGGCCGAGAGCTGCTCGAAGGTGGCGCGACCCGCGAGCGCGAGCAGGACCAACGCGATCGCCCCGGCGATCCAACGTCCCTGCTGCCTCGGTCCTCGCTGCTCGTCCGCCATCGCGACGCCTCCGGACGGGAGCATACCCCCGAATCGGAGCGCCGCACACCCCGCGCCACGCACGCAGCTTGGCCCCGACTTGCCCAAACGAGGGCGCTGCGGCCACGATGCCGGCCATGTCGTCGTCCCGCTCCCAGCCCCAATCTCCGGCGGCCGCCACCAACGCGCTGGACGTGCGGCCGATGACGGAATCGGACGTCGCGGACGTCGTCGCGCTCGCCGACCGCGTCGTCGGGCCCGGCTATTGGACGGCCGCCGAGGTGCGCGAGACGCTCGAGCGTTCCCGCAAGGGCAAGCGCGTGTGCAGCCACGTCGTGCGCGACGCCGACGGCAGCCTGCTCGGTTTCCGCTTCGCGCTGCCGCCGGGACGCTGGGAGCACGGTCGCGGCCGCGGGCTCTGCCCCGAGCGCTGGCCCTTCGCGCGCGAGACGGCGGGCTATTTTCAGTCTGCGTGGGTGGCGCCGGAAGCCCGCGGGCGTGGCGTGGGCCCGGCGATGGCGGCGCGGGCGCTGCACGACCTGCGCGCGGCCGGAGCGGCGGGGGTGGTCACGCATTCGTGGAAGGAATCGCCCAACGACAGCTCGCAGCGCTACTTGCGGCGGCTCGGCTTCGAGGCCGTCGCCGAGCATGTCGACTATTGGGCCGAGGTGGACTACGTCTGCAGCCGGGATGGCAATCCGTGTCGATGCACGGCGATCGAGATGGTCTTGTCGCTCGACTGAGGTCGGCGGCTCGGGGCGGCCACGGCCGCGTGGGGATGAGGCGATGACGGTTCCGTACTGGCTCGACAAATCGTTCGGCGAGGCGCCCGTGGAAGCGGACGTGATCATCGTCGGCGGCGGAATCTCGGGCTTCTCGACGGCGTATTGGCTCAAGGACGCCGGCATGGACGTGGTCGTCGTCGACAAGGGCGACATCGCCAACGGCGCGACCGGTCGCAACGCCGGCTTCGTCACCTGCGGCTCGGTCGAGCACTACACCCGCCAGGTCTCGCGCCACGGGCCGGAGCTCGCGCATCAGCTCTGGCAGCTCTCGCAGGACAATATCCGGCTGATCCGCGAGGTCTTCGTGGAGGGCCACGGGGCCGAGTGCGAGTTCCGTCAGCGCGGCACCTACTCGCTCGCGGGCACGGCGCACGAGCTCGGCGAGTTGAAGGACGCGGCGGCGTTGATGCAGCAGCGTGGCATCGACGTCTCGGTGGTCGACGAGGCGCACATCGCCAAGGAGCTCGGCGCGCGCGGCTTCTACGGCGGCGTGCTCTACCACGACGACGGCGAGGTGCACCCCCGCAAGCTCACCGAGGCCATCGCCGCGCATTGCGGCGCGACCTTCTATCCGCACCACGAGGTGCGCGCGATCGAGGTCGAGCGCGACGACACGGTGGTGGTGCGCACGCATCGCCGGACGTTCCGGGCGCCCTTCGTGGTGCTCGCGACCAACGGCTACTCCTCGCTGCTGCACCCGTGGTTCGAGGACAAGATCTACCCGACGCGTGGGCAGATCTTGGTCACCGAGCCGGTCGCGCCGATGATGGCCGCGCCCTGCTACTGCAACTTCGTGCTCGACTACTTCCGGCAGCTCGCCGACGGCCGGGTGCTCATCGGCGGCTTCCGCCAGCTCGCGCGCGAGGCCGAGGTGGGCGTCGCAGACGTCCCGCATCCCGAGATCCAGAAGGCGCTCGAGGGCTTCCTGCACGAGCACTTCGAGGCGCTGCACGGCAAGAAGGTCGAGTACCGCTGGGCCGGCGTGATGGGCTTCTCGGCCGACGGTCTGCCGCTGATCGGCGCGCTGCCGCAGCACCCGCAGATCTACGTGGTCGGCGGCTTCACCGGCCACGGTATCGGCATGGCCGTGCGCGCGGCGCAGATCTTGGCGGGCGTGATGCTCCACGGCGAATCCGCCGGACCGCTCTCGGCCCGCCGACTCGGCTGAACCCGACGCGACTCTCGGACCGGGCTACGGTGCCGGCGTGCTGACGCAGTTGCCAGCGCCGCAGGTGCCGCCGTTGCCGCTCGGCGTGCCGTCCGACGCCGTCTGCGCAAAGCAGTTGCCGGTGGTGGGATTGCAGGCATCCCAGGTGCAGGGCTTGCCGTCGTCGCAGACCTTGACCTTGCCCTGGCACACGCCGCCATTGCAGGCGTCGGTCGTGGTGCACAGGTTGCCGTCGTTGCAGGCGGTGCCGTCGACCTTCGGGGAGGCCGACTTGCAGGTGCCGGCCGCGCACGTCGGCGTCCCGCAGCCGTCGCCCTCGCCGCAGTCGGCGTCGGTCTTGCAGGCGGCCAGTGTGAGGGTGCGCGCATCGCCGTCGCTGCAGTCGGCGTCGACCTCGCAGGCGGTCGCGGTCACCTCGGCGGCCTCGAGCGCGATGTCGTCGACGAACCAGCCAGCGTGGTTGTTGGAGTCGTTGTCGACCGAATCGAAGCGGAAGCGCAGCGCGACGGTCTTGCCAGCCATGGTGTCGAGGTCGAGCGATTCGGAGATCCAGGTCTTCTGGTTGCTGCCGTTGTCGAGCTGGCGACCGACGATCGCGGTCTTGAAGCCGTCACAGGAGACCTCGACCCAGCGACGATCGTATTGATTGCTGTTCTCGGTCGCGTGGTAACTGGCGAAGCGCAGCCGCACGGGTTTGCCTGCCGGCAGCTTGAGCGTGGCGGCGGTGGAGGCGATGCCGGCCGCGGCGCAGACCGAGCCGTCGTTGCACGCGCTGCAGGCGTCCGGACCGGTGCAGGGGTCGAAGTCGTTGCAGGGCGCACCGTCCTTGGCCTTGGCGTGGCTGCAGGCGAGCGTCTTCGGGTCGCAGGTGTCCCTCGACGAAGCTGCCGCATTGGTCGACGCAGCCCGGCCCGGCGTTCGTGTCGTCGGTGTCGGCGTCCGCCCCGCCTGCGTCGGCGTCGGTGGTCGCGATGGCGTCGTCGGCGGCGTCAGCGGCGGCGTCCTCGTCGACGTCGGCGCTCGTGTCGTCGGAGTCGGCGAGGACGTCGGCGATCTCCGTGCCTCCGTCATCGACATCGGCGGCGACGTCTGCCGCGACATCGGTCACGTCGGAGCCAGCCACGGGGTCGACGGCGCTGGAATCGCCGACGTCGACCGCAGCGCCGTCGTTGCCGCCGGTATCCTGCGCGATGTCGGTCGGGCCGCCGCTGACGGCCACGTCCGAGCAGGCCGCGCCGAAGACGATGGTCCCTGCGAGCGCGTGCCGGAGGAGATTGGTGAAGGAAGTCGGGCGGACACGATGCGACATGGAACCCTCGCGGAGAGCGGTCGACGGGCTCGGAAAACCTAGAGACGCGACCAGAAAATGCAGGTTCGCATTTTCTGGCCGAGTCTCTCGTCTGTTGTTTGGGGGGCTAGGCGCCCCGTGGTCGCGAGAAGCGCGGTTCTCGCGAACCATCCCCCTCCACGAGCCGCGACCCAAATATCGCCCCTGGCGATTTTTTGACCGCGTCTCTGGGCGTCCACGAGCACGCCCGGCGGCTTCGATCGGAACAAGGCAACGCGATCGCTGGGTCTCGACGTTCGACTCGCTCGCCGGAACGCGCTAGCGTGGGATCGAGGGGGTGCCATTTGGAGTGCAGGATGGCTCGTCGACCTACCCACCCGCCTCGAGGACGCTTCGGACGCGTGCAGCGACGCCGCTTCGCCAGCGACGCGGTCGAGCCGCTGGCGGTCGACGGCCCCGAGACGGGCGAGCTGGCCGGACCGATCGGGCTGTCGGAGGCAGAAGCGCGCGAGTTCCTCGCGGTCTGCGCTGCGGCCGAGCGTTCCGCCCAGCCCGATCGACTGCCACTCGCCATCGGACTCGCGTTGCTCTTCTTGGTCGGCCTCGCGGCGAGCGGACTGCCGCAGCGGATGTGGATCGAGGCACGGGAGCGCGGGATCGAGCGCCTCGTCCACCGTCCGGACCTCAAGCGTGGGTGGACGGCCCGGGTCGGCGCGACCCGCGAAGATCTGGGCCTGCAGCCACGTCCGGCGCATATCGCGCCGGTCAAGCCGGCGTGGCAACTCTGGTAGCGCCCGAGCACGCCGCCGTGGTCTCGCGTTGACTTCGCCCGGCCACCCCCATAGGCTCCGCCCTCGCCACCGGACGCCGGCCGACGAGCCGAGCGGTCTGCGGCCCCGGAGCGAACCATGATCTTCACCGAGACGCGCGAAGGCCGCCGATTCGTCGGCGAGCTTCCTCCTGGCATGCCGGTCGTAGCCGCGCTGCAGAGCCTGGTTGCGGACTACCGCATCGGCTCTGGCTGGATCCAGGGCAGCGGCTACGTGCAGGACGCGCTCGTCCGCGCCGTGCAGGACGACGGCGGCTTCGGCGAGCCGACGCCGCATCCGGGTCGCCACTTGGTCGCGAGCCTGAACGCGGTCGCCTCCGAGCAGCGCGGCGCCCCCGAACTCGTCGTGCGCGTCTGCCTGGTCGGGCCGGACGGCACCACCGCCGCCGGCTTGTTGGTCGAGGCCGTCTCGGCGAGCGTCGAGTTGATCGCGCAGACCTTCGACGACATCACGCTGCGGCGCTACCACGACGCCGAGGTCGGCTTCGCGCGCTGGCTCGACGTGGCGGTCAACAACCGCGACGAGGTCAGCGAGCAGGTCCGTTCGGGCCGCGCGGCGATGGAGGCGATGCCCTCCCGCCTGCTCGAGCCCTCGGAGATGCCGGTGCTCAAGGTCGGCGATTGGCTGCAGCATCCGCGCCTCGGGACCTGCGAGGTGGCGGCGATCATCGACGACGATCGCGTCACCATCCGCATGGACAACGGCAAGATCGCGCAACTGCACCTGGGCCTGCTCTCGCTGACGCACGGTGAGAAGAAGGGCGGCCGGATGATCTACGACGTCCACATCCGGCGTCGGAACCGCTAGCTCGACCGACTCAGGCGGCGCTCGCTTCGGCGGCGTCGTCTTCGCGCTGGGTGGCGTAGGCCTCGGCGTAGCGACCGCCGGCGGCGACGAGCGCGTCGTGGCGGCCGCGCTCGACGATCACACCGTCTTCGAGGACCACGATCTCGTCGGCGTGCCGCAGCGCCGAGAGCCGGCTCGACACGATGATCGCCGTCGGGCGGGCGGCGCCTTCGCCGAGCTGTTCGCGGATCGCGCGCAGCAGCCGGACCTCGGTCTCGTGATCGACCGCGGAGAGGACGTCGTCGAGGATCAGCAGGCGCGTCCCCCGATAGAAGGCCCGAGCGAGCTGAGCACGCTGACGCTGGCCGCCCGAGAGCATCTGCCCGCGCTCGCCGACGACGGTGTCGACGCCCTTGGGCAAGCGGTCGAGCTCGCCTTCGAGCTGCGCGGCGGCGAGCGCACGCGCCACGCGGGCGTCGTCGATCTGCTCGGGCGGGTCGATGAATCCGACGTTCTCACGCAACGAACGCGAGAAGAGGAAGCTGCTCTGCGGCACCACCGACACCGCCTCTGCGAGCGAGTCGGTGCGCAACGCGCCGATGTCGATGCCGTCGATGGCGATGGTTCCGTCCGGCGCCTGCAGCTCGCCGCCGAGCAGCGCGACCAACGTCGACTTGCCCGAGCCGACGGCGCCGTAGATGCCGAGCACGCCGCCGGCCGGGACGTGGATGTCGAGATCGCGCAACGCGGGCGCCTCGTCGTCACCGGCGTTGGCGTAGCGGAAGGTCAGGCCCTCGATATCGACCCGGGCGCCCCCCTCGACGGCCGGCAGCGACTGCGTGCCGTGCCCGCGCTGGGGCTGCAGGCCCAAGATCTCCCAACAACGCTCGAGGGCCACGATCCCGCGCTGCAGCGACGCGACCAGCCAGCCCGCCATCACCAGCGAGGAGATCAACACGCCGATATAGGCGGCATAGGCAGCCAAATCACCGACGGTCAGCGCTCCGGTCGCGACCTTGGCGCCGCCGTAGAAGAGCAGCACGAAGACGGCGAGCCCGCCGGTCTGGCTGGCGAGCGGCAGGATGAAGCAGCGCAGCGCGGTGACGGCGAGGTTGATCTCGGTGTAGCGGCGGTTGTGGCGGTCGAAGCGCGCGATGAACGCCGGCTCGGCGTGCGCCACGGCGATGGCCGCCATCCCCTTGTAGGTCTCGAGGATATGGTCCGAGAGCCCGCCGAGCTCGACCTGCCCCGCGCGCATCGCGCCGAAGAGCTTGCCGGTGCCATGGCGCAGCACCAGGAAGGCAAGCGACATCGGCACCAGGCACAGGAGCGTCAGCGTGACGTCGGTCTGCAGCATGCGCCACAGCGCCATCCCCGCCGAGAGCACCAGGTTCAGCAGATTCAGCACCGCGAAGCCGACCAAGGCACGGACGAAGGTGGCGTCGTTGGTGGCGCGGCTGACCACGTCGCCCTGCGCGACGTCGCGGAAGAAGTCGCCACCCATCGCCAGCAGGCGGTCGAGCATGTCGTTGCGCAGACGGAACTCGATCGTGCGGCCCGGGTTGAAGAAGAGCACCCGACTCAGCGTCCGGACCACGATGACCGCGACCGCGCAGGCGGCGATCCACAGGGCCAGACGGTTGATCTCGACCAACTCGATGTTCGAGCGCTGGCTGTGGAAGACCCGACGAATCAGCGCCGGCATCAACTCGTCGGCCTCGATGCCGGCCTGCAAGCGGTCGAAGACGTCCTTGACCAGCACCGGCATCGTCACCGTCAGCCAGTTGGTGGCGACGAGGAAGCCGACGCCCAGCGCGTAGACGCCGAGGTAGCGGCGGGCGTAGCGGCCGGCGAATGCGCGGACCAGGGCGGCGGTCGGCGGGACCTCGGAGAGACGGCGGGGTTGGGAGGGAGCCTCGGACATCGCTGCCGCACGCTACTGCATGGCCCCCCCGCGTGCTAGCCTGCGCGGCCGGAGGCGCCATGGATCCGACGCGAACGAGCCTGCTACGTGCCCTGCCCGCGGTCGACACGCTGCTGGCGCAGCCGGCATGGCAGGCGCTGGCATTGCCGACCGCGACGGCGCGGGCGGCCGCGCGCGAGGTGATCGAGGCCGCGCGCGGCGCGGTCCTCTCGGGCGCCGTCAACGACCCGGTGGCCCTGCGAACGGCCTTGCAGGGCGCGGAAGACCGGGCCCTCGAGGCGCTGCGCGGCCCGCTGCTGCGACCGCTCTGGAACGGCACCGGCGTGCTCGTGCACACCAACACCGGACGCGCGCCGCTCTCGTCCGAGGCGCTGGCCGCGATCGCACAGACCGCCGGCACCTACGCCAACCTGGAGCTCGACCTCGCGACCGGCACGCGTGGCTCCCGCCAGGCGCTGCTGCGGCCGCTGCTGCGCTGGCTGGGCGGGGCCGAAGACGCCTTGGTCGTCAACAACGGCGCCGCGGCGCTGATGTTGGCGCTGCACGCGCTCGCGCCGGGACGGCCGGTGCTGGTCTCACGGGGAGAGTTGGTCGAGATCGGGGGCTCGTTCCGGGTGCCGGACGTGATGCGCGCGGCCGGGGTGCAGCTCGTCGAGGTCGGCACCACCAACCGCACCCACGCGCGCGACTACGCCGAGGCGGCACGCGCGCTGGCCGAAGCCGGGAAGCCGGCCGCGGCGCTGCTGCAGATCCATCGCAGCAACTTCGACCAGGTCGGCTTCGTCGCGACCCCCTCCGTGCCGGAGCTCGCGGCGATCGCGAGGGAGAGCGGGGCGTGGCTCATCTGTGATCTCGGATCGGGAGCGGTGGCGCCGCTGCGCGACCACGGCTTGCGCGACGAGCCCGAGATCGCCGCCACGCTCGCCGCCGGGGCCGATCTGGTGACGGCGTCGGGCGACAAGCTGCTCGCCGGCCCGCAAGCCGGCCTGCTCTTCGGGCGCAGTGAGGCGATCGCGCGCTGTGGCAAGGCCGCGATGGCGCGCGCGCTGCGCCCCTGCGGCCTGACGCTCGCCGCGCTGGAACCGACGCTGCGAGCGCATCTGCGCGGTCGGGCCGAGACGGCGCTGCCGCTGTGGGCGGCGGTCACGCGCCCGATCGAGGACCTGCGCGCGCTGGGCGAGCGCCTGCTGACGATCCTGCACACGCCTTCGGGTGCCGCGGCTGATCTGTCCGGGGCGCTGGTTCCGACCGAGGCCGCCGTCGGCGGCGGCAGCCAAGCCGGCGCTGCGTTGCCCTCGATGGCGTTGGCGTTGCGGGCTTCCGGCCGCGACGGCGCTTGGTTGGAACGAACGCTGCGCGCCCGCTCGCCGGCCTGGTTGGGCCGCGCCCGTGCCGACGCGCTGCTGCTCGACCTCCGTTCGCTCGGCTGTGGCCGCGACGACGACGCCGTGGTGCGCGCTTTCGGCGCGCTCTGCGACGATCTCCGCGAGGCGATGGATCGTTCGGATCGTTCGCGCGTCGAAGGAGGATAGGCGGTCGGGCTGGACCGTTGCGCCGCGCGGTCTGCCCGGCCTATACTCTGCCTCGCTCGTACCTTGCCGCCCACACAGGAGATGGAACATGCACCGCGAAACGACCCTGCGGAAGCGTCCTTCGAGCCCCATCGTCGCGGCCCTGATGCTCGCGTTCCTGGCGGGCCTGCTGCTGCCCGCGGTCGCCTCTTCGGCGCCGCGCAAGAAGGGCCCGCGCACGCTCTCGTTCGAAGAGGACAACGTCGACGCGACGTACCTCCGCCCCGAGGGTTCGTCGATCCAGGGCATCAACAAGAAGAAGCGCCAGAGCCTCATCCGCGTGCGAACCGACTTCTTCGCAGAGATCGTCCGTTCGGCCCAGGACCTGTAGCAGGCTCCGCGACCGCATCTGCCGGTTCGCCGGCGATCGCCTTGGGAGGGCGAGGTGTCCGACAACGCCACGAGCACCACGACCGACAACGCGCCGGCGGCATCCGAAGCCGGTAGCAAGCTCGGCGTCGACATCGCCATCCTCTGGCGTGGTGACATGCTGACGGCGCGCTTCTTCGCGCGCCCGGCGACCGTCACCATCGGCCCGGACGGCACCTTCACCATGCCCGAGGACGTGATCGGCAAGTCGATCGCGACCTTGGTCGAGCCGCATCCGAAGCACGAGTTCGGCCTGCGCATCGACCACGACAAGGCGCATGGTCATCTCATCGTCGACGGCGAGGTGCACGACCTCGAGGACGTCCGCGCCGGCAAGGTCAGCGGCGTCTCCGGCCCGTTGGTCGGCCTGGGCGCCGGCACCCGCGCTGTGCTGGTCTTCGGTGACTTCACCTTCATCGTCAGCCGCGTGCCCGTGCCGCCGCCGGCGTCCTTCTCGCTGTGGAACCGCGAGATGCTGCCCTTCCTGCTCTGCTTCATCGCCTCACTACTGCTCGTCGGCGGCCCGTTGGTGGCGGCGTTCAGCTCGGCCGGCTTCCGCAACCGCACCCGCCTGAGCCTGAAGGAGAAGCAGGAACAGCGCCTGGCGCAGCTGCTCGAGGTCGAAGTCGTCGAAGAGCAGAAGCCGGAAGAAGAAGAAAAGGAAGAGGAAAAGCCCGAGGAGGCGCCCAAGCTCGATCCGGAAGAGATCAAGAAGGCCCAGGAGCAGGCCAAGCAAGTCGAGGAGAAGCAGGTCCAGGAAGAGGTCAAGAAGATCGAGAACGAACTCAAGGACCTCAACGAGGACGAGCGGAAAGAGAAGGTCAAGGAGATGGTGGCCGAAGAGGTCAAGAAGGTCGACACGCAGATCGACGCCGCGCTCGCGGACGTCGACAAGCAGATGGTCGGCACCAAGCTCTTCGCCGAGGACGACGGCACGCCCGGCGACACCGCAAACCCCGACCAGGGCGCGGGCGGCAGCACCGTGCTCGCCGACCCGGAGGGCAAGTCGCAGGGCGCCGGCCTGATGGGCGGCAGCGGCCCGAAGACCTCGGTCGGTGGCGGTGACGCGATCCGCAAGAAGGCCGTCGAGGCGTTGGCCAAGGACAGCGGCGCCGGCAAGGACGTCAAGCTGGGCATGGCCGAGCGCAAGCAGACCGTCATCCGCGTCGGAGGGCGCGCCGCCGATGCGTCGGGCGAGCTGCCGAAGAAGGTCATCCAGGACTACATCCGCCGTAAAATGGGTGCCATCAAGGCCTGCTACCAGAAGGGTCTGCAGGCCAACCCGAACTTGCAGGGCACGGTGAAGGTGAAGTTCCTGATCCAGCCCAGCGGTGCCATCGGCGGCGCGAAGATCGAGGACTCGAGCCTCGGCAACAACTCGGTCGAGGATTGCGTGCTGACGAACGTGAAGACGTGGCGCTTCCCGCAGGCCAAGGGCGGCGGCTCGACCACGGTCGTGTACCCGTTCCGCTTCTCGTCGCGGTAGGGGGAGCGCTTGCAGGTTTTCGGACGACGACTGGCGGTGCTGGCGCTGTGCAGCGGGCTCGTGCTCGGCTGCGACAGCGAAGACAAGCACATCGTGGAGTTGGTGAACGATGCGGTCGAGATGCTCGAATCGGGCAACTCGGTGCAGGCGCGCGGCAAGCTCAAGGCGGTGCTCGAACTCAACGCCGAGGACCCCGACGCCAACTATTACCTCGGTTTCCTGGCCCTGCGGGACGGCGAGCCGAACGAGGCGCTGCCGTACCTCAGGAAGGCCGTCCAGCGCGACCCGGCGCGTCCCGAGGGACACCTCGACTTGGCGCGCGCGCTCTTCGAGACGGGTGAAGATCAGGCCGCACTGACGGCGCTCGGCCCGCTCTTCGCCATCGACCCGGGGCATCCGAGCGCACATTACCTCGCCGCCCGCGTTGCCAAGAAGCAGGGCAAGCGCGAGGCGGTGGACAAGGCGCTGCGCGCATCGATCGCCGGCGATCCGGGCTACGCGGCGTCCTACCTGATGCTCTCGCAGCTCTACGCCGAGGTCGGCGCCTACAAGGCGGCGCTCGACGTGCTGAACGAGGGTCTGAAGTTCGCCCCGGACGACATCGCGCTGCAGGAGGCGCTCGGCTTGGGCTGGCTCGACGTCGGTCGGCCCGACCGCGCCCGCGAGGTCTTCGCCATCGCGGTGCAGAACGCCCGCGCCGATTGGACGACCTACCTCAACCACGCCGCCGCCCTGCTGCAGGTCGGCGACAAGGACGGCGCCGCCAAGGAGCTGCAGCGTGCGCTGTTGGTCGGCCGCGGTCGTGCGGACAAGAAGGCCCTGGACGGCGCCGCGCGGATGCTGATGAAGCTCAAGCGCAACGCCGAATAGCGGGGACGGAGGCGACGATGCACCTGGGACGCGTGCTCGGCACCGTGGTGGCGACCCGCAAGACCGAAGGCCTCGAAGGCGTGCGGATGCTCTACGTGATCGGGCTCGACGAGCACGGCAACGAGCGGGGCGAGCCCTTCGTGGCGGCCGACACGACGCAAGCCGGCCCCGGCGACGTCGTGCACCTGACCGGTTCGCGCGAGGCTGCGCTGGCGATGCCCGAGCCCTTCGTACCGGTCGACTCCGCGATCCTCGCCATCGTCGACCACGTCGGCGACCGCGACGCCGAGAGCCTGCGCACGCCGCCGCCCCCGGCCAGCAAGCCGCGTGCGAAGAAGGGAGGCGCCCGATGATCCTCTGTCGCGTGGGCGAGCCCGTGGTCTCGACCGTGAAGCATCCGCGCATCGCGGCGCAGACGGTCTTCGTCGTGCATCCGATCGAGGCCGACGGCAGTGACGCGGGCGAGAGCTTCCTTGCCGTCGACCACGCCCAAGCCGGCCCGGGCGACCACGTCGTGGTGCTGCGCGAGGGCAACGGCATCCGGCAGATCTTGGGTGACGACAAATCGCCGATCCGCTGCCTGATCGTCGGCGTGGTCGACGCGATCGACGTGCAGGCGGAGGGCGCTTGAGCGGTCGCGCGATCCATCGCAGCTTCACGTCCGAGCAGAGCCTCGCCGCTACGCGCCGCGAGATGCTCGCGCTCTCGCACGAGCTGCACCGCCGCGGCTGGGTCGCCAACCACGACGGCAACGCGAGCCTACGGCTGCCGGCGGGGCGCTTCATGCTGACCCCGACCGCGCTCTCGAAGCGGGTCTTGGTCGAGTCGGACCTGATCGTGGTCGATCGGGCCGGGCGCGTGCTGCAAGGCCAACGCCGGCCGTTCTCCGAATGGTCGCTGCACGGCGTCGTGCTCGACGCGCGCCCCGACGTGCGCGCTGTGGTGCACGCGCATCCGCCGGCGGCGACCGCGTTGGCCGTGATGGGCGTCGAGGTCGACCCGCGCATCATCGCCGAGGCCGTGGTCTCGATCGGCGACCGCGTCCCGATGCTGCCGTACGCCCTGCCCGGCGCGGCGTCGCAGCTGCAAGCGCTCGCGGAGGCGGCTGACCGCTACGACGCCGTCACGCTGGAGCACCACGGCGTGCTGGCGTGGGGCGACGACCTCGAGCAGGCGCTGCTGCGGCTCGAGTTGGTCGAGCACCTGGCGAACATCACGCTGCGGGCGCTGCCGCTGGGTCGGCCGCGCGTGTTGCCTGAGACCGATGTGCTCGAGTTGCTGCGGCGGCGGGCCAAGGCGGGCCTCGGCCCGGACGGTCGGCGCAAGGCGTGATGCGGCTGCTCCTCGGGCTATGGCTCGGACTGCTGCTGGTCGGCTGCGGCGGCGCGGGCGTCCGCGCGGGTGGCGGCGGCGGCGAGACGGGCCGTTGCCTGCTGCTGACCACCAACGACTCCGAAGCGCATTTCGACGGCGAGCGGGTCTCGCTCGAGCCGCTGGCGTACGCGGGGACGATCGCGCGGATCGCGGCGACCAAGAAGCAACTGCTGGCCGAGCGCAAGGGCGCGGTGCTGCTGGTCAGCGCCGGCGACGTGCTGCAGGGCCGCTACATGGAGCGCCGCGACGGGGACCGCGCGCGGGCGGCGCGCGAGGCGTGGCAGGTCTACGAGGCCGCGGGCTACGACCTCGGCACGCTGGGCAACCACGAGTTCGACGCGGGTCCGAAGGTACTCGCGCACGCGCTGCGCGGGCTGACGCGCTACCGGATGGTGGTCAGCAACCTCGCCAAGGACAGCCCGACGCTGGACAACCGCGACGGCAAGCTCTGGGACGAAGTCGTGGTCCGCGACTGCGGCGGCGTGAAGCTCGGCTTCTTCGGCCTGCTCACCCCTTCGACGCGCACGATCTCGCAGTTCGGCGACACCCGCTTCGTCGATCCGGACGATCCGGTCCTGCCGGCCGCCAAGCGGGCGATCGCGCGCCTGAAGGCCGCTGGCGCCACCGTCATCGTCGGCCTGACCCACCTCGGCTTCGAGGCCGACGTGAAGCTCGCCGAGCGCCTCGCCGGCACGGGCGTCGACCTGCTCGTCGGCGGGCATTCGCACACCCTGGTCAAGCGCTGGAAGGCCGTGAGCGGAATCCACGTGGTGCAGAGCGGCCAACGCTTCTCGCACCTCGGACACCTGGAGGTCGTCGCCGACGGTCGCGGCCATTTCGACCCCGACGCCTCGAGCTGGAAGGTCGTGCCGGTGGGCGAGCCGATGCCGAGCGACGCGCCGACCGAGGGCTCCATCGCCAAGCTGCGCGAGGGCTACGACAACGAGGCCGTGGTCGGCAAGCGCAGCGTCCCGTGGATGCTGCGGGGCTGGGGCCGGCGGATCTACGGGCGCCGCGTGGCACGAGCGGTGTGGCGCTATGCCGCCGCAAACAACCGCTTCGGGCTGCCGGTCGACGGCGCGATCCTCAACAGCGGCGGCCTCCGCACCTCGAAGGTCTACCCGCCCGGGCCGGTGACCAACCTCGAGATCCGCGCCATCCACCCGTTCGGCAACCGCGTCGTCCTGGTCGAGCTCGACGGCGAGCAGCTCCGCGACGTGCTCGAGCACGCCTGCACCGGCGGGCATCGCAGCGCGCTCGGTGAGCGCATCGAGGTCTGGGGGCTGCACTTCGCCTGCGACGGCGAGCGGCCCGGCGTGCGCTACGAGATGAAGGACGGCAAGTCCGTGGCCATCGCACGTCGCGGCCAGCGGGTCCTCGGCGCCACCGTCGCGGGTGAACCAGTGCGACCGGACAGACGCTACCACATCGCCATCAACGACTACCTCGCGCGTGGCGGCTCGGGCTATTGGGCGTTCTCGCTCGGCAGCCGCGGATGCCTGGACGGCACCGCGTTCGAGCCGGGCCACTGCAAGTCGTCACCGACGCTTGCGACCGTCGTCGAGGGCGCGGTGCGCGACGGAAGCTTCGACGCCCCCGTCCCCGACCGCTGAGGCTGCGGCTAGAGACGCGATCAAAGAATCGCCAGGGGCGATATTTGGGTCGCGGCTCGTGGAGGGGGATGGTTCGCGAGAACCGCGCTTCTCGCGACCAGGGGGCGCCTAGCCCCCCAAACAACAGACGAGAGACTCGGCCAGAAAATGCGAAGCTGCATTTTCTGGT
>JBEARB010000112.1:0-17224 GCA_041163625.1 Pseudomonadota bacterium | reverse complement strand
GGGCGGCGGGCGCGGGCGTGTTCACCGTCACGACGGGCGTCGGCGTGGGCTGGGGCGCTGCACCGCCACAGCCCGAGAGGGCGAGGACGGCGGCGGCAGAGGTGAGGCGGCGGCGGGTCGTACGGTGCATCCGAGGCTCCTTGCGCGCGCGGCATCGGCGCGGGGAGCGGGGGTATAGCGGGGTTCGGGGGTGGGTGGAAGTCGATCAGGCCTGGATCCCGCCTCGCAACCACAACGTCAGCTCGCCCTTGCCCATCCGACCTGACGCCACCTCCATGGTCACGCGGGTCAACTCCGCCGAGGACCACGGCAGCTCGACTCCGTTGGCGAGTAGGAACGCCAGGCACGCGGCCAGCCCAGCACGCTTGTTGCCATCGACGAAGGGGTGGCTCGAGGCGATGTGGAAGAGATACGCGGCCGCCATCGCCGGGAGGTCGTCGTGCAGGTATCGATCCCCGTAGCTCTGCCGCGGCAGCGCGACCGCAGACTCCAGCAAAGCGAGGCTACGAATCCCCGGCGAACCTCCGTGCCGCGCGATGGTACGCGTATGCAAGTCGAGGATGTCTTGAACCGAGAGGAACCTGGGCTCCAACACCGCCACCGACCTACTTCGCGAGCTCGTGGAACGTCTCGTCGTATCGACCGAAAATCTCGTCCGTGAGCGCGTCGATGCGCTCGGTCCCCAATCCGTGCTGGACCGGCGTGACGTGCAAGGCACCGTCGCTGACGATCAGCTGCAGCGGTGTCTCCGGCGTGATGCCAAGCTGCTCCATCAGCGTCTTGTCGATGATCAATGCGTGGCTGTTGCCGCGCTTCTTGAGGGTCCGGACCATTGTGACCTCGTGTCTGCCGTCCAACGGGCGTGGTTCCATTGTGGTCACGAGGCAGGGTTGGGTCAAGGCAGGGAGCCCCCCGCCGCCGGTAGAACCCACGGCGGAGGAGCCCCCTGGCATCAGCGGGCGTCAGCGTGGACGACGGCCTTGTCCTCCCAGCCGCCGGCCCACCAGCGATGATGGGCATGTCGAATCCTCCTCGGACGATGTCGAGGTCTCCGTCCGCCCGCGAGCCGCGTTGGCTCGCTCGGCGTGTCGGTGGCGACCTCGGCGCCCCCGACATCGACAAGGTGCGCACGCCGTGTCGAGCGTTCCCCCTGCGTTGTGTCGAGAAGTGTGGAGTCGGCGTCGCGCGGGCCGCGCCAAGCTTGGACGGGCCGCGGGGGCGCGTTAGCGTGCGGTCGATGCCGCGCGCCCTGCCATCGCTGCCGCCTGTTCTGCGTCCGCGCCGGGGCTGGCGTGCGTGCGTGTGGGCCGGATTCGCGGGCGTTTGGCTGATGTTGGCGCCGGCGCCCGCGGTGGCGTCGGCTGCCCCGACGACGAAGGGGCATGCGACGAAGGGGCAGACGACGAAGGGGCAGACGACGAAGGGGCAGACGACGACGGACACGACGGGCGCCCGGCACGCCGTCGTGGTCAACATCCTCGGCCCGACGTTGACGGCGCTCGGGTCGGCGGCGCTGCCGGCGATCGGCCTCGGGGACGGCGCGTTCGTGCTGAACCCGCGCATCCACTTGGCCGTCACGCCTGGGCGCGCGTGGACGCTGACGCCGACCGTGGCGTGGATCTCGGCTGCCTACGACACCTGGACCGTCGGCGTGAAGGGTGGTCCGCGCTTCAGCGGGCGCTCGCGTTGGTTGGGCGGCTGGTACCTGCACCCCTTCGCGGCGCTGGGATGGATCCATGTCCGCCCGCTGCGCGAGGGTGCGCCCGCCGCGGCCGAGGGCGTCGACGGCATCAGCCTCGGTGCCGGCGTCGAGGGCGGCTACAGCTTCCTCTGGGATTCGGGCTTGGTGCTCGAGCTGGGGCTGGGCCTGGGCTACACCACCGCGATCTCGTTCGGCGACGACGCGGCGGTGCACGGCTTCCGGCCGGTGCTGCAGATCGGAGTCGGCTATGCGTGGTAGCGCCGCGCTGCGTTGGGCTCGCCGCGCCGCCTTCGGCCTGCTCCTCGGCGGGGCGATCGCCACGACCGGCTGCGCTGCCGACCCTTCCGAAGGGTGGCCGACCGCCCTGCCCTGCGACCTCCCGTCCGCGCCGCGCGAGGGCCCGGACGGCCCGGCGCATTTCGACCGCGACGCGATGCTCTGCATCCGCCTCGGCATGGACGAGAGCGCCGCTGCGTCCATGCGCGCCGAGCAGCGCTTCGAGGGGCCACCCTTCGGCGCCGCGCTCGCGTGGGCCGCGCAGTGTACGACGCCGATGCCGACCGACTACACCTGGTTCGAAGCCGAACTATTCCTCGACGGCGCGCGCTGGGAACGCGTCGGCATCCGCAAGAAGGGCTTCGTCGGCTCGCTCTCGCAGCGCAAGCCGTCGCTCAAGCTCGACAGTGACCGCTACGTCGACGGGCAGCGCTTCGGGCCGCACGAGCGGGTGACGCTGAACAACGCGCGGCAGGACGTCGCGCGCTTCACCGCCTGTCTCGCCTACGACGTCTTCGCGGCGGCGGGGGTGCGGGCGCCGCGCTGCAACCTCGCCAACGTGATGCTCGGCGCCGAGGCGCTCGGGCCTTACGTGCACATCGAGGCGATGGACCGGCGCTTCCTCGAGCGGGCGTTCGGCGACGCCTCGGGCGATTTCTACGAAGGCACGGTCTCGGACGTCGCGCCCGGCTTCCTGCCGGCCGACGGGCTCGGGCATTGGGATCCGAAGACCAACGCGACCGACCCTTCCGGCGCGGCGCTGCGGGCGCTCGAGCTCGCGCTCGAAGGCCCGGACGAAGACCTGCTCGAGCGCCTCGCGCCTCACGTCAACATCAAGCGATTCCTGCGCTATTGGGCGGTCGAGGTCCTGATCGGTCACTCCGACAGCTACAGCGCCGCGCGCAACAACTTCCTGATCTACTTCGACCCGACCGACCAGCGCCGCGCGACATGGATTCCTTGGGGCGCCGACAACGTCTTCCGCGACGGCACCGCCGCCGACGACCGCGACGCGCTCACGCGTTTCCTCCACGCCGAGCTGCCGCGCCGGCTCTCGCAGCTGCCCGAGGTGCGCGGCGCGCTCGTCGCCGAAGTCCGCGCCGTCCTCGCCGAAGCGTGGGACGAAGACGCGCTCCTCGCCGAAGTCGACCGGCTCGCCGAGCAGGTCCGCAGCGCCCAGGACGACCCCGACTACGACGCCGAGCTGCAGCGGCTGCGCAACTGGATCACGGCCCGCCGCGCCCGCGTGCAGACCTGGCTCGACCGCGGGCTGCGCCCCGGAGCCAGCGAACCGCAGCCCTGCGACTCGGTGCTCTCGCCGTTCTTCGTCGGCGCGCTGTTCAAGGATTTGGCGTTCGGCCTGTAGCCCGCGCCGCACCGGGACCTAGCGCCGAGGCGGATTGTGCGGCTGACCGACGATGACCTCTTGGCCGAAGGTCGCGGCGGGTGCCTCGGGGCAATGCGCCACGAACTTCCAGCTCGTCATCGGCGTGCCGGCGCAATTCGGGCTCAGCACCACGTCGACGTGGGTCGCCTGACCGGGACCGAAGTCCAAGTCGACGCTGCGGCTCTCCCCCACGCAGCCACTGTCGAAGAGCAGCTGCCCCTCGTAGAAGACCTCGACGCGGTCCTTGGCGTTGCGGGTCTCGTAGTCGAAGCGGAAGGTGCCGGCGCTGCGCCCCATCTCGATCGGGAAGGTCGGCGGCACGTCCGTGTTGCCCTCGTTGGCCTCACCGCAGACCGTCGACGTGGTCGGGTCGCAGGCCACGAGCGTGCAGCCGATCGCCGTCGCGGCGAGCAAGGTGCGAAATCCGAGGTGGCGATGGGGCGTGCGCATGAGGACCTCCCGTCCGGCCCGGATCGTCGCAGAACCACGGCGAAAGTTCAAGCGTTCAGGATGGTTGGAACATGCGGTCGGAGGGGTGCGACGACGACCTCGAGGGCGTACGATGACGCCCCGTCCCGAACCGGCGTCGCTGGCGCCGAGGAGGAGCCGATGCCCCCGCTGCGTGCGCGTTCTCGCCGCTCTCGTCGACTCGTGGCCTCGGTGGTCGCGGCGCTGCTGACGCCGGCGACGCTCGCGACGCTGGTGACGGGTGGTCTCGTCGCCTGCGCCGATGCGCCGACGCGTGGGGATGGCGCGGTGCTGTTGGTGGTACCGGCAGGCGATGCGCTCGGCGACCGGATGCACGACGAGGCGCGCGACTACCTGGCCCGGCTCTCGGGTTTTGCGGTAGCGAGCTGGCGGCCGTCGTCGCCGGTCTCGCGGACGCGCTTGCAGCAAGAGGCCGAAGCACGGGCGGCGGCGTTGGTCGTCGCGCTCGACCACGGCAGCCCGTGCGAGGGCGAGGGCGACCGCTACGGCCTGGAGCATTGGGACGCCGGCGCGTTCGACAACCACGGTGGCAGCCGCGGCGCCACCTTCGTCGCCACCCACGGCGCCACGCGATTGGCCCGGCAATACGCGCTCTACGAGGTGCTGCGGCGGCTCGGCGCGCGCTTTTTTCATCCGGAGCAGGAATTCGTGCCGCGCAACGCGTTGGCGGATTTGCGGCCGCGCGCAAGGACGGCGACGGCGGTGGCGCGACTGGGGGAGCGTTGTCAGGCGCCGGATTTCGCCGAGCGCGCGTTCACGTACCACGGCGCGCATCCGCTCGAGGTGCGCGAGGCGTTGAGCGATTCGGCGCACGATTTCGGCGAGGCGGAGCGGCTCAACGCGTGGGTGGTCAAGAACCGCGGTGACGGCTTCATCGGCGCGCGGGCGGGCGTCGCGCCGGCCGAGCGCTACGCCGAGCGGGTGGCCGAGCTGACGGCGCTGCGCGATCTGCTCGGTTTTCCGCAGTCGGCGGGCATCACGCTGCACAACGAGCAGCAGGGCGCGAGCGCGGCGATCGACCCGAACCTCGCGACGCCGGTGAAGGCGCAGATCGAGGCGGTGGTGACCAAGACCTTGGCGAGCCAGCCGGCGGGCACCTTCCGCAGCTTCGGCATCCATTTCGGCAAGACCGAGTTCACCATCACGCCGGACCAGGAGACGGTGCAGTGGATCGATTGGGCGGGCGAGCACGCGCTCGCGCTGCAGCCCGGCATCCGCGTCGAGGTGAACAACCACACCACCGGCAGCCAACCCGTGCAGCACTACGACGACCTCGGCTGCCCGCCCGGCACCAACGCCGCCGGCAAGGCCGATTACTACGACCTCGCCTTCCACACCGACGACCGCTTCGGGGTGAAGGTCCACACCGTGATGTTCTACCCACTGGAGGGGCCGGCGTACGTCGACGAGCAGCGCACGTTCGCGCACAAACTCTGCTTGATGAAAAAGGCTTCCGAACAAGGAAGGCCGCTGACGTTCTTTCCGGAGGGGAGCTGGTGGCTCTCGTTCGACAATCCGATCCCGGTCTACCTCCCGCTCTATATCGGCGCGCGCCACCGCGATATCGAGCTGGTGCGGCCGCTGCTGCCTCGCGTGGCGGTGGCGACCCCGCCTCAGACCGTGCCGTTCCGCGGCGCATTGGTGGCGAAGCAGGAGTGAGGATGGAGGCGAACGTGCACGCGGACGGGACAGGGGAGCAGGCGTTCGAGGTCTTGATCTTGGGGGCCGGTTTCGCGGGGTTGGCGATGGCGATCGCGCTGCGCGAACAGCAGGACGCGCTGGGTTTGCCGCCTTCGAAGGTGGCGCTGCTCGAGCGCGAGCCGGAGATCGGCGGCACTTGGTTCGTCAACCGCTATCCGGGCTGCGCCTGCGATGTCCCTTCGCATCTGTACAGCTACTCGTTCGCGCGCAAGCCGGATTGGTCGCGCGCGTATGCGCCACAGGCCGAGATCTTGGACTACATCCGGGAGGTCGCCGAGCGCTTCGGGGTGCGGGAGCAGGTGCGGACGGGGTGCGACGTGCAGGAAGCGCGCTGGGACGACGCTGCCGGGCGTTGGCGGCTGCGTGCGGCGGACGGAAGACGCTTCTCCGCGCCGATCTTGATCACCGCGACCGGCGGGCTCTCCCGGCCGAAATGGCCCGAATTGCCTGGGATGGAGCGCTTCGGCGGGCCGACGCTGCACACCGCGAAATGGGACGAGAGCGTGGACCTGGCGGGTAAGCGCGTGGCGGTGATCGGCACGGGGGCGTCGTCGATCCAGCTGGTGCCGCAGATCGCGCCGCGGGTGGCGCGCTTGGACCTCTACCAACGCACGCCGCCGTGGATCTTGCCGCGCGAGGACGCGCCCATCGCGGAGTGGTCCAAGCGTGCGATGACGAAGGTGCCCGCGATCTCGCGGCTGCGGCGGGAGGGGCTGCGCTGGCGCAACGACGTGCGGTCGATCGCGTTCCTGCGCTGGACCGGCTTCATGAGCTACGCGCGACGCTGGTGCGAGGCGCACATCCGGTCGCAGATCGCCGACCCGGAGCTGCGCCGCAAGGTCACGCCGGACTATGCCGTCGGCTGCAAGCGCATCCTGGTCGCCGACGACTACTACCCCGCTCTGTGCCGCGACAACGTGCACCTGCACACCGGCGGCGCCGTCGCCATCGAGGCCGAGGGTGTGCGTGGCAGCGACGACGTCGTTCGTCCCGCCGACGTCGTCGTCTACGCCACCGGCTTCGAGGCCACCCGCCCACTGCCCGATGGCGTGCTCTTCGGCCCCGGCGGTCGGGACCTCGCGCAGTATTGGGGCGATTGCCCGTTCGCCTATCGCGGCACGGCGGTCGCGGGCTTCCCGAATCTCTTCTTCGTCGTGGGGCCGAACACGGGGCTGGGACACAGCTCGATGCTGATCATCATCGAGGCGCAGGCGCGCTACATCCGCGAGCTGGTGCGGCGCGTGCGGGCCGAGGGGATCGATCGGATCGATGTGCGGGCCGAGGCCGAGGCGCGCTACAACGAGGCGATCCAGGCCAAGCTCGCCAAGGCGATCTGGTCCAGCGGCTGCAAGAGCTGGTACATCACCGCCGACGGTCGCAACCCGACGCTCTGGCCCGGGAGTACGTTTGCTTTCGAACAATCTCTCGCGAGCGTGCGATGGGAAGACTTCACCCTTCGCGCGGCGGCGCAGGAGGCCAGCGATGCGTGAGCTGAAGGACAAGGTCGTCGCCCTGACGGGGGCGGGTTCCGGCATCGGGCGGGGGTTGGCCAAGCAACTCGCTGCGGCCGGGTGTCGGTTGGCGCTCGCGGATATCGACGCGGCGGGCTTGGACGAGACCATCGCCGGCTTGCCGACGGGGACGGTGACGCATCGCACCCAGCTCGACGTCGCCGACCGCGACGCCATCTACGCGTGGGCCGAGGCGGTGGCGGCGCATTTCGGCGTCGTCCACGTGATCATCAACAACGCCGGCGTCGCGCTGGCCGCCACCGTCGAGGGTGCCGCCGACGCCGACCTGCATTGGCTGATGGACATCAACTTCTGGGGCGTGGTGCACGGGACGCGCGCGTTCCTGCCGCATCTGCGGGCTGCGGGCGAGGGGCATGTCGTCAACATCTCGAGCGTGTTCGGGCTGGTCGGCATCCCGACCCAGAGCGCCTATTGCGCCTCGAAGTTCGCGGTGCGCGGGTTCACCGAGTCGCTGCGCATCGAGCTCGAGCTCGAGGGCGCGCCGATCAAGGCGACGGTGGTGCACCCCGGCGGGATCAAGACCGCCATCGCGCGGCGCGCCCGCTCGGTCGAGGACGGCGTCGCCAACTTGATGGGCATGGGCGCTGCGGATAGCCAACGGGACTTCGAGCGCTTCTTCATCACCACGCCGGACGCTGCGGCGCAGACGATCCTCAAGGGCATCCGTCGCGACGCGCGGCGGGTGCTGATCGGTCCGGACGCCTGGGGCATCCTGCTCGCGACGCGGATCTTTCCGACCGCCTACCAGCGCATCCTCGAGGGCCGGCTGCGCCGCGACCGGGCTCGGCTGCGAGGAGCCGCATGAGCGGCTCGACCTTTCACGACCACTTCTCCGGCCACGCTGCGGCCTACGCGGCCCATCGACCGACCTATCCGGAGGCGCTCTTCGCTTGGATCGCCGAGCAGGCGCCCGGTCGGACGATGGCGTGGGACGTCGCGACCAGCAACGGCCAAGCCGCCGTGGCGCTCGCCGCCTATTTCGACGCGGTGCACGCGACCGACGCGAGCGCCGAGCAGGTCGAACAGGCGCGGGCCTCTACGGGGGCGATATCGGACCGTATTGGCCGTCGCAGCGCCGCTTCATCGAGCGCGGCTATCGCGATATCGCGATGCCCTTCGCGCCGATCGAGGCGCCGCCTTTCGCGATGTCGATGCGATGGGATCGACAGGGGTTGATCGATTACCTCGGCACGTGGTCGGCGGTGCGGCGCCACGACGCCGATCGTGGCACGCGAGCGCTCGACCGCATCGAGGCGTCGCTGGCCGACGCTTGGCCCGGCGGGGAGCCGCGCGAGGTGCGCTTTCCGCTTTCGATGCTGGCTGGTCGCGGTTGAGTCGGCGAGGGGCGGAGCGGGAGTTGTGCCGCGTGTCGACGAGCGCTCGATGCGGGATCGGACGACTTCCGCCGTTGGCGCGAACGCCGTAGCCTCGCCCCGTGCGCGATTCGACCTCCGCGACCGACGCCTTCGTCCCGATCTCGGCCCTGGGCCGCCTCAAGCTCGTCCTCGGCCTGGCGGTCGTCCTCTTCGGGACATATGGCTTGGTCGGCGCCGTCCAGCAGTCCGGACTCCTTCGAGGCCTCACGACCATGCATCAGCTCCCGACCGTCGTCGATGGCTGGGTGCCCTTCTCGGCGCCGTGGGTGCTCGCCTACGGTGGGCTCTACGCGCTGCTCTTCGCGCCCGTGGTAGCGGTGCGCGATCGACGTGTGGCGATGGGGGCGGCGCTGGGGATGTCGTCGATCGTGGCGGCTGCGGTGCCGCTTTGGCTGCTCTGGCCGGTCACGCGGCTGCGTCCGGAGGTGCTGCCCGAGGGCGTGTTCGGCCACGCCGTCTCGGTCATCTACGCGCTCGACCCGCCGAACAACTGCTTCCCGTCGATGCACGTCGCGACCACGCTCTTCGCCGGTCGCTGCGTCTGGCGGCACGACCGCGTGATGGGCGCGCTCACGCTGCTGCTGGCGCTGGGCGTCTGGTACAGCTCGATCGCCATCGCGCAGCATTGGTTTCTCGATGGCCTGGCCGGCGCGGCCCTGGCGCTGCTCGCCGACGCGTGGGCCTACCGCGGGCTGCCGCGCACGGCATTTCCGGCCGGCCCGCGCTGGCAGCACTTCTCCTGGGCTTTGCTGTGGGCGGCCCTGTTCGCCGGGGTCGCATCGACGATGCCCGGGGGCTGACGCCGCCTCGTCGCGCGTCGGCGTGCGCTGCTCGCGTTCTCCGTCGAGGAGCGGAAGGGCGGTCGGCATGTACAGGTCTACCGGGTGTTTGCGCCGATGAACCTGCGTCCGGACCGGATTCGTGCGGCCGTCGCGGCCGAGACCGGCGAGGCGTTGGCCGGCTTGCAGCTGCTTCGAGCGCCGGACGGGTTCGCCGAGGCCGAGTCGGCGCTGCGCGAGCAGCTGCATCCGGAGACGACCGAGGTGGCCGGCGAGGTGGGGGTGCAGTCGGTCGTCTACTTCCACGACCGCGGCGTCGTCGCGGTTCAACATCCGACGCGCTGAGGGTCAGCGCAGCGGTCGGCGCCGACGGCTCCGGGCATGACGAAGGCGCCAGCCGCCACCGCCGGGATCCTCCCCCTGGCGGTGGCGGTCGTTTTGCGGCCCGGCGGCGCCGCGTCGTTCGGGCTAGTCGCGTTGGCTGGTGCGGCGGCAGGGCGGCAGGAAGACGCTGCGCAGGGAGGCGCTCTCGCAGCAGGTCGGCGGGCACGGCGCTGAGGATGGCGCCGTCCGCGAGCAGGCGGCCACCGAGGACCTGCGCCGGGTGCAGGGCCGGGATGGCCATCGCGGCGAGCACGGCGGGGGCGATCGGGCCTGTACCGAGGGTGACCGGCCGCGCGGCGTCGAGGTCGCTCGCCACGCAGTAGCAGGGGATCTCGAGGTCCTCGAAGACGCGGTCGCCGAAGGTCGCCTCCAGCACGGCCTGCAGGCGCTCGGCGCTGCGGTTGGCGTCGAGCGGGCCGTTGAGCGCGTCGGCGAGCGCCTGTTCGAGTCCGGAGAGGGCGGCCTCGCGTCGATCGCCGCGGATCTCCGCCGCCAGCAGCGCCGCCATCGCCGCGCCGGTGCTGCTCCCCGCGACCGCGTCGAGTGGCAGGCCCGCGTCCCCCGCGCCGAGGCCGACGCCGACCGCACCGAAGGCGTGTACGCCGATCCCGCCCACCGCCAAGCCGACGGCATAGTCAGCCAACCGCCGAGCCAAGCGGGCGAAGCCGGCATCGTCGCCCAGGCGGGCATGGTGCAATCCGTAGCCCCGGCGCCGTTCGTGCCAGGCGCTCGTGCCCGACGGCGTCGGCCGGTCGCGTTCACGGACGCGCACGGTGAGCAAGGCGTAGTCGCCGACGTGGTCACCCGGCCCGAGCAGCGCGACGCGTCGGCGCTCGCTCACCGCTTCGTGGAGGACCTGCAGGCGTCCGCTCGCGACCACGTACATTGCGTCGCCGCCTTCGCCTTGGCGGAACAAGGCTTGTCCGCCGTGGACGTGCGTCCACGTGCGTGCGTCCGCCAACGCGAGGATCGTCTCGTTCGGGAGCTCCTCGAAGAGCCAACTCCGCCGGAGTGCCGCAGCGATCTCCTCCATGCGGCCTCCTCACACATGCCCGAGAGCGGAGGTAGTGTAGCGAGTCAGCGGCCGATGCGCACGCGGAGCTCCCATCGTCCGGGGTCGAAGCGCACGCCGCCGCCGGGCACGGGCAACCACACGCCGCCCCGCCAGACCACGCCTGCACGTGGTGGGAGCGCCCAGCGCCCCCCGACCCAGACCCAACGCCCGTGGGACCAGAACCAATGGCCGACCACCCAGATCGCGCCCGGCAGCGGGCACGGCGGTCGGACCTCGACGCGCAGCGGCGGCGGTGCAGCGGGGGCGGCGACGTGGACTTCGACGCGGAGATCGGCCTCGGGGACCTTCCACCAGCCCGGCAGCCAGAACCACCCCTCGCACGAGAAGGTCCAGTAGCCGGCGACCCATTGGCTGTGGGGCGTGGGCTGGGGCGGGAGCACCTCGGCTGGCGCAGGTGGCGGCGGCTCGTCAGCCAGGCAGACGCGAACCGGTTCGGGACAGACGTAGGCGGCGATCGCGGCCTGCTCCTCGGCCACTTCGCGGCGGGTTTGCCGGTCCAACAGCGTGACCTCGCGTTCGAGTCGGAGCTGTTCGGCCCGCTCCTGCTGCCGCCGCAGGTGACCGTTGTAGCCGCCCTCGCCCCAGCAGCCGACGTCGTCGTGGTGTGTGGCGCAGAAGCGACCGCGATCGGCGGCGGCTTTTCGCCCGGCGGCTCCGGCGCGCCAGCGCGCATCGGCCTCCTTTTTGCGCTCTCGGCTCGCCTTCTCGGCCGCTTTGCGCCGCTCGCGTCGCTCGACTTCGACTTCCCGGCGGAGCTCCGCCTCCTCCTTGCGGAGGTGAGCGACCCACTCCGATTCGGAGACCGACGGCTTGGCGGCGGCGTGGCGGACCATGAAGCTCGCTCCGTGCCAATCGATCGGCTGGGGCGACCAGATCCACACCTGCACTCGCGTTCCGGGCTCGACGCCGGCGCTCCCCTCGCTGCGTCGATGCTCGACGTGCCAGGTCACGATGGAGGCGTGGTGGCTGCCATGCCCGACCGCGCCCGGTTCGAGCACCGCCGGTCCGTGGACGCGCGGCGCCTCCGCCGGGGGTGCCGGAGCGGGCGGCGCTGGCTCCACAACGGCGACCGTTGGGGCCGGGGCCGGCGGCTTCGGCTCCGGAGCGGGGGCGGCTTCAGCGACGACTTGCGGACGCTCGAGGCAATGCCCGTTGGCGATCTGCGTGTCCGGCACGTAGCGCGTCGTGTTGCGCTCGCCGGGTACGTTCACCCCGGTGCGCCAATGGCCGCGACGCACGATGCGCTCGCCGACGCGCAGCTCGAACAGCCCGGAGAGCCCGCGCGGGCCCTGCACGCGGACCTCGAGTTGCTCCCCCCAGCGGCCGCCGAACGCTGCGCGCTCGATCAGGAACGGCCCCTGGCTGCAGCCCGAGCCGCCGTCACCGGTGGCGACGTGGTAGCCGATCGGGCTGCCGTCGCGGAAGAGCAGCGTCGGTCCGCAGCCAGCGAGGCTGCCGGCGACGACGAGGGCGGCGAACAGGGCCGCGGAGACCCAACCGGGGCGTCGGGTCCGGCGGTTCGTGCAGGGAGATTCGGGGAGTGGGCGGGCAAGGAACATCGGTCGGCCTCCACGGGCCGATGGACGCGCCGCCGGGCGGGCTGATTCGATTCGGACGGGGGTATCGCCGCGAGGGTCGCTCAGTCCTGGCCGAGGAAGCGCTCGAAGGCGCGCTGCAGCTGCCCGATGCCATAGCCTTCGGACAAGATCTTGGTCACGCCCTCGGCGTTGGCCGCCCAGACCGCGTCGGTCAACTCATGACTCACGAAGCGTTGCAGGCAGACCACGAAGTCGTAGTTGCCGTTTTCGATACGGGCGACCATCGCGTCCTTCGCCCGCGGCGCGTTCTTCGGAAGGTCGGCCCATTCGGCGCTCGCCAGCCCGAAAGCCGTTTCGATCTTCGGTACGCGCTCCTGCCGACCGTCGCCACCGACGATGAGCAGCCGGCGCCCCCGGGTTCGCTCCAGCCAGCGCCAATCGCGCAGTTCGGGTTGCGGGGCCGCGTTCGGTGCCAGCTCGGCTTCGAACTCGCGCGCGAGCACCGCGCCGACGCGGTCGGCGAGCTCCTTGAGGTTGCGTCCCCGACCTTCGAGCGCGCCGAGGTGCGGCTCCAGCGGAAGCCGCCAACGCGGGTCGTCGATCGACACGCCGAGGTCGAGTAGCTCGTTGCACAGGATGCGGAGCGTCGGCTCGTCGCCCTTGCCACTGGCCACGCGCAGTTGGCGGAACAGGTCGTCTTCGCGTCCCTCGGGCAGCGTGCGTCGGCGTTCGCGGCTGCGTCGACCGGTCAGCTTGTCGATCGCGCTTTGATGGGCCCGCGCGTCGTGGAGCCACGTCGTGTTGCGTGGGCCGTGCTTGCGGTGCAGTCCGTGACAGAAGAGCGAGAACGAGCCGCGCGGACCGAGATGCCGCGTCAGCGCGCGCATCGCAGCGTCGATTCGCTCGGTGATCGTGGGGTCGTCGTCCAGGGCGCGGTGGTCCTGCAACGAGCGCAGCCGAGCTGCGAACCACTCGATCGCGAGCTTGCGATGCTCTTGGTCCAGCGCCGCCCACGCCGCTTCGTTCGCCAGCGCCCGCTCCGCCTGGGCGAGTTGATTGCGCAGGCTGCCGCGGTCCAGCGCACCCGCAGGTTCCGCTCCCGCCTCCACGCGGAGCTCTTCCAACGCGCCCAACGTCGCCGTCAAATCCGCTTGGGCTCGCGTTTGCGGAGCGAGGCGAGCGCCTCCGAGCTGCGCCTGCAGATTCGCGAGGACGCTCGGGTTCAAATCCAGCGGCGGCTTCTCCGGCGCGCCTACTGGGCGCTCGATCGGCTCGGTTGGGCAGCCGTCGTCCAAGGCGCTCTGGTCACCGGCCGGGTGCTCCTGCCAGTCCGGCTCGTCGCTCGGAGTCGGGATACGGGCCGACGCCGGCTCGGCGATTTCTGTCGAGGGCCGGTCGGATTCGGCCGGGTCGTGGGAGGCCAACAACGTCTGCAACTGCGCCGCGAATTCCGGGTCGGAGGCGGCGGCGTCCAGCAGCGCCAAGCCGAGCCAGGTGGCCGCGCTGCGGGTGTGCTCCACGGCGGTCCGCAGATCGTCGGCGTGGCGGTGGGCGGCGACGCTGTGCCGGGCGGCGAGGTCCAGCCACTGGCGTTGGGCGGTGTCTGCCGCGCGGGCTTCGGCCCACCAGGTGGCGAGGGTGACGCTGCCCTCTGCGTCGAGGAAATCGGCTTCGGGGCCGGTGGTGGCGGGTGCCTCGACGTCGGTGTCGTGGGCGCCGAGGACCGCGCTCGGTTCGGATGACTGCGTTCCGTCTGGCATCGAATCCTCCGATGGGGGCTCGGGACCGACGCGCGGTCGGCCGCGGCTCTGACAGGAAGCCTAGCATGTCCTGCGGCTCGGACAGGCTGTGACGATCGTAAGCGCGCGATCGCATTCCGGGCGTGCCATCCGACACCGGCGACCTTGTCTGTGGCGGCGGGGCTCGTCAACATCCCGCCGCCCCGACGGTCGGGGCAAGGAGGCACGGATGCTTCGGCTGCGCTTCGAGACGCCGGCGGCTTGGAAGGACGCGGTCGTCGCCGACCTGGACACCTTCCTGCGCGACCACGCCCACAACGAGCGCAAGGTCGCTGGCGCTGCGCTGCAGATCGCTACGCACAACCCACGTCATTCCGAGCTGGTGCGTTCGATGATCGAGCTCGCGCAAGAGGAGCTCGAGCACTTCCGGCAGGTGCACGAGTTGCTGGTCGAGCGCGGCCAGACGCTCGGTCACGACACACCCGACCCGTACATGACGCGTATCCACAAGCTGCTGCGCCGGGTGGACGCCAACGAATACCTGCTCGACCGCTTGCTCGCCTTCGGCATCGTCGAGAGTCGCGGCTGCGAACGCTTCCGGATGGCGGCCGAGGCGCTCTCGCCTGGACCGATCGGCGCGTTCTATTGGGAGCTGGTGCGCTCGGAGGCGCGACATCATCAGCTCTTCGTGGCGTTCGCGCGCGAGCTCTACCCCGAGGACGTGGTGCAGGCGCGCCTGGACGAGCTCCTCGATGCCGAGGCCCAGATCGCGGCCTCGTTGCCGATTCGACCCGCGCTGCACTGAGGCATTGCGACGTCGACGCCTGGGCCGCTACGTCCCCGGTGGCAGGTGGCGCGCCGCGAAATCCATCTGCGCTTGCCAGGCGCGTCGCGCATCGTCGCGGAATGGCAGCGCGTGGAAGGTGTGGCCGCGCCCGGGGTAGACCGGAGCCTCGACCGCCACGCCGAGCTGCTGCAGGGCCGCGCCGAGGCGCAGGGTGTCGGTGACGACGGGATCGACCTCGCCGACCAGTGCGTGCGTCGGTGGGAACGGCCGCTCCGGCAACGCCTTCGTGTGCGCCGCCGCCTCCACGATCCGGAGCGGGCTCGCGAACGCGTGTTCCGGCAGCGGCGGCGTGTGATCGGGAAGGTACTGCCGACTGACCGCGTGCACGCGCGCCTCGACGACGGATCCGAGCGGTCGATGCGCTGCATGTCGTTCGGGCGAGTCGACTTGCAGGTAGCCGCACGCAGGTAGGAGGCAGGCCGGCCGCATCGGCGCTTCCCAGACCTGTCGCGTATGCGCTTCGGGACGTTGCCAGCACGAGGCGATCGCCAGGCCGAGGGCGAGGTTCGCTCCGGCCGATTCACCTGCCAGCAGGCATTGGCCGGGCACGGCGCCGAGGGACGCAGCAACGTCTGCGAGGTGGGCGTAGGCCAGCGCGACGTCCTGCACCGCCGCCGGGTAGCGATGCCGGGGTGCCAGACGATAGTCCAGATTCGCGACGACGTAGCCGCGCCGGGCGATCTCGGTCGCCATCGCCCAATGCGAGCGTCGGTCGAAGAACTGGAAGCCGCCGCCGTGGATGTAGATCGCAAACGGCAGGGGGCCCGTGGCGTCGGTCGGCCGGTAGATGTCGTAGCGGTGCTCGCGTCGTGGCCCGTACGCCCGGCCTACCTCGACCTGGACGCCATGCGCTTCGGGCCGCAGCTTCGGCAGGTACCGCAGCGCGCGAGCGCCGTCGGCGGCGCGATCCATCAACAGCGGGCCCCAGAAGGTCGTCGACAGGCGTTCTGCGAAGGTCGGGGGAGCGGTCGGCATGACGTGGATCCTGGCGAGAAGCGGTTGCGCCCCGACCGTAGCGCAGCCACGCTCCGGGTGCCATGTCCGAGCTTGCTGTCCTGCATTTGACGCGTGATTTGCCGCCCGGTGGCCAGGGCGGGGTCTCGGTCGCGGTGGCGGCCTTCCGGGAAGCCATTGGCGCCGTTGGTGCCCGGCAGGCGGTGCTCTCGTTCGATGGCTGGCGTCCGCTCCGTTCACCGGAACTCGTTCACGCCGCGCCGGTGCGGGCGACGCCTGACGCGCTCGGTCCGATTTGGCGACTCGCCGCCCCCGGGGCCCTGACTGCCGCGATGGCGACCGCTGGTGCATGGCTGGAGGCCGCCCATGCCGCGGGTTGCCGTACGTGGGTCTTGCTGCACGCCGACCTCCTCGCCGAACCCGCGCTCGCGCTTGCCCGGTCCCATGGGGCCGGTTTCGCGGTCTACGCGCACGTGCTGCAGGGCGAGCAGCGGCGCATCCATGGGCTCGCCGAGGCGACGGCGTCCGAACGAGCACAAGGCGAGGCGCTCACAGCGGCAGATCTCGTCTTCGCCCCTTCGCGGTGGGCGGCCGCGAGGCTCGGGGTGCTCGCCGACGCTCCGATCGTGGTCTGGCCACCTCCGCTCGCCGCCAGGGCGTTCGAAGAAGCGGGTACCGTGCGCGTCGCGGGTGAGCCTCGGTTGCTGTATCTCGGACGCTTCGATGCGATCAAAGGTTTCGATGTCCTGCTCGAGGCGCTACCGAGTGTGATGGCGGCGTTTCCGGGGCTGCGCCCGGTCTTGGCCGGCGGGCTACCGCACTCGTCCAAGGGTGAGCGGCGTTGGAGACGGCGAATCGACGCCGCGCTCGGTGCCGGCCGGGTCGAGCTGCCAGGGTTTCTCGACCACGGTGCGGCGCTTGCCGCGATCGCTGCGGCGGACGTCGTGGTGGTGCCGAGCCGACTCGAGACGTTCGGTTTGGTAGCGGAGGAGGCGATGGCTGCAGGCAAGTGCGTGGTGGCGGCCGCAGCGGGGGCGCTCGGGGAGCGGCTGCGGGACGGTGAAGATTCCTTGGTGGTTCCGGCGGGAGATGCGGGTGCGACGGCTGCGGCGTTGCGGTTGGCGCTCGGGGATGGGGGGCTGCGGGGGCGTTTGGGGGCTTGTGCGCGGGCGGCGGGGTTGGAACGTCGGACTGCCGCTTGGGTGCCAGAGGACTTGACGAAAGCGTGAGGACGAAGGCTGCCCGCGGCGGTGGCAAGCAAGCATGGGTGCCAGAGGACTCGACAGACTCGACAAGTAGGGGTGCCAGAGGACTTGACGGGACTTGACGAAGTTGCTGCGGCGACACGCGAAAACGAGATGCGCCGCCGGCGACGGGCAGACCCCACCACCGACGGCGCCACGCGTCCGTCCAACCTCGTTCGCTTGTCTGCCTTCACCTCGAGC
>JBEARB010000111.1:0-4061 GCA_041163625.1 Pseudomonadota bacterium | reverse complement strand
CGCTTCACCGGTGATCCGGTGGTGCCGGCGTCACGCTTCGACGCGCTGCAACAAGCGCTCGGACCCGCCTTCCTGCGCGTCGACATCGACTCCTCGCGCGGCAACCCGCACGGCGTGCCCGCCAACGCGCACTCGGTGCTGACCGAGCACCTCGTCGATCGGCCCGGGCACCCGACCCACGACGCGCTGCAGCAGGTCCTCGGGTTCTTCGCCGAGCACCTCCGCTGAGGCTGCCGCGCTACCACCCGCACTGCCGGCCGGCGTTCTGCTGCTTCAGCCAATCGTAGAGCGGCGCGAAGTAGTCGACCAACGCGCTCGCGTCCATCTGTCGCTCGCCCGTCGCCGCGAACAGCGCCTCGGGCCACGGCTGGCTCTGCCCCATCGCCATCATCGCCGCGAGCTTGTCGCCCGCCGCCTTCGAGCCGTGGATCGAGCACAGGTGCAGCGGCCCCGCGTGGCCCGCCGCCTTGCAGAGCGCGCGGTGGAATTGGAACTGCAGGATGTGCGCGAGGAAGTAGCGCGCGTAGGGCACGCCGGCGGCGACGTGGTATTTGGCGGCGGGATCGAAGAACGACTCGTCGCGCGGGCTCGGCGGCGCGATGCCCTGCACCTCGCGGCGCAGCTTCCACCAGGCGGCGTTCCATTCGGTCGGCGGCGTCTGGCCCGAGAAGACCTGCCAACGCCAGCGGTCGACCAGCAGCCCGAACGGCAGGAACGCGACCTTCTCGACCGCGCGCTGCATCAGGAAGTTCAGCTCGCTGCGCTTGCCGCCCGGCGAGAGGCCGATCTTCTCGAGGTACGCGGGCGTGACCGAGAGCGCGATGGTGTCGCCGAGCGCTTCGTGGAAGCCGTCGTTGGCGCTGTCGGCGAAGAGCGGCGGCTGCGCCTTGTAGGCGCGTTGGTAGTAGTTGTGGCCGAGCTCGTGGTGGACGGTGACGAAGTCCTCGTCGGTGATCTCGACGCACATCTTGATGCGCAGGTCGTCCTGCCAATCGACGTCCCAGGCGCTCGCGTGGCATTCGACCTCGCGGTCCTGCGGCCGGGCGAGCATCGAGCGCTGCCAGAAGGTCTCGGGTAGGGCGGGCAGCCCCAGCGAGACGAAGAACGCCTCGCCGAACCGCACCATCTGCTCGGGCGTGGTCTTGCGCTGCACCAGCACGTCGGTGAGCGTGCGGGCGCCGGCGGTCGGCGGCTCGGGCAGCAGCAGCGGCAGCCGCCAGAGCCAATCCTGCGCCCACATATTGCCGAGCAGGTGCGCGGGCATCGGTCCGGTTTCTGCGACGGCGTCGGGGTAGGTCGCGTGTAGCTTGGCGCGGGCGTAGCAATGCAGCTCGCGGTACAGCGGCAGGACTTGCTGCCAGAGGCGCTCGAGCTCGGCGGCGAAGGCGTCGGGCGTCATGTCGTAGCCCGAGCGCCAGAGCGCGCCGAGGTCGGCGAAGCCCATCGCTTCGGCGCCGGCGTTGCCGAGCGCGACGTAGCGGGCGAAGCGCGCGCGTTGGTCCGTGGCGGTCTCGCGCCAACGCGACCAGATCTCTCGCTGCTCCGCCTCGTCCTTCGATTGCGCCAAGCGGCTCGAGAGGTCGCCGAGCGTATGGCAGCCGACCGGCAGCCGGCTCGCCTCGCCCGCCTCGACGCACGCCTTCGCCTTGCCGTAATGCGAGCCCAACGCCGTCGAGACCTGCGCCAACTCCGCGCGCTGCTTCGGATCGACCGGGCTCGGCAAGGTCTGCGCCGTCCGCAACAGCCGCAGCTTGCGCGCCGCGTCCGCCGGCATCGCCACGCCCTCGAAGCGCCGCGCCTCGGCCGCCGCTTCGCCGACGAACGCCATCACGCGCTCCTCGGCAGCCGCCGCCAACAGCTCGGTGTCGTGCGTGATGTGCGTCGACTTCACCCAATCCGTGCGCTCGCGAGCGATCCACAAGCGCAGCAACTCGGCCTCGGTGCGCGCCAAGAACGCCAACGCATCCACGGTCGTCGCTGCCGCTGGAGCCGATGGCTCGGGCTTGGCTGCATCGGTCGCCGCCGCTTCGGTCGGAGTCGCCGCTTCGGTCGTCGCCGCTGCTTCGGTCGCCGCCGCTTCGGTCGGGGCCGCCGCCGGTCGCGCACACCCCGCCAACGCCGCCAGCGTCAGCGCCACCGCGCACATCGCACTTCGCATCAACCCCTCCCCTGCAGCCGCCGCGCACCGACCAACCAGACCAGGGCGCCGGCGAAGAGCGTCGCCGGCACCAGCGTCATCCCCAGCGCCAACGAGCCGGTCGAATCGGCGATGAAGCCGACGATCGGCGGGCTGATGGCGTCGCCGAGCAGATGGATCAGCAAGATCGAGAGCGAGAACGCGCGCGCCCGCATCTGCGCCGGCACGCTGCTGACCAGCACCGCGTTGATCGGCCCGTTGTAGCACCAGAGCAGCAGCTGCGCGCCGATCATCGCGGCGGTGATGGTCGCGGTCTCGGTCGCCAGCAGCGCCACCACCGCCACGCCGGCCGCGCCGAGCATCGTCGTGCCCGAGAGCAGCAAGTAGGGCGAGCGCACGCCGCGCTTGCGCAGCGCGTCGCCGGCCCAGCCGCCGAGCAGCGTGCCGCCCAGACCGCCGACGACGGTGGCGGTGCCGACCAGGCTGCCCGCCTCGGCCAGATCCAATCCACGCAGGCGCGAGAGGTAGGCGGGCATCCAATCGGCGAGGGCGCCCGAGGCGAAGGTGACCAGCACGTAGCCGGCGACCGCGACGACGTACGCCGGCGTCGCCCGCAGCGTGCGCAGCGCCTCGCCCCAGCCCGGCGGCGTGGCGGCGCGCTCCTGCTCGCTGTCGAAGGCGCCGCGCTCGGGCTCGGGCACCAGCAGCACCGCGCCGGCGGCGAGCAAGCCGGGGAAGCCGACCGCCATGAAGGCGGTCCGCCAGCCGAACGCTTTGCCGAGCCAGCCGCCGAGGATGAAGCCGAGCGCGGCGCCGAGGGGGATCGCGACGTAGAAGGCGGTCAGCGCGCGGTTGCGCTTGGACTCGGGGTAGAAATCGGCCAGCAGCGCGGGGCTGATGGTGGCGTACGCCGCCTCGCCGACGCCGACCAACGCGCGCGCCAGCAAGAACGTCCAGAAGCCCTCGGCGAAGGCGGCCAAACCCGTCGCCAACGACCACAGCGCGACGCCGGCGGCGATGACGATGCGCCGCGGCATCTTGTCCGCCAGCGCCCCGAAGACCGGGCTCGCCAGCATGTAGACCACGACGAACGCCGTGAGCGGGTAGGAGGTCTCGGCGTCGGTCAGCCCGAGGTCGGCCTTGAACAGGTCCTTCACCGCGCTCGGCACGTAGCGATCGACGTAGTTCAGCAGGTTCATCGCCGTCAGCACGACGAGCGCGCGGGTGGCGCCGGCGGCGGCGGCTTCGGCCTGGGGGCGGGGCGGGCTGGACATCGAGGCTCCTATCCGGTGTCGGTCGCGGCCGCGAGCATCGCCCGAAGCCGCCGGGGGTGGAAGTGCCCGCCGCCGGTGGCGTAGAGTCGCGGCCACGGCAGCGCGGACCTTCGCCCGACCGCGGCCGTCGGAGCGCCCGCTGCACACCCCGCACCCGTCCGAATCCGCGCCCACCACGACCGGCCCCGCGCTCGGTCGCGGCGTCGGCGTCGCGCTCGGCGTCGGCGTCGCGATCGTCGTCGCGCACACGCTCTGGCTCTCGGCGACCCGCCCCTTCGCGCTCGACGAGCTGACGTACGCCCACGCCGCGGGGGCCATCGCCGGCGGCGCGTTGCCCTACCGCGACTTCTTCGCCCACCACCCGCCGCTGCTCTGGCAGCTCCTCGCGCCGCTGCACGGCGTGGTCGAGAGCGCCGGCGCCTTCCTCGTGCTCGCCCGCGCCGCGCTCTGCGTCGTCTGGTTGGCGCAGCTCGGCCTGCTCTGGCACCTCGCGCGCAGCGCGTTGCCGCAACCGCTCGCGCCCTTGGCAGCCCTCGCGCCGCTCGCCGCCGGCCTGCTTCAGACCTGGGCCGACCACGCCATCGAGCTGCGCCCGGACGGCCTCGCGCTGACGCTGACGCTGGCGAGCTTCGCGCTGCTGACGACCCGCC
>JBEARB010000110.1:0-28486 GCA_041163625.1 Pseudomonadota bacterium | reverse complement strand
GTGGCAGACCTACGCGCCGTGGAAGATCTGGTTCGTGTTCGCGGCGATCGGGTTGTTGTCGGCGATCGGGCTGTGGATCTTCGCGCGGATGGCGCGGCGTTGGGATGATTTGAACGTTTGAGGCAGCGCCTCGAGGCGGCGAGCCCACCCCACGGACGGCCCCTCGACCCCCGCGCGTTCGAGTAACGCTCCCGCCATCCGGAGGCTCCAACCGGAGCACGCGGCCGACAGCCGCCTCGACTCCGGAGTGCCTCATGCGTTCGACGCTGCTCTTGCCCCTGCTCACCGCTGCGCTCCTCGCGGCCTGCGGCTCCGACGGCGCCAACGGCATGGTCGGTCATGCCCACGACGGCGGGATGCACGCCGGCGACGGGGCCATGCACGCGGAGGACGGCGCCGCCACGGCGGTCGATATCGCCGATCCGGGCGACGTGGTGCTCGCCCCCGGTGAGTTCAACTACGCCAACCCGGCGCTGCCCAAGCACTTCGGCGCGCCGGCGAGCGGCGGCAACGGCGGCCCCTCGGCGATGGCGATGGACAACACGCCCGCGGACAACCCCACCACCAACGCCGGCGCCAACTTGGGGCGCTACCTCTTCTACGACGTCACGCTCAGCCAGAACGGCACCGTCGCGTGTGCGTCGTGTCACAAGGCCGAGTTCGGCTTCGCGGACGACCGCCAACTCAGCGACGGCTTCGCCGGTGGCAAGACCGCGCGGCATTCGATGGCGCTCACCAACGCCCGCTTCTACGCGCCCGGCATGTTCTTCTGGGACCAGCGCGCCAAAACGCTCGAGGAGCAGGTGCTGATGCCCTTCCAAGACCCCGTCGAGATGGGGATGACGCTCGAGACGCTGCGGGCGGCGGTAGAGGCGGGCAAGGTCTATCCGCCGCTCTTCGAGGCGGCGTTCGGCGACAGCACCGTGACCACCGACCGCATCGCCCGGGCGCTCGCGCAGTTCGTGCGCAGCATGGTCAGCTTCCAGAGCCGCTACGACGCCGGCCGCGCGCAGGTCTCCTCCGCGATGGCCGATTTTCCCAACTTCACGGCCGAAGAGAACCTCGGCAAGGCCGTGTTCATGGGCACGCCGATGATGCCGGACGGCGCGGCGTGCGCGGTCTGCCACAAGGGCGAGACGATGTCGGCGGTGGTGGCGAACAACAACGGCCTCGACGCCGACTCCTCCCTCGATCCGGGCTACGGCAAGGTCACCGGCAACGCCTCGGACATGGGCCTGTTCAAGGCGCCGTCGCTGCGCAATATCGCGGTCCGCGGTCGCTTCATGCACGACGGGCGGTTCAGCAGCCTCGCCGAGGTCGTCGACCACTACGCCGACTCGGTGAAGTCCCACGCCAACCTCGGCATGCCGCTCAGCATGCACAAGCTGAACATCCCGCCGGCGAATCGGAAGGCGCTGATCGCGTTTCTGCACACGCTGACCGACGAGACGATGATGAACGACCCGAAGTTCGCCAATCCGTTCGAGTAGGCGCGTCCCGGAGGCCGCACCCCTGGTCAAGCGAGCGCAGCCGGCGCAGGCTCGGAGCCTGAATTCCCGGCCCTGCAGCGACTCGCCGCCGGCTTTTGGAGGCCTCATGGATCTGGACCACGCCGCCCTGCACGAGATGAGCGGCCTCGACGCGGCGTTCCTCTACCTGGAGACGCCCAACGCGCCGATGCACGTCGGCGGCCTCAGCATCCTCGAGGGCAGCCTGACCTTCGACGCGTTCCGGCAGCTGCTCGCCGACCGCCTGCACCTGGTCAACGTGCTCACCCGCAAGCTGGTGCACGTGCCGATGGGGCTCGACAAGCCGCTCTGGATGGACGACCCCGACTTCAACCTCGATTGGCATCTGCACCACACCGCGCTGCCGCGCCCGGGTGATTGGCGGCAGCTGCGGCGGCTGTGCTCGCGCATCTTCTCGCAGCCGCTCGACCGCTCGCGCCCGCTCTGGGAGATGGTCTTCGTCGAAGGGCTGGACGAGATCCCTCAAATCCCACCGGGCTCGGTGGCGGTGATCAACAAGATCCACCACGCCTGCATCGACGGCATGAGCGGCTCGGACATCGTCGGCATGCTCTTCGACCTGACCCGCGAGCCGCGCGAGATTCCTCCGCCCGCGCCGCGTCCGAAGGCCGTCATCCCGAGCGATATCGAACTGCTCGCCCGCACCGCCGTCAGCTTCGCCCGCCGCCCGCGCAAGCTGCCGGGCCTGGTCGCCGACGCCGTCGCCGCCGTCGGCAAGGCGACCGCGATGGCGAAAGCCTCGCCGGAGACGCCGCCGACGCTGCCCTTCCAAGCGCCACCGACGCCGATCAACGGGCCGATCAGCAGCAACCGCGTCTGGAACGTCGCCCTGCTCGAGCTGCACCGCATCAAGCGCCTGAAGACGCTGATGGGCTGCACCGTCAACGACGTCGTCCTCGCCATCTGCGGCGGCGCGCTGCGGCGCTACCTCGACGAGAAGGGCGCCCTGCCCGACGAGCCGTTGGTGGCGATGATCCCGGTCTCGACCCGCACGCAGGCCGAGAAGAACACGATGGGCAACCAGGTCTCGGCGATGTTCCTGCAGCTCGCGACCGACGAAGCCGATCCGGTCGCGCGGCTGCGGCGCATCCACGACAGCGCGTCGGTCGGCAAGACCTACCAGGGCGCGATCGGCGCCAAGCGGCTGATCCAAGCGACCGAGTTCGTGCCCTTCGGCCTCGCCAGCCAAGCCGCGCGCGCCTATTCGCGCTCGCAGCTCGCCGGCCAGCACCGGCCGGTGTTCAATTGCGTCGTCACCAACGTGCCCGGGCCGCAGGTGCCGCTCTACCTCGCCGGGCATCAGCTCCTCGCGCAGATGGGCTCGGCGCCGATCTTGGACGGCATGGGCCTGATGCTCGTGGTGACCAGCTACAACGGCGTGCTCGCCATCACCTCGACCTCCTCGCCGGCGGTGATGCCCGACCTCGACGACTTCAACCGGATGATCTGGGAGTCGGCCAACGAGCTCGAAGCCGCCATCGACGCGCTCGGGCTCAGCGAGGAGGGGCCGACGCTGCCCGAAGGCGCGGTCGCGGCCGTGTTCGAAGCCGCCAAGACCAAGCTCGAGGGCGAGGCCGGGCTGGAGCTACCGGCCAAGGGCACCTACCGCTTCGAGGTCACCGGCGGGCAGGCGCAGGTCTGGACCTTCCGGCTCGGCGAGGTGCGCAGCCTGCGCTGCGAAGACACCGACGACGCGCGCTGCTCGATGCGCATGAGCGACCACGACTTCCTGCAGATGGCGAGCGGCAAGCTCGACGGCCCCGCGGCCTTCATGAGTGGCAAGCTCAAGGTGAAGGGCGATATCCGCGCGGCGGTCGGCTTCGGCAAGACGTTGGCGATCTTGGCGGGCGCTGCGGGCTGAACCATGTGCTGCTCACTCGCAGCTCACCAATTCCAGCAGCTCTGCTCCTCGCCCGTATTTCTCGACGTAGGGTTCGGTGCCGGTGCCTTCCATCATGTCGAAGAGCTGGCCGTGGATCTCGGCCATGGTCTCGCCGTCGCGGCCGGGGGCGGAGGGGCCGTCCGAGACGCAGATGAACTTGCTGGTGCCGCACGCGTCCAAGGGCTCGCAGAAGCTGTTGCGTGCGAGGCTCTGCAGGGTGCTGTCGCCGTAGTAGACTTGGCCGTCGATCAGCACCAGGCGGACGTCGCGCGCCTTGGCGTCGATCACGGTGAGGTAGGGGTCGGCGGCGCTTCGGGCGAAGACGGCGATATCGGCGCGCGCGCCCACCACGAGCTGGCCGATCGGTCCGTTGAGCCCGAGCACCGCGGCGCCGTCTTCGGTCGCCATCTGCCAGAGCTTCTTCGTCGTCAACGCGGCGATCTGCTCGGTCTTGCCGTAGTCGAGGCAGACGCGCAGCTCGGTCAGCATCTCGTCCGCCCCCGAGACGGTCCAATCCGGGCCGATGCCGGTCAGGATGCCGCGCTCCAAGATCTTGGCGATGGGCGCGGTCTTGCCGGGGCCGTAGAGCGCGAAGTTGCTCGACGGCGACCAGACGATGACGGCGTTCTCGTCGCGCGCCTCGTCGAGCTGCTTGTCCGTCAACGTGATGCCGTGGATCAGCATCGCCGTGCCCCACGCCAGCAGCGAGGTGCCGTTGTGCCGGTTCGGGCGCGGGTCGCGGCCCGCGAAGGAGTCGAACTCCTCGTCGATATTGTTGCCGCTCACGCCCTCGCACATGTGCACGTGGTAGCGTGTGGTCGGCTCTTTCGGGTCCTCGAAGCTCTTCACCAGGCTCGCGGCTTGCGCGTCGGTGATCTCGCGTGGCGAGCTGATGGTGCCGCGCATGTGGTCGTGGCCCAGGCCGTGGTAGCGGTTGGCGTTGCGCACCCAGCCGTCGATGCAGGAGCTACCGGCCGAGGGCTGACCCTGCATCGTGGTCGTGCCGTGGATCAGCGACCGCAGCTCGCCCCATTTGCTCGCCGGGCAGAAATGCGTCGCCTTGCTGCGGTTGGCCGCGTAGGGCTCGATATGCGCCTCGTAGGCCGGATCGTCCGCCCATTCGTAACGGTTGTTGAAGAACTTCGGTGGATTGGGAACCCACTCGCCGAGGAAGTTGTAGGACATGTGGTTGTGGCAATCGACGAGACCGGGCGAGATCGTGCCGTGGGTCTCGACCACCGTGGCGGTGTCGGCGCCGCTGGTGCCGCTGCAGTCCGCGGCGACGCAAGCGATCTGATCGCCCACCACCAGGACCTCGCCCGGGTCGAGGACGCCATCGGGCGCGAGCACCACGCCGCGCAACAACAACCCGCCGCTGCCCGTCTTGGCGATGCTGGCCGGTGGCGTCGCGTAGGTACCGAGATCCGAGGGCGGACCGGCGTCGAATCCGCCGTCGTCGCTGCCGGCGCTGTCGACATCGGCGGTGCCGGGGCTGGTGTCGGTCGTCTCGCCGCCGGCGGCGTCGCCGGTGGGCAGCCCGATGGTGTCGGCGGGCTGGGGATCGCTACCGCAGCCGCCGAGCAGCGCGAGCAGCGCCACGAGCGAAAAGGACGCGATTTCGGTCATCGCGGACGGAACCCTACGCGGGTGGGGTGTGCGCTGCATGTGCCTCCGAGGGGCTCCTACGCTGACGCCCCCGGCGACGATGTGCAACGAATTCCGTGGTGGCTACGCAATTGTCGCCAGCTCGACGCCTGCCGCCACGCCGTCGAGACGCGGCGTTCCGCGCACACGCCGCACCCACCTCGCCATTGACCTTCTCGCGGCAGGTGCGAATCTGTCGAGGTACCCGCCGCTCCGCTGGTGCCAGGAGGTCTGATGCGTCGCTCGTCCCGAATTTCCGCGTTTTTGGCGCTCACGCTCACGCTCGCCGGCCTCTCGCTGGCCGGTCCGGCGACCGCCGCGGTGCCGAAGACCACCGCCGTGCAGGGTGTGCTCACCGGCACGGGTGGCGTGCCCGCGGCCGACGGCACCTACGACTTCACCTTCGCGATCTACGCCGCCGCGAGCGGGGGCACGGCGCTCTGGAGCGAGGGTCCGGTGGCGGTCCAGGTCGCGGGCGGGCGCTTCTCCGCGGTGCTCGGCAGCAAGACGCCGCTCGATGCGGCGATGCTCGCAGCGGCGGGTGAGCGTTGGCTCGGCGTGCAGGTCGGCAGCGATCCGGAGCTGCCGCGCTCGGCGTTGACCGCGGCGCCCTTCGCGATGGCAGCGGCGACGGCGACGGCGGTCGCCTGCACCGGCTGCATCGGCGCGGACCAGCTCGCCAACGGCGCCATCGCCGCCGCCAAGCTCGGCTTCAACTACGCCGGCAGCAACGCCAAGGGCGGCCCCGCGCTCGATCTCGCCTGCACCGGCTGCGTGTCGGCGAGCGAGATGACGTTCGACGGCGATATCGACCTCGGCGGCAACTCGCTCAAGGCCAAGAACGGCACGTTCTCGGGGGACGTGGTGGCCAAGACGGTGACGGCGACCACGTTCGTCGGCGACGGCAGCAAGCTCACCGGCATCGGCGCACCCGCCGGCACCTGCCCCAAGGGTCAGGCGATGACCGGGATCGCGCCGGACGGCAAGCTGATCTGCGCGGACATCGCCAGCACGCTCCCCGCCGACGGCCTCGACGAGATCAGCAACGGCCTGCTCGCCAACCAATTCGTCGACACCATCGAGACCGCCGACAAGGGCGTCGCCATCCCCGACAACACCGGCGCCGAGGCGGTGGCGAACGTCGACTTCCCCGATATCGGCACCGCCCAGACCTTCACGCTCACGGTGAAGGTGGCCAACACCGACCTCTCGACCGTGTCGATCAAGGTGCTGCCGCCCGACGACAAGAAGACGGGCTGGACGCTGTGTGACCCGTGCGGTGCCAAGGACGCCAAGACCTACGAAAAGACCTTCAGCCCGAGCGCGCTGCCGAAGATCGGCAACCCGGGCGATTGGGTCGGTCAGAACCCCAAGGGGCTCTGGACGCTCAAGGTGCTCGACACCGGTTACTGCATCCCGCAGGCACCGGGCAACGCCACGCTCTGCGATCCGGCCAAGAAGACCGACGGCAGCATCGTCACCTGGAGCATCCAGATCCAAACGCTGAGCAACAAGAAGGTCGCGGCCAAGGGCATCTTCCAGGCGACCCAGGGCCTGCAGCTGCAGGTCGCGGACAAGGCGCCGGTCGCGTGTAGCGCCGCGACGCTCGGCTACATGTACTACGACGCCAAGCAGCGGCTGCTGATGATCTGCAACGGCGTGGACTTCGACCTCGTCGAGACGCTGCCCGGCGGCGTCGGCAGCAAGGGCCAGCCGGCCAAGAGCTGCAAGGACATCCTCGCGCAGGACCCCGGCGCCAAGAGCGGCGTCTACTGGCTCGACCCCGACGGCGCCGGCCCCGGCGGCAAGTCGCCGGTCTACTGCGAGCACAAGGCCGAGGGCGGCGGCTGGGTGCTGGTGATGCAGCTGCAACCCGGCCACACCACGACCTTCGGTTACGGCTCGGGCCATTGGACCAGCAACACCGTCACCACCGACACGCCGCCGACCGAGCTCTCGGCGACCTCGGCCAAATACGACCCCTTCAACACCTTCAAGACTACCGACGGCCAGCTGATGCTGCGCGACAAAACGACCGGCAAGACGGTGGTGCTCGAGGTGCCCTCGATGGCCGGGACGACGCTGCTCGACCGCTTCCAGAAGCTCGGCGGCGGCGCGGCGTACAACCAGAACCAGGGCGTACAGCTCAAGGTCGTCGCGGGCGCGGGCTCGCCGCAGGAGCTGATGGGCTACGCGGCGCCGACCAAGATGTGCAGCCAATTCCCGGCGAAGTGGCGGATGAACTTCCTCTCGAGCCACAGCGGCGCGCGCATCGGCAACGACGTGGCGACCAACAACCTGACCACCAACGACGCCTCGTCGTGGCCTTGCTACGACGGCGCGAAGGGCAACCTCGCCTACAGCGGCGTCGGTGGCACGCTCGAGAGCGGTCGGCAGTGGCAGGACAGCTACGGCTCGGAATCGCTCAACCGTTACCGCAGCAACGGCGGCACGGGCCAGGGTAGTCAGAAGGGCGTCGAGATCTTCGTGCGCTGAACCATCGTCGTCACGAGCAGCCTTCGTCCTTGCCGCCGCCGAGCACCACGACGCATCGACATCAGCCGCCGGTGACGATGACGTCCTCGCGGCTCACGCCGTCGCATTGCAGCACGAAATCGGACCCGAACGCGGTCGAGGGCGTCTGGAAGCCCGGTTTCGCGGCCCCCTCGGCGACGGCGACGGCGATGCGCAGGCTGCTGTCCGCGGTGAGGTCGTAGCCGTCGGGGGCTTTCAGCCGGGCTGTGGCACGGCGGCCGTCGGGGGCGCTTGCCTCGGCCCAGAGGTAGCTGCCGCTGCGGGCGCGGGCGTCGGCGTCTGGTCCGGCTGGGCCGGCGTCGAGGCGGGCCTGCAGCATCCTGCGGAGCCACGGCTGGCGCAGCATGGGAGCAAGGAGGTTGCTCGCACGGGCGGCACGATGCATTCCCTTGGGCATCGCCATGTATACGACGATATTGCCGATTCCCGTCGAGTGGTAGGCGGTCGAGACGTCGCCCCAGGGGATCGCGACGGCGTTGCGCACGCCGGCACCGAAATCGATCTCCCGGCTCGCATGGGCGGTCGGGACGACGGTGATCTTGCCGTCCTCGCGGATCGCTCCTCCCTCACCGAGGTGCTGCAGCATCGTGCTCGCGGTGCCGTGCGAGACGCCTCCCAGGCCTTGGAACGCCAGCTCGAGCGCCGTCGCCTCGGGCAGCGCCGCGTGCACGTGCGCGGCCAGGCAATCCGAGGGCACGACGTCGAAGCCGGCGCCGGGTAGCAACATTACCCCAGCCGCCGCCGCTTTCGGTCCGACGTGGGCGGCGAGCTCGAACACCCCGATCTCGCCCGTGATGTCGAGGTAGTGCACGCCACGCTCGATGCATGCGGCCATCATCGGCTTGGCGGTGCGCGAGAACGGTCCGGCGCAATGCAGCACCACCGCCACGCCGTCGAGGTGCGCGGCGGCGTCTTCGAGCGCGAAGACCCGGTGCGGAAATCCGAGCTCGTGTGCCAGCGCTGCGGTCTTCTCGGCGTTGCGACCCGCGAGGATGACCGAGATGCCGCGTTGCCGGGCCAGTCGCGCCGTCAGGTCACCGGTGTAGCCGTAGGCGCCGTAGAGCAGGATGGCGCCGCTCACCGGACCCACATCCAGCCGTTGCCGGCGCCCTGACCGTTGTCGGCGCCCCATTGCTTGGCCGAGTTCACCCAATACGCGCCGTTGTAGTAGCCGCCGCCACTATTCTGGCCGCCGCCGTTGATGCTGCCGTCCCAGCAACTCACGTACCACCATGGAGTGTTGCTGTAGTTCAGGCTGCAGCCGGTGGCGTCGCTGTCGATGGCGCGGAAGTCCTTTCCGTTGTGGTAGGCGACGATGCCGGGGGTGACGCCGCCCTTGAGGTTGCTGCAGCCGCTGAGCGCCAGGGTGTAGGCGGTGCCGTTGAGCGCGAGCTTGCACTTGTGGGCGTGATCGATCGGCGACTTGTAGTCGTTGGCCCAGGTGTAGCGCCACTCGCCCTGGCCCGCGGCGAGCAGCTGCTTCCAGATCGCCAAGCCCGTGTAGACTTGGAACTGCTCGATATCGTCACCGAGCGAGCCCTTGACCAGCGGTGTCGTCGTCGTCGCCGTTGCCCACTTCATCGCCGTCTCGAACTTGCCGGTGCCGCCGCGCAGGTTGCTCCAGACCAGCGTCCAGCCGCCGCCGTCGGTGCTCATGTCGCAATACGCTTGGAACGCCGTGCCCGGGCCGCCAGCGTCGGGGTCGAGCCAGTAGACGCCGTCGATGACGAAGGGCTGCTTCTGGCGCAAGTCCCAGCAAGATAGCGCTGGGTTGGCCTTGGTGCCCTGCTCATCCAGCGCGAACGCGCGCAGCTCCTTGCCGTTGCACACGTAGAAGGCTTGGGTCTTGCTGCTCGCGAACATCAGGCCGAAGTGCGCTGCGTCGCAGGTGACCTTGGCGGGGTCCAGATCGGCGAGCTGCACGCCGCCGCCGGCGATGAGCGTGCTGTCCTTGGCGGTGGAGACCTTCTGGTTCGAGAGGGTTTGGATGGCGATCGACCAGGTGACGATGGAGCCGTCGGTCTTGGCCACGGTGTCACAGAGCTTGTCGTTGCCTGGCTTCTGCGGCAGGCAGAAGCCGGTGTCCGTGACCTTGAGCGTCCATTCGCCCTTGGGGTTCTGCCCGACCCATTTGCCCAGATCTCCGGACTGCGGTGCGGTCTTGGGCAGCTCGATGACGAGCGCCTTGGCGGTGTCGTCCTTCCCACAGGGGTCGCAGACGACCACGCCCTGCTTCTTGTCGTCGGGCGGCAGTAGCACGACGGCGACCGAGGAGAGATCGGTGTTGGCGAGCTCGATGGTGACGGCGAAGGTCTGCGCCACGCCGATATCGGGGAAGACGAGCGTCGAGACGGCCGTCGCGCCGGTGTTGTCGGGGATGGCGACGCCGAGGTCTTTGGCGGTGATCTTGTCCTGGAATTGGTTGCTCAACAGGCCATTGCTGACCGTCGCGAGGCCATCGGCCGGCAACGCTCCCACCATTGGCTGGCAGATCAGCTTGCCGTCCGCGGCGATACCGGTGACCGATTGCCCCTTCGGGCACGCTCCGGTGGGCATCGGGATGCCGGAGAGCTTGCTGCCGTCGCCGACGAACGTCGTCGCCGTGACGCTCTTGGCGGAGACGTCGCCGGTGAAGGTGCCGTTCTTGGCCTTGAGGCTGTTCCCGCCGAGATCGACGTCCTCGTCGAAGGCGAGCTCTGCGACCGAGACGCAGCCCGTGCAGCTCACGTCGAGCGCTGCGCCGCCCTTGGTGTTGCTTCCGGCGTAGTTGAAACCGACCTTGGCCGCGGAGACGCCGCCGTTGGCGAGGCTGTCGGCCGCGACGCAGCCGACGCAGGCGAGGCTGCCGGCGACGAGCGCGTAGGGGGCCGCCCGCAGCGCCTGCCGCGGCAACTCCGGATCGCTGCCCACCTGCACCCCGAGGTAGGGCGCGGCGAGCCCGCCGAGCACCGCCGCGTCGAGCGCCTTGCTGCTGCCGAGCGCGTGGCCGAAGCGCCCGCCGACGACCTGCACCTCGACCGGGCCCTCGGTCCAGACCGGGCTCTTGGCGAGCAGGCCGTCGTAGAGCGCGAAGGTGAGCTGGTAGGCGCCATCGGCAGCGGGAACACCGCCGGCGGCGCGTAGCACGCCCTCGACCTGGCTGGTGGCGGGTACGGCCGCAGCCAACGGGCTGGCGAGGGCGGCGACGAGCAACACGCTGCCGAACATGGCGGCGACGCGGGTCAACAGGGTACGGGCAAACATCGGCGACTCCTGAATAAAGGGCCTCGTAGCGCTCGCCAGAATGGTCGGGCCGTCCGGGCTTGGCAAGGCAGGATCCGTGCCGGCAGCGCCGTCGTGCGACAGCTTCGCCAAAGGCCCACCGCGCCGGCCTTGGAGCAAGGTTGCTCCAACTCGCGGCCCGGAATTGCGGGCGTTTCGGGCAAGCCTAGAGTGAGGGCCGAGAGGGCAGCGGGGAGTTGCAGATGAGCAGCCGAACGACGAACGACACGCGACGCAGGGTCCGTCGCTGGATAGGGACCTGCCTGCTCGGCGCCGGCTTGTGGCTGGCCGGATGCGAGGGCGGTGGATGCGCACCGGCGATCGGCTCGCCGCCGCGGTCTTCGAGGCGGCGCCGCTGACGGCGAAGCCGGCGCCGATTCGGCTGCTCCTCTGGTCGATGGCGGGCTTGCAGGCGGCCGACTTCGCGGTCGACACCACCGGCGTCTGGGTCGGCGCCGAGCAATCGATCGACCTGGGCCTCGGCATGCCCGGCCTGATCGGCACCTTGAGCTGGATCACCGTCAGCCCGACCGACGCGACGTTGGCGGTGCCGCTGCTGCGCGCCGAGGCCATCGGCGACAACGGCAAGGCGACGGCGGTCCGCGCCGAGCTCGCCGTCGTCGATTTGCAGAAGGGCACGGTCCACCACGTCGCCGACGCCTACGGCCCGGTCAGCTACGTCGCCGACGGCTCGACCTTGGTGGCGTTTCGTCCGGTGCAGCCGGCTCCTGCGGGCGGCGCGGTCTCGGGCGGCAGCGACGGCGAGGCGCCGAACAACGCGACCCAGCGCGAGCTGCTCTTGGTGCACCTGCCCTCGATGGCGACCGAGACGGTCGAGGTGCCGGTGCCGGGCTTGTTGAGCTTCTTCGTGAGCCATTCGGGCAGTTGGATCGTGATGACGACGACGGACGCGGGCAGCGGCTACCTGCTGCACGACCTGAGCACCGGCACTACGCAGCGCCTCTCGCAGAGCGGCGGCAGCCTGCAGCGCTTCGTCTCGCGGCCGAACCACGACGAGCTCTACCTGCTCGACGGCGGCAAGCTCGACCGCCTCTCGATGGCCGCGGGTACGCTGACGCCGCTGCCGCTCGGATTCGTCGCCAACCAGATCAACTACCTGCCCGGTGCCGACCGGCTCGTACTCTCGGAGCAGGACAGCGAGCGGCTGCATTTCGTCGAGCCCGCGAGTGGTGCGGAGGCGTTCTTCGTCGATTTGCCGGCGTTGTAGCGCGTCGGCGGCGCGGACCTCGTTCGGCTCGCGCGGGATTTCGTGCTGATCCGAAACGGATCAGGTCGACTCGAAGTCCATTGCGATTTCAGAAGTTTGGCAGTGGGCGTCGCAACATCACGCAACAACTAATATTTTCACTTGCAGTCGTCGCCGATCCCGCCTAGCCTAAGTCTACCGTTGGGCAGTTTGAGGTCGCGATGACTGGGTTCTTCTCTCTCTCTCTCTCTCTCTCTCTCTCTACCAATTCGGTAGACGCGTACCGTTGATCACGACCTTGGTGATCGTCGCCACAGCCGGGATCAGCTCGCCGGTCGTGGTCGAGGCGGCCAAGCCGAGCCATCCGGGCAAGCCGGGCGCCAAGACCTACGAGCTCCTTCCAACCGAGGAGAAGGCGACCGAGCGAGGGTCGGGGAAGTTGGCGTGGGGCAAGGCCTCGGGTGCGCCGGTCTTTCCGATCGAAGCGGCAAGAGACGGCTCCGCCGCAGCCGCCCTGGGTGATCCGAAAGCAGTCGAGGTCGGGGCGGGCGGCGTGCAGGCGCTCGCCGCATGGCCTGCGCCGGACTTCAACTATGCGATCGACGGGTGTCTCGACGGCAGCCGGACGGTATGCCGCAACCGCGACACGCATCGAGTCTATTGGAAAGATCTCTGGGTCGCCTCCGGGAGCGAAGTCCAGGTCAAGACCAGCGATCTGCAGTCCGTTGACGGCAGTATCCCGGACACTTTGGTCTACGTGCTCGCCTGCGCATCGAGTTCGTGCGCGAGCGGGACGATCATCCAGATCGACGACGATCACAACCTAGCCACGTCCGATCCGTTCGACTCACATGCGACCTTCACGGTCTCGAATTCGGGCACGATTCGGGTGCTGGTCGTGGGCTACGACAAGGATCGGCACGGTCGCGCGGACATCGAGATCTTGGTCGATCAGAGCACCGTTTGGCTCGACGCTGACCGCATGTTCGGCGGCTGGCCACTGAAGTGGAAGGAGGTGCGGGCCGGCGATCGGCTCTGGGTCGGCAAGGATACCGACGACTCGGCGGTGAACGGGCTTGCCGGCTATCCGCAATATCACGACGCGATGCTCTGGGTGCTCGGGACGACCGCGCACGATTGTGTTAGTGCGAGTTGCGGGCGTTTCGAGCACGTCGACGACACCATCTACGGTGTGGCGACCACCCTTCTACCTTGGCTAGAGATCCCATCGGCCTTCGGCGCATCCACCATGTCGACCATCTTGGTCGGAGTGTTCGGGTCCGCATCGAGCGATACGTGCGTGGCTTCACTCTGCCCCGTGGGTGGCGGGTCGCAGCCCCGGTGGAAGATGAACGCACGCTTGTTCCACCAACGTCGATCAGATGCGCAGGGTGGCGGATGGAGCTTTGCAGATGCCAACGACTACGACGGCGACGGCCTGAACCGGGAGATCGAGCAGCAACTGGGTACGTGTGACCTTTCGAGCGACACCAGCTTCTGGGGCGTCGGCGTTCGGGGCTACGACTGCAGCGACTACCAGAGCCTGATCGAGACGCGTCGTAGTCAACTCTCCACCACGCCCGGCGGGTCCGCGATTCCCTGCGGCGGCAGCGGCGAGCCGCCCTGCTGGACGCCGAGAGACTCGGACAACGACGGCCTCGAGGATGGCACTGAGGTCTGGGTGTCCGCCTGGTCGTGCACGCAAGTGCCGTCTGCGCCGTACTACGATGGCGGGACGTGCTCGCCAATCGGGTTGCACGACGGTCCTGGCTGTCCTGATGCGTGGTGCACGGTGATGCCGCTCTCGGCGATGACCGACCCCGATCCAGTCGTCTACGACATCTTGATGGAGCAGCGTTCGTGGGTGTGCGGTGTTCTCGATCCGACCGGACCCGGCGACACCAACTGGTGCTCCGATGCAGACAGACACGACACGAGCGCGGGAACCGGCGGCTCGGCCGACCACAGCCCTGCAACGGCGCAGCTGTTGGCTCTCGAAGAGATGTTCTCGACCTGGCCCTACCGATGCTGGGACGGCGCGCTACCGACCGGCACGCCGCCGACCTGCAAGGACACGCTGGGTGATCCGATTGCGGCAGATCGCCCGTATCTCTTGCACCTCCACGTTCTCGAGGGCGACCACAAACTCGCCGACGACACGACCGATGGAGAGGTTCCGTTCAGTGGCAGTGAGATGTCCCGTACCTACATGAGTGCGATGCTAGGGCTCGGGGCGATCGACGGATTGCCGACGGGACCGCTACGCTATGGCGGTCTCGGCCGATTCCTGCTGATGTCGCACAACGATGGGGGGCAGGCGCCCGGTACGACTGACCTGTTCGAGCCAGGTCGCGAGGAGCGCGTCGCGCAGCTGGCAGCGCGCTTTGCAGTGGCTGGCAACGCGTTGCCGAATGCGACGGGAGCGACGGGTGCGACCGCGCGAATTCGCTCGGCTGCAGCCCATGAACTCGGGCATACGATGGGCTTGGTGCATCCGCACGATGACGGACACCCGTGGACGAACGCGTCGAATCCCGCGGAAGACTATTGCGCGACTTGCGGCGGCGGCCCTGTGCCCTATTGCAGCAGCTTCGCCTGTTCCGACACTGGATGGGTCAACCCCCTGCAATCCAGCGTGATGAGCTACTACTACTTTCGAAGTCTCCCGCTCGGTAGCGCGGCCCCGACCTACAGTGCGACTGGTGCTCAGTCGCCCGACACGTTGTGCGGAGCGAACAATGCTCACTTCTCCAAGGGGTTGGGCGCCGCGATCGATGAAGGCACTGCCGCTGATGTGGTCGCGCTCCTTCCGTCTTCGCCGGCGCGGTGGCAGCAAGAACAGACCACCATCGATGCGACGTGCTACAACGCCCCGTGGGACAATCCGTGCGGCAACAGTTCTGCGAACTGGTCGGCATTTGCTTGGGATCTCTCCTCCGGGCCCACGCGTGCTCGCGACCAAGCCCCTTTCTGTAACGACCTAGGATGCTTCGTGAACTGGCGCGATATCATCGCGACGACGCCGACAACGTCCAACTACTCGGTGAATCTCAGCTGGTCGGACCTGCGCGGCGCGAGCTCCACCGGGCCGGTGTGCAGGGAGGACGAACTGCAACCGTACGATGAATATGAGCTCATGATGGTCCTGGGCAAGCGATCCCTGCGGCCGCACGGGGATCCCGGGGCGACGCTAGACCGCGACTTCGCCGTGTACCTGGACGGCTTTAATGCGATCGAACTGAGCAACATCGCTGGTTGGCCGGTGACGTCGGTGGCCGGCGTTCCGGACTTCAGGAGCGACCAGCTCCCGGTCAACGGGTGTACCGAAGCGAGCGAACAGACTGACTGCGCTACGGCGCTGGGTGTCCAGGAGTGTTTGACCGATGTGTGTACGAGCAACGCAGATTGCCGCAGCGGAGTGTGCGTCGGAGGAACGTGCGCATGTCTGAGTGACGGAGCCTGCTGGTCTGGGCGGTGTCATGCTCCCACGGGATTGTGCTCGACGACATTGGGGACATGTCAATGTGCATTCGGAAGCAGTGCGTGCCTGGGGACAAACAGCGTGTGCGTGAGTATCGCAGGGATGACGGACCACTGTAATCTGTCTGAAACATCGATGGATTCCAATCTGTCTCAGAATGCGGACTTCCGCGGTCAGTACCGCCACCTCGCCTTCGGCTACGGGGCATCTGCGGAAGCAATCCGACTGACGGTTCCAGCATTGGCGACACTTACGGATAGCTACCACAACTCCTTTCGCGTTTTCGTCGACGTGCGAGTCGACTCCTTTCCTGCCGGCCAGAGTACGTCCAAGATCCTCTTCACGGACGCATTCGAACTCTCCGCCACTAGCGTCGCCGGTGGCTACCGACTCGCGGTCAACACTTCCAACGGCCTCTCCGTCTCGGACAGCACGGCGACGTTGCACCTTGGCCGCTGGTATCGGGTCGTATTCGGCTACAAGAACGCGTCCAACGTCGGCCTCTTTCTCGCGACCCAGGCTTGGGACCTTTCAGGTGGCCGATTCTTGCTCAACGTCAGTGGGAATCCAGTCTGGGGCTGCAGACGAAGGACAACGTCACTGCAACCGCTGACGTCCGGTGGAACGAAGCTGGAGCTCGGTGGTGAGAAGGATGCGCCCGCGACGCGGATGCGCGGCGCGATCGACAACTTGGCAATCTACAACTTCGTTGGCGACCCAGCGAAGTACGCCACGCCGCTGGATCTCGCGACGTGCCTGGAGGTGCCGTGATGTACCGGTACTCGACACGCAGGTGTATCAGCCTGCTCGTAGCCGCCGTGGCCGTTGGTGCTTGTGGCAAGAGCGCACTCCCCGTCGACACGAGTGGCGCAGTGGAAGAAGACTCGACGACTTCGCTCGATGTCCTCGAAACGGAGACAGGAGAGGGCGACGCGGACGCGACGAGTGATGTGCTGGACGCTTCGGAGGAAGACGACATGGATGCCACCGGGGCCACCGATTCGTCAGAGAACATCGATGGCGTATGCCAGGGTGAGACGTCAGATCAGTCCGACGTTGTCGTCGGAGCCCCCTGCGACAACGTTGGCGAGAGCCTCTGCGCGCAGGCTCCACGTTCTGTGCAAGGTTCAATCTCGGTTGGAGCGACAACAGGGGTTGTCCAGTGTCTGCCGACCGACCGGTACGCTTGTCAGGATTCACCCTCTGGTCCGAAGTGGCAGCAGTTTCAGTGCAACGACGCCGGTCCTGATCATCCGTGTCTCGCATTGCCCCAGGGCTTCGCCAACGAGACGCCCTGGACGATCAAAAAGGGAGGATCTGGCTGTCGTGAGGTGAAGGGGGATGCAATCTGTTGTCCATCGATGCTGCACGCGGGAAGCGACTCGAACGAGCTCGGTATCGTAGCCAGTTGCCCGGTCTCAGAGGGCAACGCGCGGGTGTGTTCGGCCGACGGCAAGCATATTCGCTTCTGCCACGTCATGCCGAGCTTCGAACCGCCCGATGCGCTGTCGATCCCGACGACGACCATGGCATCGAACGATTTGCCCGCGCTTCAACACTGCGCAGACAAATTGACAGGTTGCACCTACTTCGTCAGTTGGTATCGCGACCCAACGAAGGGCAAGCTCATCTGCGACACCCCTGGCACGAACCCACCGAAGAAGATCGACGTCGTCCCCCGCTGCATCACGGACAAGGGCCAAGCCCGCTGGGCCAAGACCTGCGACGAACACTTCAACGGAGTCCCTGATCCGTAGCCGGCGAGGTGGCGCAGCGACGTGCGGCGGGTGTCGAGATCGTCCGGCGCTACGGCAACCCGGTGGCCGGCCCGGTCTCGCCCGCGTCGTGGCACCAGCTCGGACACGCGAATTGCTCCGAGAAGCGCGCCGAGAGGAAGTCCGCCAGCGCCGAAACCGCTGCCGAGAGGTGGTCGCGGCTCGGGTAGACGAACCAGACGTTGTCGTCGGCGGTACCGACGCCCTCGAGCACGCGGACCAGCTTGCCCTCGTGCAGCTCACGACCGCAGAGGATATCGGGTAGCAGCGCCAGCCCGGCTCCGGCGACCGCGGCGACCTTGATCGCTTGGGGATCGTTCATCGCCAGGCGGCCGTGCACGCGGACGTGGTGTTGCACGCCGTCCGGCGTGATGACGGTCCACTTCGCCGCGGAGCCGGTGGTGGTGTAGACGATGCAGGCGTGCGCCGGCAGGTCGTCGGGGCCGGTCGGGGTGCCGGCGCGGGCGAGGTAATCCGGGCTCGCGAAGATGTGCAGGCCCGGGCCGCCGAGCAGTTTGCGCGCGACCAGGCTGCTGTCGGGCAGCGTGCCGGCGCGGATCGCACAGTCGAAGCCTTCGTCGACGATGTTCACCACGCGTTGGGTCATCACCACCTGCAGCTCCACGCGCGGCCAGCGGGCGAGGAACTCGGTCAGCAGCGGCGTCAGCCGGTCGCCGATATCGAGCGGCGTGGTGATGCGGACGCGCCCTGCGGGCTCGGCGCTCAACTCGGTCACGGCGCGCTCGGCGGCGGCGAATTCCTCGAGCATCCGCTCGGCGTGGCTGTGGTAGAGCCGGCCAGCGTCGGTCAGGTGCAGCGCGCGCGTGGTCCGCTGCAACAGCCGGGTGGCGAGCCGGTCTTCGAGCCGCGAGACGCGCCGACTCACCGACGAGACCGGCACCTGCAGGCGCCGCGCCGCGCCGGTGAAGCTGCCCTCTTCGATCACGTGGACGAAGGTCACGGCGTCTTGGATGTCGGCTTGCACGGCGGGCCTCCTCATTGTTGTCGCTTCTGCACGGAGTGCACCATGAACACCCCTGTCCCCACCCCGACCGGCAAGGTCTACACCGGCGCCCGCCTCGTGCTCGGCCTGGTCTTCTTCGTCTTCGGCCTGAACGGCTTTTTCGGCTTCATCCCGCAGCCCGAGCACACCGGCGCGGCCGGCGCGTTCCTCGGCGGCTTGGCGTCGGCGAGCTACTTCTTCCCGCTGCTCAAGGGCACCGAGGTGCTGGTCGGTCTGGCGTTGTTGACCCATCGGTTGGTGCCGCTGGCGCTGGTCGTGCTCGCGCCGATCACCCTGAACATCCTGGCCTTCCACGCCTTCCTCGAGCCGAGCACGGTGGCGATGTCCATGGTGTTGACGGCGCTGCACCTCGGCCTGGCGTGGCAGTGGCGGCAGGCCTACGCGCCGCTGCTGCCGCAGGGGTCGAGCGCGCCGCGGGTCGTCGTGGCGACCACGGCCGCCCGGGCCGTCTGAGCGGAGTGCGGGGGCCGGGCCTGCGCTGGCGGCCCGTGCCCTCGCGCGCGTGGGCGATCGAGCGGACTTCGTGGTACGAACGCACGAACCCACCGCTCGGGGCCCGCGCCGCGGCGCCCCGACCCGACCATGAGGCCGACCATGACCACGATGCGCGCCATCGTCCTCGACGCCCCCGGACCGCCGGAGGCGTTGCAGCTTCGGACCCTGCCCAAGCCGAGCCCGCGTCCCGGCTGGGTGCTGCTGCGGGTCGAGGCGTTCGGGCTGAATCGCTCCGAGCTGCACACGCGGCTCGGGCTGGCCGGGCCGGACGTGACCTTCCCGCGCGTGCTCGGCATCGAGGCGACGGGCGTCATCGAGGCCGCCCCCGGCACGGACCTCCCCCTCGGCGCCAAGGCCGTCGCGATGATGGGCGGCATGGGTCGCTCGTTCGACGGCGGCTACGCCGAATACACGTTGGTGCCGGCGTCGTCGGTGATCGTGGTGCAGACCGAGCTGGATTGGGCTCGGCTCGGCGCGCTCCCCGAGGTGCTGCAGACGGCCTGGGGCTCGCTGACGGTCGGGGTCGGGCTCGCGGCGGGGCAGACGTTGCTGGTCCGTGGCGGCACCTCCTCGGTCGGGATGATGGCCGCGATCTTGGCCAAGCGGATCGGCGCGACGGTCGTCTCGACCACGCGGCGGGCGAACCGCGCCGAGGGGTTGCGGGCGCTCGGCGTGGACCACGTCGTCGTCGACGATGGCGCTGTCGCCGAGGCGGTGCGGGCGCTGGTGCCGGGCGGCGTCGACGGCGCGATCGAGCTCGTCGGCGCGCCGACGCTGCACGATACGCTGCGTGCCTGCCGGCCCGGCGGCACGACCTGCTTCACGGGGATGCTCTCGAATCGATGGATCGTGGAGCAGTTCTATCCGATCGCCTTCATCCCGACCGGCGTCCGGTTGACGGCCTACGGCGGCGGCGCCGCGGATTTGCCGGGCGCGGTGCTCTCCGAGGTCGCGACGGCGATCCACGAGGGCGCGCTCGATTGGCCGATCGAGGTGTATCGGATGGACGAGATCGCTCGCGCGCACGACGCGATGGAGCACAACCGCGTCGCGGCCAAGCAGGTGGTGCTCACGCGCTGAGGGTGGTCGATGTTCGGCGCCCGCCGCTCGACCTCGACCACGAAGGCTCAACGCCCAGGCGGTCCCACCACCAACGTCCACGTCGGCAGCCCATCGCGCTGGCAGACGCGCTCACGCCGCGAGAGGTCGGCTGTGCGCGGCGGCTCGGGCCGGGTCGGCCAGCCTGCGAAGAGCGCGCGCACGTGCTCGTACAGCCCCGGTACGTCGGTGCGGAGCAGGAAGACGCCATCGTCCGAGAGGCTGCGAGCGACGTCGTCGCGGAACGCCGGCGTGAAGAAGTGGTGCGAGGGCCGCAGCGCCGGCGTCGGGAACAGGATGTCGACGCGACCGACCCGCCCTGCCGGCAGCAGCGCCGCGAACAGGGTGCGCGCGTCCAGCCGCAATGGCAGGCAGTTGGCCGGGGCGTTGTCACGCACCGCGGCGACGCGGTGTCGACGCAGCTCGACGCCGAGCCAGCGCCAATCCGGGAAGGCGTGGGCATGTGCGAGCAGGTTGATGCCGTGGTCGAAGCCGACCTCGACCGCCAGCGGTGGGCCGGGCGCGACGAACGCGGCGATCTCGGCCCGTAGCGCGGCGTAGCGGGGTTGCTCGAGCAGGAGGCTGCCGCCGAGCGCGTTCGGTGTGCGCTCGGGCCGGGCCGGGTCGGCCCGCTCAGGGGCGGTGCTGCCGGCCTGCCTCGGCGGTTGCCATTGGTCGCGGTCGATCGACATGTGTCATTTTGACCCACAATCGGGTTTCGGAGTAGGATGTACACTGACGCCGGTACTGCCGAACTTCGGCTGCGGTTGTCTGCCTCGGCGAGGGTGGCCGCAGGACGAGGTTGTGACACGGATCGCCATCGTTGCCCACCGCAGCGACGGCCGATGGAGGGGTGCGTGGGAGACGGTTCCAGTCAAGCGGGGGCACCCAAGGGCTTGTTCTCCGAGGTGCGGCGTGACGTACCGGCGGGGTTGGTGGTCTTCCTCGTTGCCGTGCCGCTCTGCCTCGGCATCGCGCAGGCGTCCTCGGCGCCGCTGCTCTCGGGCCTGATCGCCGGCATCGTCGGTGGTCTGCTGATCAGCGCGCTGAGCAAGTCGCCGCTCTCGGTCAGCGGCCCGGCGGCGGGGCTGGCGGTGATCGTCGCGACCGGTATCACCGAGCTCGGGTTCCGCACGTTCTTGCTCTCGGTGGTGCTCGGCGGTGTGATCCAGTTCGCGCTCGGCGTATTGCGGCTCGGCTCGATCGCGCACTTCTTCCCGAACTCGGTGATCAAGGGGATGTTGGCGTCGATCGGCGTGCTGATCACGCTCAAGCAGCTGCCGCACGCCGTCGGCTACGACGCTGACTTCGAGGGCGACAACGCCTTCTTCGAAGCCGACGGCAGCAACACGTTCACGGCCATCATCGACGCGTTCGGCGCGCTCTCACCGACCGCGACGGCGATCACGCTGGCCTGCGTCGGGGCCTACTTGGTCTGGCCGAAGCTGCAGCGAGGGGCGTTGAGCTTCGTTCCGCCGGCGCTGGTCGTCGTGGTGCTCGGCGGTCTGTTGGCCGCGCTCGCGCCGCTGCTCTCGCCCGACGTGGCGCTATCTGCCGAACACCTGGTCTCGTTGCCCTTGCTCGCCGGCCCCGGCGACTTGATGAACGCGCTGCAGACGCCTGATTTCGCGCGGATCGCCGACCCTGTCGTGTGGACGACCGCGGTGACGCTCGCCATCGTGGCCAGTATCGAGACGCTGCTCTCGCTCGAGGCGGTCGATCGCCTCGATCCGCACCGCCGATTCTCGCCGCCCAACCGCGAGCTCGTCGCGCAGGGCGTGGGCAACGTGGCCTCTGGCATGCTGGGCGGCTTGCCGGTGACCAGCGTCATCGTTCGGAGTTCGGCCAACGTGACCGCCGGCGGTCAGACTCAACTCTCGGCGATGGTGCACGGCTTGTTGCTCTTCCTCGGCGTGGTCTTTTTTGCCTCGGTCTTGAATCAGATCCCGCTCGCGGCGCTCGCCGTGGTGCTGATCTTCGTCGGCTTCAAGCTGACGCCGGTCTCCCTCTGGCGGGCGATGTGGCGGGCCGGCTACGCGCAGTTCATCCCGTTCGCAGCGACGGTGGCGGCGGTGGTCTTGACCGATCTGCTGCGCGGGACGCTGTTCGGACTGCTCGTCGGCGTGGTCTTCGCGATTCGACAGCAGCAGCAGGGCGCGATCGTGGTCGTTCGCGACAGCAGCCGGATCTTGATTCGAATCACCAAAGACCTGAGCTTCCTCAACAAGGCCAAGCTCAAGGATGTGCTCTCCGAGGTACCGGACGGCTCGATGGTGATCGTCGACCGTCGCGTGGTCGACTTCATCGACGACGATATCGAAGAGATCTTGCTCGATTTCGAAGACAACGCCGCCGAACGCGGCATCCGCGTCGACATGCCGCTTTCGCCGCGTGCCGTCGAGCGTCGCGCCGCCCTCGAGGCCACCCAAGTCCAGGTCGAAGCCGACCGTGAAGCGTCCAACGCCGCCTGACGCGGCCCCAGCGCAGTGGGCGATTCGCCCGCCGCAGAGAGTCATCCATGACCACCAACATCAAGCCGCACGAGTCCGACGGGGCCGCCGATCTCGAGGACAGCGACCTGCTCCTGCTTCGCAACAAGGGTTGGTCGCAGGCGATGATCGCCCGTGACCCGCAGTTCTTCTCGCGCCTCTCCGAGACGCAGACGCCGAAGTTCCTCTGGATCGGCTGCTCGGACAGCCGCGTCGCCGCCGACACCATCACCGGCACCCTGCCCGGTCAGATCTTCGTGCACCGCAACATCGCCAACGTCGTCGTGCACTCGGACCTGAACCTGCTCAGCGTGCTGACCTACGCCGTCGAGCACCTCGAGGTCGAGCACGTCATCGTCTGCGGCCACCACGGCTGCGGCGGCGTCAAGGCGGCGATGTCCGGCCAGGACTTCGGCGTGCTGAACAAATGGCTGCTCCACATCAAGGAGAGCTACGGCCAGAACTACGAGATGCTGCAGGCGATGACCGACGACCGCGCGCGGGAAGATCGCCTCTGTGAGCTGCACGCGGTGCGTCAGGTCCACAATCTCGCCAAGACCGCGATCATCCAGCGCGCCTGGAAGCAGCGGAAGGGCCCCTACCTGCACGCCTGGGTCTACGACCTCCGCGACGGTATCCTGCAGCCGCAGATCACGATTGCGCCCGATTACGAAGTGCCCGCGCCGTTCCGCTTCGTGTAGGCTGCGGGCGACCTCCGTTCGGGAGCCCGCATGGAAGCCCGCCTCGTCGCCCTCGCCGTCCCCGTCTTCTTCGTCCTGATCGTGCTCGAGCTCTTCGTCGCGCGGCGTCGCGGCATGCGGCTCTATCGCTTCGCCGACGCCGTCACCGACCTCGCCTGCGGCATCGCCTCGCGCGTCTTCCACCTCTTCGACGCCGCCTTGCTCGTCGGTCTGTACGCGCTCTGCTTCGAGGCGCTCGCCGTCACCCGCCTGCCCGACGACGCCTGGTGGAGCTGGATCATCGGCTTTGTCGGCGTAGATTTCCTGTATTATTGGTGGCATCGCGTCAGTCACAACGTCAACGTGCTGTGGGCCGTGCACGTCGTCCACCACCACAGCGAGGACTACAACCTCGCGGTGGCGCTGCGGCAGGCGATGTTCAGCCAGGCGACCGCGACGCTCTTCTACCTGCCGTTGGCGGCGCTCGGCGTCTCGCCCGTGATCTTCGCGACCTGCCAGGCGCTGAACACGCTCTACCAGTTTTGGATCCACACCGAGCTGGTGCGCCGGCTGCCCGTGCCGATCGAGGCGGTGATGAACACCGCGTCGCACCACCGTGTGCACCACGGCATCAACCCGCGCTACCTCGACAAGAACCACGCCGGCGTGTTCATCGTCTGGGACCGGATGTTCGGCACCTTCGAGCCCGAGACCGAGCCCGTGGTCTACGGCGTCGTCACGCCGATCCGCTCGATGAACCCGATCTGGGCCAACTTCGAGCATTTCGCGACCATCGGCCGGATGGTCGCCGCCGCCGACACCCTCGGCGACAAGCTGCGCTGCCTCTTCGGCTCGCCCGCCTTCCGCCCCGCCAGCCTCGGCGGCCCCAAGGACGCGCCCGAGGTCGACCGCGACAGCTTCGTCAAATACGACCCGCCGCCCGCGCCCGGCCTGCCGGCCTACGTCGTGGTCTGGTTCGCCGTGGTCGGCGGCGCCATCACCGCGCTGATGCCGCTCGCGCCGGAGATGCCGCGGCTGCCGCTGCTCGCGCTCTCGGCGCTGCTGCTGTGGACGCTGCTCGGTTGGGGCGGCCTGTTCGAGCGCAAAGCCTGGGCCCGCGCCGCCGAATGGGGCCGGCACGTCGCGCTGCTGGCGCTTCTCGTGGCCTGGGGAGCCGGTGCACTCGCCGGGGTGCTGCCGACGCTGCCGACGGCCGCGATGGTGGCGCTGGCCGGCTTGTTGCTCGCCTCGGCGCTCTGGTTCGGGCGTCTGGCGCCACGGGTCGCCGCCGCCTGACCCCGCGCCTGCGAGGCCGGGAATTCAGGGCGCTGGCGGCTTGATCGAGGCCGGCAGCCTGCCCGGCAGCTCGGCGCCGAGCCGGGCGATGATCGGCTTGTGGCGCTGATGCCACGCCGGCTCGTCCCAGACCTTCCAGGTGTGGTGGGCCCAGCCGGTGGCGGGCAGCGCGTGGCCGGTGCTGGTCTGGCTGGCGGCGGGGATGCTGTCGACGAGCGTCGTCTCGGCTTCGTCCTTGCCGCCGAGCAGCACGACCGCGACGGCGACGCCGTCGGTGGTGCCGGTGGTGACCTTCTTGCTGCCCGCGCTGCCGTCGTCGTCCACGATTTGCAGCGACGAGGGGTCGGTGAAGTGCAGCAGGTTCCACGGCACGCGCACCTCGATGGTGCCGGTCGCGGCGTCGATGGCGACCATCGCGAGCGAGTCGTCGAGCTCCTTGCCGATCACGAAGCGACCGGTCTCCTGCACCTTCATGCTGCCGAGCTCGGTCCATTTGCCGGTCTTCTCGTCCTGCACCTCGTAGGCGGCGTTGGTGATGGTGCGCACGAGGTTGAACTCGCCGGCGTCGTTCGTGGTCGAGCGGTACTTCTGCCAGGGCTCGCGGAAGCCGTGCCACAGCCCGTAGAGATCGAAGGGCTTGTCGACCAGCAGCTGCGCGTCGTTCGGGCCGTGGATGCGCAGGACGTGCTCGACGCGGCGGCCGACCGTGACCTTGCCGGCCGGATCGAGGCGGCCGTCGCCACGGTCGGGGTCGATGGTGTCGAAGACGAGCAGCAGGTCGAGCCGGCTCCAATCGATCTTGCCGCTGGCCGAGGGTTCCAAGCGGACCAGGACGTGCAGGTAGGTCGCGTCGTGCTCGACCGTCAGGCTCTGCAGGCGGCGCTCGCCGTCGTGGCCGTCCGAGAGCGGGCGGGCCGAGCCGGCGGTGGCGGCGCGGAAGGTGGTGTCGGGGCCGTCGGCGGTCTTCCACTCGTCGGCCGCGGCGACGGCGTCGAGGACGTGGTGGCCTACGGCGGGGCCGGCGTCGGTCGCGATCAGGCCGAAGTTCTGTTCGGGGTTCATGATGTTGTGCCACATGCGGCGGCGGTCGGTCGGCTGCTCGACGCGCTCGACGACCCAGGCGCGCTTGAACCACTCGTCGAGGAGCGCGAAGACCATGGCGCCGTCCAAGCCGGCGTCGGCGATGGCCGCCACCGAGCGCACCACCGCGGGGCCTTGGGTCTGCTCGGACATGCCGCCATGGTCTTGGCCCGAGGGCGATTGGTGGCCGTTGCCGAAGCTGCTGGGGTGGCCGATCTCGGCGACGATGACGGCGTGGTCTTTGTGGTGCTGGCGCAGCGCGTCGAGGTAGCCGAGGTAGGAGAAGGTGCCCTGATCGTCCGAGAAGCCCTGATATTCGGGCTGGTAGAGGATGAAGTCGGGGTAGTACGGGTAGGCGTGGTAGCTCATGAACACGCCGGCGGTGAAGTCCGCGGCGGTCTGGATCGGCTCCAGGTCGACTTGGTAGGTGTCTTCGGCGGAGACCGGGATCTTGGGCTCGGTCCAGTGCGGGATCGGATCGAGCGTGGGCCAGTTCGAGAAGCCGATCGGGTGCTGTTGACCGTAGCGGCTGCGCTCGCGCGCGACGATGCGGTCCATGTGCTCGACGATCCACGCCTCGATGGCGTTGTCGCCGACGATCGAGAGGTATTTGCCCGTCACCGACGTCTTGCTGTCGGGGTGCTTCGCCAGCGTCGACTCGATGGTGTAGGGCTCGAGCTCGCGGCCGAAGAGGTAGCCGAGCAGCCAGGGCGAGACGTCGGCGTCGAAGGTGCCGAAGGCGCGGCCCCAGTTCATCGGGCGGTCGACGCTGCCGTGGGGGATCTCTCGGTCGCCGTGCACGACGTCGACGACCTTGTCGATCTCGTCACGGATCCAGGTGTTGCTCTCGGTCGAGAGGTAGTCGGGGCCGAAGCCCTCGGGCTCTTTGATCCAGGCGCCCTGCATCAAGAAGATCGGATCGCTCTGATGCGCCATGTTGTAGTCGCGCAGCGCCCGATAGAACTCGGGCGATTGCACGGTATAGGTGCGGACGCAGTTGCCACCGGCGGCGCGCGTGACCTCGAGCCATTCGGCGATCATCGCCTGCGAGGCCAGGAATTCGCCCGGCGAGTGGCCCGGCAGCGCGAGGCCGAAGTTCACGCCGATCGGCCAGAACGGCTCGAACGCGGCGCCGTTGCGCGAGAGCTCGAAGCCGGTCGGGCGGCTGCGCGCCTCCCAGCGGACCTTGGGGCCGGTGTCTTCTTCGGCGCAGGCGCTGGCTACGAGCACCAGCAGCGGTAGGAGGAGGCTCCGGAGGGTCACTCGATTTCGCATGCGGGGGCTCCCACCGGGCGCGGGTCGGGCCGGGTGATGGCGGGAACGTAGACGATTCGTGCGCGTTGGGCCATGGCGCCTGCAGCAGAGCGCCGATCAGGGTCGGGCGTGTACCAGCGCGCCCGGCATTCCGCGGAGGAACGCGTCGTCCAGCGGTAGGCCGAGGTACTCGGTCGCGATCTCCAGCGTGACGGCGGATTGCCCTCGATCGCGCGGCACCTTGATGCGTTCGCGCTCCGGCTGCTCGGCCAACCAGCGCTTGTGCAGGGCGAATGCCCGCGGATCGACCGTCACGATGCGGACGGGGCGCCCGTCCTCCGCGATGGCGGTGGCCTCGAAGCGGGGAGCACTCACGAGCCATTGCAGCCCTGCGATCGGTGCGCCACGGAGATCGTCGTCCTGCTCGCCGACATGCTCGCGGCCTCCGCCGGCACGGAACTCGGCGTCTTCTGCCCGGATCAGGTCTACCCAAAAGCCCTCGGCGTTACTGGCGCGGTAGTCTCCCTTGCCGAGTGGTTCGAAGCTGCGGTCGACCTGCTGCAACAAGCTCAAGATTCCGCGTCGACGCACCTCCGGAACGACGAGCGAGAGTCGTTGCCGGGCGTCCCAGAGCAGATCGACGTCCCTCGTGGCAAGTAGCTCCGATGTGATGTGCAGACCCGCCGCAGCCTCGTAGGCGTAGAGCGCGTTGGTGCCGGCGACGAGCAGGTGGGTGCCCTGCAAGTCGTGCTCGTCGAGCTTGCGCAGAATGCGTGCGGTCAGCGTGGGGACGCGTCCGAGCCCCATCGCGCGCAAGATCTTCGCCCGCCGTTCGACCTCTGCGGCCAGCTGGGTCGCTGCCTCGCGGGCCGACGCCCGGCCAGCCAGAAACGCATCGTACGCCGCCTCGGTCTCGGCCGAGCGAGGACCGAGCGAGCGTTCCCGGGTTCCGATCTTGCGATGGAGGTAGTCGCGACCCGAGCGCTGCAGCCACCGCATGCTACCGGCGTAGCGTCGGCGGAGCAGCGTCTTGCGCTGGTTCCAAGCCTGCCAAGCTTGCACGGAGTCGATGATTTGCCGGCGTTCTTCGAGTTTCAGTTCTATGAGATTCATTGATTTCCCACTCTCTTGGAGAGATTCTGATGCTGGAGTGGGAATTGCGTGATGTCAAGGACATGAGACTTGGAGCCGGCCTGGCCGCCCGGCTATCGTCGCAGCCGAGGATTCCGACGCAGGTAGCTTGCCCCGCGTCACCGGCGAAGGCCGGGAGTCCATTTCGGAGTGTGACTTCTTTTGCGCTTGTTCCACTTGGGGCACGAGCACCCCGTCCCGTCTGGCTCGCATGGCAGATGTCTCGATCCCACCGAGCCGGCGTGGTAGGGATCGAACCGACGAATTCGGCCCGTACCCGCGTCGAACCCTCGGAGATCGCGTCATGCTCGCCACGCAGAACAAGCCCCGCGCCAAGACCGCGCCGCCCGCCCAGACCCCAGGCGGCGGCGGACCGGCCGGCACCGGCCCCGAGCTGCGCCAGAAGCTCGCCGGCATGGGCTACGACGCCGGCAAGGACGCCGTCCGGCCCAAGCCGCGCTACGGCCCCGGCCGCGAAGACGCCACCGCGCCCGCGTACCCCGATTTCGTCGGCGGTCCCGGCGATCCCAAGTTCGAGACCCCGCAGCAATTCGACGACCCGGCGCTGGCCAAGGACGACAAGACCGGCAAGCGCGAGACCCACGAGTACAAGCGCTACGAGGGC
>JBEARB010000109.1:0-18114 GCA_041163625.1 Pseudomonadota bacterium | reverse complement strand
GGGCGTATGCCCGCCGGCGCGGGCTCGGCCCCTACCGATTCTCCGACCGGGCCGAGCGCCGGGACAAGGACCTCGCAGCGATGATGCGAGCCGGCCACGCCATGCGGGTGGCGCGCGCCGTCATCGACGCGGCCGAGGTCCGGGACCGCGTCTAGAGACGCGATCCAAAGTCGCCAAGGGCAATTTTGAGGGGCGCGGATCGCGGAGGGGGATGGTCCGCGAGAACCACGCTTCTCGCGACCAGGGGACGCCCAGACGCCCAGCCCCCCAGACAACAGACGAGAGACTCGGCCAGAAAATGCGAATCTGCATTTTCTGGTCGCGTCTCTAGAAGACCAGTTCAGCGCCGTGGTCTGCGGGCTCGAATCCGTCCGGCCAGCGCGTATCCGAGTCGAAGCGAGCGCCGTCGAGGGCGCAGTCCGCCAATCGGGCGCCGCGCAGATCGGCGCCGCGCAGAGTCGCGCCGCGGAGATTCGCCCGCTCGAGCCGGACGCCGATCATCCGCGCGGCGGAGAGGTCGGCCTTCGAGAGGTCGGCGCCGCGCAGATCGAGCCCGGAGAGCCGGAGGCCTCGCAGCATCGCGCCGGAGAGCTGCGCGCCGGGCCCGAACGCGCCGCTGCTGCGCGGGTCGAAGCCAGCGGGCCAGCGCGTCCGGGCGTCGTAGCGCGCCTGCCGCACCTTGAGCCCGGCGGCCGGCAGTCCGCTCAGGTCGAAGCCACGCAGGTCTGCACCGGCGTAGCCGTGGACCGGATGCGGCGGCGGCGGCGGCGGCAGCTCCGCTGCGGCAGCCGGCGGCGGCAACGGCGGCTCGATCTTCTTCGTCGGTGCCGGTGTCGGCGCCGGTGCCGGCGCCGCTTCGGGCGCCGCGGGCGCGGGCGGTGGCTGCACCGGCGGGGGCGCCGGCTCTGGCTCGACCCGCGCTGCGACGCGCGTCGGAGCGCGCCGCCCTCGCGTCGCGGCCCCCGGCTCCGTCGGCGTCGGAGCCGGAGCCGGCGCCGCCTGGTCGGGCGCGGGAGTCGGTTTCGTCGGCGCCGGAGCCGTGGCCGCCAGCGCTGCCGCCGGCTCGGCGGCAGCGACAGCCGGGTCTGCGGCCGAGGCGCGCCGCGTCGCCCCGGCCTTGGCCGGGGCGAAGCCGGGTGGGAACTTCGTGTCGTCGTCGTAGACCGCCCCCTCGAGGTTCGCGCCGCGCAGATCGGCCTCGCGCAAGTCGGCGCCGCGCAGATCGACGTCGCGCAAGTCGGCGGCACGGAGCCCCGCTTCGCGCAGGTTGGCGCCGCGCAGATTCGCTCCGCGCATCCGCCCCTCGGCGAGGTTGGCGCCGCGCAGATCGCCGCCCTGCAAGTTGGCGTCGGTCAACGACGCGCCGCGGAGATCGGCGCCCCGAAGGTCCACCCCGCCGAGCTCGGCGCCGGGACCGACCGCGCCGGACCGCTTGGCCGCAAAGCCGGCCGGCCAACGCGTGTCGCCGTCGTATTTGCTGCCCTGCAGCGCCGTCTCGGCCAGGACAGCGCCCTCGAGGTCGGCCCCGCGCAGGTCGGCGCCGCGCAGGTTGGCGCCGCGAAGGTTGGCCCCCGCGAGCGAGGCCCGACGCAGGTCGGCGCGCGCCAAGTCGGCCCGCGCGAGGTCGGACTCGGCGAGATCGGCGCCCTGTAGATCGGCCTCGCCCAGGCGTGCTTCGGTGAGGCGCAACGACTGCAGCTGCAGTCCGCGCAGGCGGGGAGCCGCGTCGCTCCGCGCGAGCAGATGGGCGATCGCCGCCTGTCGCTGCTCGATCGCGACGCCGCCATCGGCGAGCTTGGCCCGGAGATCCGCCTCCTCGGGCGGCCGCGTCCACCACCAGCCCGCGAGCGCCGCGCCGAGGACGATGCCGACCGCGGCGAACCCGATCGACCGCAGCGGCAAGCGCCGCACGACCTCGGCCGTGACCGCGCCGGCGTCCCGCGTGGCCCGCGAGGAGAGGGCGTCGAGCGCGGCGGCCTCGGCCTCGGCAGCGGCGACGAACGCTTCGTCGTCGGCGTCGCGGGTCTCCTCGGTCTCGATCGCTTGCGAGGGCACGCGTCGGGCCCCAGAGGGCGAGGAGCGCACCATGACACCCGCCCCGTCGGCGCGGGAGCTCCGCCCAGCAGCGGCGTTGGCCGGTGCCTGAGCGGCGTGCCCGACGTCCGAGGGGCGTCGCCGATCGGTCGTCGCCTTGAACGCCTTGTCGGCGGATCCGTCGAGGCCACGCCCCTCCAGCAAGGCCTCGAAGGTCTCGACCACGGCCTGCGCGGACGGAGGCCGGTCGTCGGGCTGCTTGGCCAGCAAGCGCAACACGTACGCTTGCAGCCCATCGGGCAACTCGGCCGCGATCTCGGGTGAAAAGCGCGGCGGCTGGCCGTGCGTGTGCGAGCGGGCGAGGTGCGCCATCTGCGCGGAAGCGCTCATCCCCGGCTCGACGTCGAACGGCGGCGCGCCCTCGATCATCTCGTGCAGCAGGCAACCGAGCGCGTAGAGATCGGCACGACCGTCGACCTCGGTGCCGGTCCATTGCTCGGGCGCCATCGAGTGCGGCGTCCCGATCGGTCCGCGGGTGTCGGCGCCGACGCCTTCGAGTGAGCGGGAGATGCCGAAATCCAGCACCTTCACGAAGTCTTTGGCACCGAGCTGGTCGAGCAGGAAGACGTTGCCGGGCTTGATGTCGCGGTGGACGATGCGGCGCTCGTGCGCGTGCGCTTCCCACAGGCTCTTGGCGATCTGCGTGGCGATGTGCACGGCGCGCCGCCACGGCAGCCGACCTTCGCGGCGCAGGACGACGTTGAGCGGCGACCCGTCGAGGTGCTCCATGACGAGGTAGGGCGAGCCGTCCTCGATGCCGAAGTCCATCACCCGGATGGTGTGCACCGAGCGCAGGCTGGCGGCGTTCTGGGCCTCGAGATGGAAGCGCCGCAGCGTCTGCGCGCGCTGCGCTGCGGTCGGGTGCAGGACCTTGACCGCGACCAAGCCGCCGGTCTCGAGGTGGCGCGCGCGATAGACCGCGCCCATGCCGCCGCGGCCGATCGGGGCCTCGAGCTCGACCTTGCCGCCGAGGATGCGACCGGCCCAGGCGTCGGCGGGCTCGGCGAGCTGCTGCAACGACATGGTCCGCAGGCCGTCGTTCGGGCAGACGAGCGCGTCGGTCCGATGCCCACATTGCGGGCATTCGCGCGAACCGGCTGCGTCGTCCTTGTGGTCGGGGGCGGCGTCCTCGCTCATGGCCGTGAGGGTAGCCCCGCGAGCGGCCAGACGCTAGCCTGCGCCCGTGAACCAGGAGGCGAGCGATGGGCAGACTCTTCGTCAGCGCGACCCGGCAGAATGTCGGCAAGACCACGACCAGCGTCGGCTTGTTCGCGGCGATGCGCGATCGCGGCCTCGGCGTGCACTTCATCAAGCCGATCGGGCAGCGCTACCTGGTGCGCGACGACGTGAAGGCCGACGAGGACGCCATCCTGATCCAATCCTATTTCGGTCAGGGCGGTAGCCTCGCCGACATGAGCCCGGTGACCATCCCGCGCGGGTTCACCGAGCGCTACGTGCACGACCGTGACCGGGCCGGCATCTACGAGCGCATCGACGACGCCATGTCGCGCATCGACGCAGGCGTGGACGTGACCATCGTCGAGGGCACCGGCCACGCCGGCGTCGGCTCCGTCATCGACGCCAGCAACGCCGACGTCGCCCGCCACCTCGGCGCGAGCGCCATCGTGATCGCGTCGGGCGGCATCGGCTCGGCGATCGACGAGATCTGCCTGAATCACGCGCTCTTCGAGCAGGCCGGGGTGCCGGTCCTCGGCGCCATCGTCAACAAGGTGCTGCCCGAGAAATACGACAAGGTCGCCGCCGCCGTGCGGCAGGGCTTGGCCAATCAGGGCATCCCGTGCCTCGGCGTGGTGCCCTTTGCGCACGACCTGACGCTACCGACCGTGCGCCAACTGAGCGAGGAGCTGAACTTCCGCGTGGTCGCCGGCCACGACTACCTCGACACCCGCGTCAGCAACACGATCGTGGCGGCGATGACGCCACAGAACACGATCGGCCATATCCACCACGGCACCTTCGTCATCACGCCCGGCGACCGGGTCGACAACATCCTCGTCAGCATCGCGGCCCACCTCGTCGCCAAGCTCGAAGACAAGGCGACCGTCTCGGGCATCCTGCTGACCGGCGGCATGGTCCCGGATCCGACCATTCGCGAGTTGCTCGAACAGAGCCACGTGCCGGTGCTGCTCTCGGACGAGGACACCTTCCACGCCTCGGCCCGCGTCGAAAAGCTGACGGTCAAGATCCGGCCCACCGACCGGGAGAAAGTCGAGATGGCGTCGGATCTCGCGCGGCGCTACCTCGACCTCGAGGCGATCCTCGGCGCCGTGGCGACCGGAAGGAGCTGAGCATGAGGAACTCGCATCGACTCCGGGGCGCACACCGGCAGCGCTGGATCGCGCTCGCCCTGTTGACCTGCGCGCTCGCCACCGGCTGCACCGACGACGACCCGCCCGAGAAGAAGGCTCCGACCGACGACCCCGAGGCGGCGGCGGCAATCGCGGGCTTGACCGAGTCCGAGCGCTGGTCGCTCACCGGACTGCAGGCGCCGGCGCACGTGGTCCGCACCGCCGGCAACGTGCCGCACATCTACGCCGAGAACCGCGCCGACCTCGCCCGCGTGATGGGCTTCGTCGCTGCGCGTGACCGGTTCTTCCTGATCGACATGCTGCGGCGCCTGGGACTGGGCCGGATCAGCGAAGTCTTCGGCTCGGTCGCGCTCGGCGCCGACGCCGAGTCGCGCGGCAGCGGCATGACCGCCGTCGCCGACCGGCTGCTGGCGCAGCTCACGCCCGAGATGACCGAGATCCTCGACGGCTACGCCGCCGGCGTGAACGACTACGTCGCCGCCGTGAAGGCCGAGAAGCTGCCCCTGCCCTCGGAGCTCTCGATGGCCGCGGGCTTGCTCGGCTACAAATCGCCGAGCGACGCGATGGCGCCCTTCGATCGGCGGTCGATGTGCGGCGTGCTCGCGGTCGTGCTCTTCCAACAGGGCTACGAGACGGACGATATCCGCCGCGCGACGCAACGCCGCGGGTTCGCCGCCGCGACTGCCGGCAAGCCCGACGCAGCGCAGCGCGAGGCCGCCCTGCTCTCGGACGTCCTCGACAACGTCGCGCCGCTCTTCCCGGAGACCACCACGCCGGGCTACGGCGAGAACGGCGCCGGCGCCCCGCCCCCGCCGCCGCAATCGCTCGCTGCGCGCCGGCGGGCCAAGGCACAGGCGTGGCGAGCCGCGCTACACGCGCTGCCGGTCCCTGCCGCGATGCTCGAGCGGCTGCACGGTCGCGCGGAACGACTCGCGGCCCGCCTGGGCAAATCGCACCGCGGCAGCTTCGGCAGCAATATCTGGGCGGTCGCCGGCAGCGCGAGCGCCGACGGCGCCGCGATCCTGGCCTCGGACGGCCACCTCCAGCTCTCGGTACCCTCGCTGTTCTGGCGCATCGGCCTGGATACTCGCGTCTTCGGTGGCGGCGACACGCACCAACTCGGGCTGACTTTCGCGGGCCTGCCGCTGCTCGGCGCGGGCACCAACGGCGCCATCGCGTGGTCGAACACCTACCTCTACGGCGACATCACCGATTTCTACCGCGAGACCGTGAAGCTCGGCGCCGACGGCGCGCCCGTCAGCATCGTCCACGAGGGCGCAGACAAGGCGCTCGTGGCCGTCGACGAGAGCTTCGACACCGCCAAGATCACCCTGCTGCAGAGCCCCGGCGGGACCGTCACGCGGCGCCGCTACGAGACGTGGGACGGCCGGCGCCTGGTCGCCATCGAGGGCCGGCCCGCCACCGAGGCGGAGCTCGCCGATCCCGCGAAGCTGCCCGCAGGCAAGGCGATGGTGGACGTGTTGGGCGACATGATGGTGCCCGGCGACGAGGACCAGGACGGCACGATCGTCGCGGTCTCGATGGACCTGACGACCCTCGACGTCGCCGACACCCCCGGCGCCATCGATGCCATCGGCCATGCCGACGACGTCGACGGGTTCCTCACGGCGACGCGCCGCTTCGTCGGCTGGGCGCAGAACATGATGGCCGTCGACGCGGCCGGCAACGCCGCCTACACCAGCTACAACGCGACGCCGTGCCGCGGGTACCTCGCGCGGGACGAGGCCGGCTTCGCACCCGGCGCCGACCCGCGCGACCTCATCGACGGCAAGACCTACCGCGGCTTCTCGGTCCCCAACGTCGCGGGCGTGGTCGACGAGACCCCAGGCGCGATCGACCCGTACGCCTGCGTGGTGCCGTTCGCCGCGTGGCCGACGGCGCGCAACCCGACGCGCGGCTTCGTCGTCAACGCCAACAACGACATCAGCGGCACGAGTACCGACGGCGTCCTCGGCAACGACACGTGGTACCTCGGCGGCGCCTGGGTGCTCGGCTTGCGCGCACACGCCATCGACGAGGGCGTGGCCGCGTCGGTCTCGGGCGGCGGCGCGACGACCGCGTCGATGGCGACCGTGCAGGGCACGACCCGCTCGTTGCTCGGGCAGACGTTGGTGCCCGCGTTCGTCGCAGCGCTCGACAAGGCCGAGGCGGCGAGCAAGTCCGCCAAGCCGGCCGCCGATCCGCTCGCCGCGGTGTGGATGGCCGACCCCGCCACGCTGACCATCGTCCGCGACCGGCTGCAAGCCTGGCACGCGCGCGGCTGCCCGGCCGAATCGGGCGTCGCGACCTTCTACCACCAGCCCACCGCCGAGCAGCGACAGGACGCCATCGCCACCACCATCTTCAACGCCTGGTTGGTCGAAGCGCTGCACGGCATGTACGACGACGAGGGCACCGATCTCGACGCCCTCGAAGCGCTGCGGCACTTCGTGGCCGCGGTTCAGGGCCGCGGCCCCGGCAACCCGCGCGGGCTCGCCGGCTGGCTCGAGGCGCGCGGCGAGAGCGTGCTCTGGGACGACGCCGGCACGCCGGCGGTCGAGACCTCCGACGAGATCCTGGGCACCGCCGCCCTGCGCGCGCTGGCGGCGCTGCGGGCCAAGCCGTCCGGGCACGGTCTGGGCGGCTACGGCACCGACGATCCCGAGGCTTGGCTCTGGGGTCTGCGCCACATGGTGCGCTTCGACTCGATCCTCGCGAGCTTCCTCGAGGGCGTGGACGGGCTCGGGGCGCTGCTCGATCTCTTCGCGATCACCCCGGAGCTCCACCCGCTCGCGGACGCCCTGACGCCCAAAGACCCGCGCGCGAACCTGCCCGGGTTCCCGCGCCCGGGCGACTACGGGGCGGTCGATGCCGCCGCGCCCAACGCCATCCGCAGCGCCCACTACGGCCCGGAGACCGTCGGCCAACCACGCGACATGAGCTACAGCCACGGCCCGATCATGCGGATGGTGGTCGCGCTGTACGGCCCCGACGCCGATCACCCGGTCGGTCGCATCGACGGTCGCACCATTCTGCCCGGCGGTCAGTCGGCGCTGCTCGACTCGCCCTACTTCGCCGACCAGGTCCGCCTGTGGCTGGCCAACGAGACGCATCCCATGCTGTTCTCGCCCAAGGACGTGATCGCCGGCGCGATCGGCCACGAAGTCTACGAGCCTACCCCGTGAGCACAACGCACCGCCCGCTGACCATCGACGTGCATGCGCACGTCCTGCCGCGCGATTTGCCGGACATGGCGCGCAAAACCGGCACGGGCGGCTGGGTGATGATGCGGCACCACGGCCCTGCGCATCCCGAGGTCCCGCTCGGCTGCGCGCACATGATGCGAGACGGGCGCTTCTTCCGCGCGGTCGAACCCAACCTCTGGGACGACGACGCCCGCCTGCGCGACATGGACCGCGACGGCGTCGACGTGCAGGTGCTCTCGACCGTACCGGTGCTGTTCGCGTACAGCGCGGACGCCACGCACGCGCTCGAGCTCGGACGCTACCTCAACGCCGACATCGCCGAGCGCGTGCAGCGACACCCGCGGCGTTTCGTCGGCTTGGGCACCGTCCCGCTGCAGGATCCGGAGCTGGCTGCGCGCGAGCTCGAGCGCGTCGCCGCCGACGGTCTCCGTGGCGTGGAGATCGGCAGCCACGTCGGCGTCCGCGAGCTCGACGATCCGGCGCACGAGGTGTTCTGGGCGGCGGCGGTGCAGGCCGGACTCGCCATCTTCGTGCACCCGTGGGACATGATGGGCATGGCCGAGGGACGACTCGGTCGCCATTGGTTGCCCTGGCTGGTCTCGATGCCGGCGGAGACCTCTGCCGCGATCTGCTCGGTGCTGATGGGCGGCGTGCTCGACCGTCACCCGGGGCTGCGGCTGGTCTTCGCGCACGGCGGCGGCGCCTACCCCGCGACCGCCGGCCGCGTGGACCACGGCTTCGCCGTCCGCCCGGATCTCTGCCAGACCCGCACGCAGACGCCCCCCTCGGCCTACAACGGCCGCTATTGGCTCGACAGCCTGGTGCACGACGTCGACATGCTGCGGCTCCTCGTCGCCCGGTTCGGGGCAGAACGCGTCTGTCTCGGCACCGACTACCCCTTCCCGCTCGGTGAACTCGAGCCCGGCCGCGAGATCCGCTCGGCCGGCTTCGACGCCGCGACCGAATCCGCGCTGCTCGGCGATGCCGCCTGCGCGGCGTTCGGCCTGGATCCGAGCGCGTTCGGCGTGCCGCGATGAACGCCAACGGCGGCTTGGTCGTCGGCTGGATCGGCGCCGACGGGGCTCGCTGGCAGGTCGCCGATTCGGCCTGGCACGACGCCGCTGTCCGCATTCGGCCCGATGGGGCGAGTCCGCACGCCTTCGGCCTGCCGGCGGCCCGCGAGGTGCCCTTCCCGATCGGCGGTGGCCGCGTGTTGCGGGTCGAAGACGGCGCGAGCGTCAACTGCGACGGCCTGCACCTGCACCCGCACGGCGACGGCTGTCACGCCGAGAGCGTCGCGCACGTCCTGCCCGCCGACGATGCCCGCGCCCTCGCCGGCCGCGCGATGCTGGCCGCGACGCCACCGCTGCTCTGTGGCCTACTGCTCGACGTCGCGACCGAGCCGCTCGGCGCGACTGGAGAGCGCTACGCCGGTCTGCACGACGCCGCCGACCGCGTGCTGACGCGGCGCGCCCTCGAGCGCGCGTGGCAGGACGCGCGCGCCGTCGCGCTCGACCTGCCGGTCGAGGCGCTCTTGCTACGGGTGTATCGCCCCCCCTTGGCCGAATCCTTCGACTTTTCCGGCAGCGCGGCGCCCTACCCGACCGCCGAAGCGCTCGACCTGCTGGTCGGCCTCGGCGCGCGCTGGCTGATCGTGGATTTGCCGTCGATCGACCGCGAGGACGACGGTGGTTCGACTCCGAATCATCGCCGCTGGTGGGGACTCGACGGCGGCGACGGTCACGCGCTCGACGGACCACCGGCGCTGCGCGGCATCGTCGAGTTGGCCCGCTTTCCCGCTGCCCTACCGGCGGGTCCGGTGGCGGTCGCACTTGGGCTCGCGCCGATCGAGAGCGACGCGGTGCCGGCTGGCCTGCGCGTGGCACGGCTGGTGCGAAGCGAAGCGCACCGGCCCTGACGCGCACTCAGGACGCCGCGCCGACCGCCTTGGCGAGGTCCCGCGCCGTCGGCGACGCCGGCACCGACTTCTGGTCCGGCAGCGTGCCGAGCATCAAGTCGCCGAGGTGGTTGGTCACGCCCATCCAGTAATTCTCGTTCTTGAAGTGGTGCAGCCGATGGTAGCGGAAGACCTGCTTGGCCAGCGCGCCGCGCGGCACGACGCTGGTGTGCACGACGTAATGCGTCCACTCGTAGACCAAGCCGATCGTGGCGATCGTGAGCATCCCGGTCCACGCCAGCGCGGGCGTCGGCATCGCCAGCCACCAGAACGCCGCGTGCCCCGCGGTCGCCAGCACCAAGGTCCGCGTCGGCATGAAGCCGACCAGCAAATCGCCCGGATCCTTGTGGTGATGGCGATGGCGACGCGCCAGCTCGAAGTCGATGGTGAACGACCCGAGCTTTCGCGGCCGCCAATGCAGGATGTAGACGTGGATCAGCCACTCTTGGAAGGGCTCGAAGGCGAGCAATCCGATGACGATCAGGGCATCCCAGCCGCTCGGCGCGCCGGCGAACAGGCGGCCGACCAGGGCGGTCAACACGGCACCGACGAGGATCCACACGTTGCGATGGTGGGCGAAGCGCAGGGCGGCCTGCGGCAGCGTCCAAGCGGCACCCGAGGGGCGCCAGGGCGATTCGGCGGGAGAGGTCTGCATGGTCGACTCCAGCGGCGGTGGCCGCGACGAAGTTGACGACTAGGCGTCGTCGAAGAGCGAGAGCGCGGTTTCCAACCCGCGGCGACCGCGTTCGCAGAGGGCGCGGGCGACCTCGGCGGCGGTGGTGGCGTCCGCGTCGCGGACGGCGGCGGCGATCTGGCGCATCCGGGCGTTGTCGACGATCTCGTCGGCCAGCACCTGAGCCACGGCCTCGCGCACCGTCTCGTAGACCTGCCGCAGCGAGTTGTAGGCCAGCCGGTAGGCGATATTGCCCGAGGCGTCGACCAGCACGTCCCAGAACGCGATGGCCAAGAGCTGCTGCTCGCCCAGATCTTCGGCCGCCGCGGCGTGTGCAGCGCAGAGGCGATGCAACTCGGCGAGCTGCGCGTCATCGCGACGGCTGGCCGCCGCGCGGGCGACGTCGGGGCCGAGCGCCGAGCGCATCTCGAGCACGCCACGCACGGTGTCGAGGTCGACGTCGCCGTCCGCGCGGAAGAGCAGGCGCGGCAGGAAATCCAAGCCGGCCGCCCGCCGGTAGTCGAGCACGTGGTGGCCGCTGCCGTGGCGCGAATCGACCAGACCCGCTTGCCCGAGGCGTCGCACGGCCTCGCGGATCGCGCCGCGGTTGACCTGCAGCGCCTCGGCGAGCTCGCGTTCGGACGGCAACGTCGCGCCGGCTTCGAAGCGCCCCTCGACGATCTCGGTCGTGAGCTGCTCGTAGACGTCGTCCGAGAGCGATTTGCGCGCGATGGGCTGCAGGGCCATGGGCTCCTCCCCCGCCGGAGGACCGGCGTCGAGAGTGGTTCTAGCGACCACTCCTCTGCTGGTCAAGTGGTATGACCAATTTCTTTCGAGGGGCGGGACACAGGTCGTCCGATAGCCGGTGGACGACCCACCCCCGTCGGCGTAGAAAACGAATACCGCGCCCGGCCAGACCGGCAACGGAGGTGCCTCATGTCCGAATCGGCCCACGCCCCGTCGCATGTCTCGGCGTCCCCGACCCGTCCGCCGCGTGCGCGTGAGCCGGAGCCGGGTTTCGACGTCGCGCGCCTGTACGAAGGCGCCGCCAGCGTCCAATCCGGCGCCGCCACGGGCGACGCGCCCGCCGCCGTCGGCTTGGACGACAAGATGCGGCAGGCCTACTACTGGATCGTCAACCACGCGATCATCACGCCCTACTACGACATCGAGTTCCACCGCACCGCGCCGCCGAAATTCCGCTTCGGCGGCGCCGGCACCGAGGTCCGCCTGCCGACCGATCAGAGCTTCTCGTCGTTCGTCCTGCTGCCGCTGCTGACCTTCGCGGCGCGGCGGCGGTGCCTGTTCATCGGTGGTCCCGGGCGCGGCAAGACGGCGAGCGCGATCTTGATGGGCATCCTCGCCGGCTATTCGCTCGAGGAGGTCCGTAAGGGCATCCAGAAGGGTCAGCCGCAGATGACCATCGCCGATCTGATCGGCAATCCCCTGCCCCGTGACCTCGTGGCCGCCGATTCGATGGACGATATCCGCATCTCGTGGCGTCGCTGGCTCGGGATGCGCGTGAAGATCGTCGACGAATACAACCGCATCCCGACGCGGACGCAGTCGGCGCTGCTGACGCTGATGGCCGACGGCTACGCCGAGATCCTCGACCAGGTGATGGTCAGCCCGAGCTCGGCGTGGTTCCTCACCGCGAACGACGATCTCGGCGGCGGCACCTACCCCGTGATCGAGGCGCTGAAGGACCGCATCGACATCGTCGTCAAGGCGCTCGACTTCAACCCGCGCTTCCTCGACGAGCTGCTGTTCCGGGTCGAGCAGCGGGTGGATCCGGCGCGCATCGTCCCGCCGGAGATCGTGTTCACCGAAGCGGAGCTCGACCAGGTCCACCGCGAGGTGCTCGCGATGCCGGTGCCGCGCGCGGTGCGCCGCCGCATCGAGTTCTTCGCCGCGCAGTTCGACTTCTGCGACCTCGCCGCCGCCGATATCGAGTACAAGTCCAAGGACTCGATCCGCATCGCCGGGCGCACGCTCTCGCAGGTCTGCGCCAGCGATTGTGGCCGCGACAAGCAACGCGCGCTCTGCAGCCAGACCGAGAACGGGCTCTCGGTGCGTGCCCTGCTGACGCTGCTCACCTACGTGAAGACGCTCGCTTGGTTCCGCGGCGCCAGCGAGGTCGAGATCGCGGACGTTCGCGCGCTCGTGCCGTGGATCCTGCACGAGAAGCTGAAGCAGAACGAGACGGCTCCGATCCTCGACCAGCCCGGCGGCGAGCTGCTCCGCGTCGACCGGATCGCGTGGCTGCAGCGCGCCTTCGACGCCGCGATGGCCGAGTACGCGCGCCTGAACCTCGACCGGGACGACCCGGTCGCCGAGCTCGACGCCGAGTTCGACCAGGGTCTGGACGGCCTACCCGAGGCCGAAGTGCGCAAGCGCATCGCGCGGATCGAGACGCAGTTCGCCCGGCTCGCCAAGGCGACCAAGCTCTATGCACACGTGAAGGCAGACGTGCTCAAGCTGAAGTACTACCACCAGCGCTACAGCAACTACCTGCGCTGGCTCGAGTGGGCCGGATGAGCCGCGTCGACGACCGCACCGCCGCCTGGCTCGGCGAGGAACGCTACGCGCTGAACACCCGGCTCGAGGCCGTGCGGCAGCGCTTCCCGCGGGTCGGCGCCGAGGCGTTGCTGACGGCCGTGTCGGCGCACTTGCCGCCGATCGTGGCGGCGACCGAAGACGCCCTGCCCGCCGATCAGCGCACGCCCCTGCGCCTGGCGATCTTCGACCTGCTCCTGCTGCACGCGGCGCGCGACACCCTGGCGCGTCCGGCGATCGCGCGCCTGCTCGACGAGATCCTCTGCCGCCCCGCGATGCTGCGCCTGTGTGCGCGGGCACCCGCGCGGCTGCCGGCGGCGTTGTCGAACGCGATCGAACGCCTCGGCCCGAGCGGTCCTGCTTGGCTCGCGGCGATCGGCGACGCGGCCGAACACGCGCCGGATCCCGAGGCCCTGCTCTCGGCCGGCGCGGTCCTCGCGTGGCGTCTGGGCGAGCCGCGGCTTCGTCACGGCGCCCTCCGAGCCGCCGAACGGCTGCCGCCGGCGCTGCTCCTGCACGCTCTTGCGGTGCCGGACTGGCCGCTGCCGGCGGCACGTCTGCTGTGGACGGCGCTCTCGCGCGACGGCTGGCTGCGTCCCGAACAGATCCTCGATGCGCCGACCCTCGACGCGCTCGACGCGATGCCCGACGACGAACAACTGCGGCTGGGCGACCGGCTCGCGCTGCGCCGACAGGACGCGCCGCTCGAGGCTTGGGAAGAGGTCGGCCGCGTCGGTGAATTCGTCGGCTTCGGTGGCCGATTCGCGCGCCCGCCGGTGGTCGTCGCCGCCGCTTCTCCCCACCTGCTCTTCGTCGCGGTCGACACCGACGCCTACCGGCTCGACGCGGACGCCTACGGCGCCGTCGCGACGCCTTTGCCGCTCGACGAGGTGCCGGGTCTCGGTGACGACGCGCCGAGCACGACGGCCGCGCCCGAGGCGCTCGGCCGCACGGTCGACAAGCTCGCGCGCGCCGCCGCGGCCGCCGGCGCGACCTCGATGATCGCCGGTGCGGGGGTCGTCGCGTGGACCAGCCGCGACTCGCATCGTGTGCGCGTGATGCTGCCGCCGCGCGACCTCGACGGGGCAACGCGTTGAAGGACGCGCGGGCCGTTCGCGACGCCTTCGCCGCCGCCTGGGAGCCGGCGCTCGCGGCGTGGTCGGCCCATACGCTGCTGCGCGAGCCGAACGTGCTGACCAGCGAGAAGGAAGCGCAAAAAGTCCGGATGGGCGGGCAAATCGCGGCGATCCGGCTCGCCGACGCGACGATCCTGGTCAACCTCGAGCGCTACCTCGAGCTCGGCTTGCAGGGCTGCGAGCGCGCCATCCTCGCCCACGAGATCGGCCATCACATCTACGTGCCCGGGAACATGGCCGACCACGTCCGGCTGTTCGCGGTGTTGCGGCGGACCTTGGTCGGCCTGCCCGATCCGATCGTCGCGCTCTGCGCCAACCTCTGGGCCGACAGCCTGATCAACGATCGCCTGGTTCAGGACGGCGGCGAAGAGACCGCCGCGGGGCCCGTCGGCATCGTCGAGGTCTACCGGCGACTGCGGCTGCACCACGGCGGCGAGAGCGACCGCGTCTGGCGCGTCTACGCGAGGAGCCTCGAGGTCCTCTGGCGTGAGCCCCGCGACAGCTTGGTCGCCGCCGACGGCGTCTCGGACGCCGAACACGCCGACGCCGCGTTGCTCGCGCGCATCGTGCGGGTGTTCGCGCGCGATTGGATCCGTGGCGGCCGACGCTACGCCGCCGTCTTGCTCCGTCACTTCGCGGAGGACCTCGCCGAGGCCGAGCAGCGAGCCGGCCAGAACGGCCTGTTCGTGCGTTCGGGCCTGCACGACACCGAATCGGCCGGGCGCGACCAACACGGCGAGAGTGGCGACCTGCCCGCCGGGGTGATGCAGATCGATCCCGCCGAGCTCGAGCCACTCGACGGCGACCTGCTCGAGGGCGCCGCCGACGCGACGGGCGAAGGCGACGACGCGGCCGGCGGCGGCAGCGAGGGCCCCTCGCGCCCTGGCGGCAACGCCCGCCCGCCCTTCGAGGTGGGGCAACTGCTGCGCGCGATGGGTCTGGACGTCGACGACCACGCGCTGGTGACCCGCTATTACAAAGAGCTGGCGATGCCGCACCTGCTGCCCTTTCCGAGCCGCAGCCAGGCGCCCGCGATGGACGAACAGCCCGAGGGGCTCGACCCCTGGGAGGCCGGGGACGCGCTCGAAAAGCTCGACCTGATGGAGTCCCTGCTGCAGTCGCCGATGCTGGTCCCCGGCGTGACCACGGTGCAGCGCCGCATCGGTTGGGTCCCCGGATTGGAGCCCGCGCCGACGCCGCTGGATCTCGATATCTACGTCGATTGCTCGGGGTCGATGCCGGATCCGCGCCACAGCCTGAGCTACCTCACGCTGAGCGCGACGGTGTTGGCGCTCTCCTGCCTGCGCGCGGGCGGCCGGGTGCAGGCGACCCTCTGGTCGGGACCGGGCGTCTTCGACACGACCGGCGGGTTCACCCGCGACGAGCGCCGCGTCCTCGGCATGGTCACCGGCTTCGTCTCGGGCGCGACGGCGTTCCCGCTGCACCTGCTGCGCGACACCTACGCCGCCCGCAAGCCGCACGAGGGCGAGGCGCACGTCGTGGTCATCTCCGACGACGGCATCGACACGATGCTCGCCAAGGACGAGCACGGCCGCCCCGGCAAGGAGGTCGTCGCCGAAGCGATGGCACGCGCCGGAGGAGGTGGCACGCTGGTGCTCAACCTCGGCCGCGAACCGGAACGCTACGCCTTCTGCAACGCGCTCTCGGGCCTGGGGTTCCGCATCTTCGCGGTGCGGGATTGGTCCGAGTTGATCGCGTTCTCGCGCGCCTTCGTGCGCGAGCGTTGGGGAGATCGATGAACGAACACGCACCGCCCTTGCCCACCCTGCTGCGCTGGCTCGGCGAGCTGCCGCCCGCGATGCGTGCACACGACGCCGCGAGTCTCGAGCGCGTCTCGGTGCGCGCGGTCGTGCACGATCTCTGCGAGACCCTCCTCGCGGCGCGCGACGGTGGCCCGGTCGACGACGACTTGCTGGCCGCGATGGAGGCGTCGCCGACGGACGCCAACGCCGTCAACCGCTTGGCGCTGACGCTGCGGCTGTGCTGGCTGCTGTGGAACCCGGGCCTGCGCGCCCACGGTGCCGACGCCAAGCAGCTCCGGCGGCTGTTGGTCGTCGAGATCGCCGAGTTGGCGTCGGTCGTCCGCGTGACGGACCTCGACCAGGAAGCCGAGCGTCGCGAAGAGTTGGTTCGGCGCGGGCTGCGAGCGCTCGGTCTGCGACCCGATGGCGAGACGGCCGCGCAGGCCAAAGAGCGGCTCGGCCAGGTCGACAGCGTCGAGGCGTTCCGAATCATCCGCGAGGCCGAGGAGCGGGAACGACGCGCGCGGCAGGTGCGCGAGGAACTCGCCCGCAAAGCTGCCGCCGAAGCCGCGGCGAAGATCAGCCGGGAGTAGCGCACGTGAGCGACGCCACCTTCGAACTGCCCGCGGCGCTTCGCGAGCGCCAGCCCAGCATCGACGCTGCCGGCGCGGCCAACCTGCGCCGGATGGTCGAGCATCCGGACGCGCCGCGCTGGAACCACGTCGCGGGCGATCGGCTCGACGCGGCCGACCTCGAATGGCTGCGGGCCCTGCGCGAGCGGCTTCGTACGCCCTGGCCCGCGCCCGAGCAGCGCGCGACGAGCGCCCCGTCGACGCCGAGCGCGTCGGTCCTGGCCTGGCTCGCCGGCCGAGCCACGCAATCGCCGCACCTGCGCGCCGCCCTGCGCGGTCGCGACGCCGAGCACGAATTCGCGACGCTACCGACGATGTCGCGCGAGGATTTGGCGCTGCGCATCGGCGAGGTGGTGCCGGACGACGCGCCGCTCGACGAGATGCTGGTCTACTCCACCGCCGGCACCACGGGGCACCCGTTGCGCGTGCCGCAACACCGGCGCGGGGTCGCGGCCTACCTCGCGTTGGTCGAGCACGCGCTCGCGCGCTGGGGCGTGACGCTCGAGCTCGGGCCCGACCGCGTCGGCGCCGTGCTGCTCGGTGCCCAACGCGAGACCGTCACCTATCCGTGCGTGCTCTCGGGCTGGGACCAAGCCGGCTTCGCCAAGCTGAACCTCGACGCCGCCGGTTGGCCGGACGCCGACGCCCCTCGCCGCTACCTCGACGACCTCGCGCCCGAGCTGCTGACCAGCGATCCGCTCAGCCTCTCGGCCTTCGCGCAGCTCGGCTGCCGCCACCGGCCCAAGGCCGCGCTCTCGACGGCAGTCGCGATGAGCCCGGCGCTGCGCGAGCGGCTTCGCGAGCGGATCGGCGCGCCCGTGATCGATTGGTATTCGCTGACCGAGACCGGCCCGATCGCGTACCTCTGTCCGGCCGCGGGCGCGGGCGAGCCCGAAGCGATGCACCTGCTCTCGACGGATCTGTACGTCGAGGCGGTCGACGAGGACGGACGCCCGGTGGCCGACGGCGAGCGCGGCGAGATCACCGTCACCGGCGGCCGCAACCCGTTCGTCCCGCTGCTGCGCTACCGCACCGGAGATTGGGGCGCATTGCTGCGTCGCCCCTGCCGATGCGGGGACCCGGCGCCGCGGCTGGTCGAGCTGCTAGGGCGGGCGCCGGTCCTGTTCCGCGCCACCGACGGCGCCATCGTCAATCCCGTCGACGTCTCCCGACAGCTGCGGCCCTACCCGCTGGTCGCGCACGAGCTGGAACAAGCCGCAGACGGCCGTTGCAGCCTGCGCTATCGCGCGTTCGCCGGCGAGGAACTCGCCGACGACCTGCGCCGCGCGCTCGAGGGCTTGCTGGGCGAGCGCCCCGGCGGCGCGGCGATCGACGTCCTCCACGACCCGACACTGGCGACGCGGCCGGGCAAGATCCTCCCCTACCGCAGCGCGTTGACGCTGGAGTCGTTGCTCGCATGACCTTCCTGCAACCGAGCCTGCCGAGCGACGAAGCGCGCACGCCCTGTCTGGACGACGCCGCTCGGCGCTCGATCCGGGCGCTGCGCGAGCACCCCGACGCGCCGCGCTGGACCTACGCGCTCGGCGATCGCCTCGAGCCCGCCGACCTCGATGTGGTCGAGGGCATCCGCGAACGCCTGCAAGCATGGCCGGGCGCGACCGAGCGACCGAGCGCGGCGCTGCTGGCCGCGCTCGCGGGGCGCGCCTGCCGGACCGACGCCCTGCGCGAACAACTGCGCGGGCTGGATCTGCACGACGATTTCGACGCGATCCCGCGCAGCCGGCGCGCCGCGCTGGCCGCGGCGCC
>JBEARB010000108.1:0-9623 GCA_041163625.1 Pseudomonadota bacterium | reverse complement strand
GAATCGACCGCGCTCGGCTCGCGTCGCGCGTGAGGCCCTGCGGCAGATTCGCCTGCGCCATCGCGAGGCCTCGCTGCCGCGGCCGCACACCGCCCGCCCCTCGTCGCTCGGCCGCTTGATGCACGCCGATCCGGAGCGCATCGAGATCGCCGCCTCGACCGGCGCGGTCCGCGCGCTGCGGGCGTTGGTCGAGATTCGCCAGGTCGCCACCGACGGTACGCTCTACGGCCCCAAGGCGCTCGAAGAGATGGCGAGGCACCTGCTCGGCGGCGTCATCGCGGAGTTGCGCGACTGCGGTGCCACCGTGCTGGGCCCCGAGGGCGCGTTCCTCGACATCCGCATGGCCTGCGACGACGACGAGCGTGGCTCGATTCATCACCTGCTCGACATGCTCGCGAAGATGCATACGGACGTGGGTCGCATTCCCGAGCCGCGGCTCGAGGTGCGCGCTGCCGTCCTCGCCGACAGCCCTGACGCGCCGGGGTTCTTGCAGTCTCGGCCGCAGCACGAGCTCGCCGCGCTGCTGCACATCGGCCCCGACACGCACGTGCGCGTCGACGAGCATGTGGCCCGCTGGGCCGGTCGCCGCCCCATCGTTCGCCTCGCGTCGTTCCGCGAGGCGGGTGTGGCCGGGCTGACGACGCTGTACGCGACGACGCTGCAGCAAGCCGTCTAGTCGCACCCTTCCGAAGCATCGCGCTCCTGATCGAGGACGTCGCAGGCGCAAAAACGCCGAAGGCGCCAACCCCCGAGGGGATTGGCGCCTTCTTGGCGGAGTGGACGGGACTTGAACCCGCGGCCTCCGGCTTGACAGGCCGGCGTTCTAACCGACTGAACTACCACTCCAGTCTCGTGCAGGCACCGAGCGCTCGCATCGCGGTGGGCGAAACAGGGATCGAACCTGCGACCATCGGCGTGTAAAGCCGTTGCTCTACCGCTGAGCTATTCGCCCGGTGGGGCCTGCGTTCCGGCGAACCCGAGGGTCGGAACCGGGCCTGGAACGGAGGCGAGCGCGCAGCTCGTCGTCCCCGGCGGAGGCGAACCCTACGAGAGGGTCCGGGGGGTGTCAAGCGACCGGCGTCGCTTTTTTCGCTCGGTCTGCGGTTTTTTTCGACCCCCGAGAAGAGTCCCCGAGATCGGGGCCAAAACGCACGACGGCGGGGCGTTTCCGCCCCGCCGTCGCGGTCCGTGGCTCGCGCCGCGAGACTAGTCTGCGGTGTAGCCGGTCACCTCGGCGTGGATGGTCTCGAGGCTGAGACCGACCGAGATGGCGTCATTGGTGCCGTCGCCATCGGTGTCGATGTCCGGCTTCAGGAGGGTCGGAATGAGGCCCTTGATGGTGGCCTTGTCGAGACCTGCCTCGGCGAGGAGCTCGTCCGGGGCGTCGTCGATGGCGGCGTTGAGGTCGTCCTCGGCGAGGACGCCGCAGAGAATGCCGTTGGTGGTCGACTTCCACGCGGTGGCGTCGCTCTGGTCACCCGAGAGCTGGGCGCGGCTGATGCGGAGCTTCAGGTTGATGCCCAAGACCGGCAGGTTCAGGTCGAAGTTCTGCTTGTCGCCACCGGCCTTGAGCTTGCCGTCCTTGACCGAGACCGGGTCGAAGGTGACCAGGGCCGGGCAGGTGCCGGTGCTGGCCGAGAGCTGGTCGTAGCTCGACTTGACGACGGTGTACTTGCAGGCGCCGTCCTTGGTCGCGTCGCAGTCCTTGGTCGACGGGTCGATGTCGCCGAGCAGCAGGTCGCAGGTGAACTCGGTGCCGTCGCTGGCGAACTTGTCCGGAGCGAGGAGGATGACGATCGAGCCGTCCTTGACCGCGCCGCCGATGGTGTCGTTCGCCTGGTCCAAAAAGCTGAGGGTTTTGAGACCCTTGCCGAGCACGTTGTTCGGAACGGCGTCATCGTCGAGATCGCAGCCGTTCTTCTCGTCGAGGAGGGCGAGCTTGCTGATCTTGTTGATGTTGGTGTTGCCGGTGAGGGCCGTGGCCTCGGGCAGCGAGCAGGTCGGCTTGACGCACTTGTCGGTCACCGTGTCGCAGATCTCGCCCGTGCCGCAGGGACCACCGCACGGCGGCTTCTTGTCCTCGCACTTCTTGCCACCCGCGCCGTCGTCGACGCAGTCCTGGTTGTCCGCGCACGCCGAGCACGGGTCGACGGCGGTGTCGGCGGTCGTGGTGTCGCCGCTGGTGGTGTCGGTGGCGTCCGAGCCGCCGCCGCCGCCCGTGGTATCGGTGGCGTCGGTGCCGGTCGAGGTGTCGGCGGTGCCGGTGGTGCCGGAGTTGCCAGCGTCGCTGCCGCAACCGGCGAGCACGAGACCGGCCGAGAGGCTGGCCGCCACGAGGCTCTTGGTAAGGATACGATTCATCTGCGAACTCCTGTGCCCGCACCGCGGGCCTCGCATGGCTGGTGCCAACTCGGCACCAGGTCGGGCATGACGTGTCTTGCCGGGGAGCGATGAGGCTGGCTGCGTACGGAATCGCCTTGGAGACGAAACCACCACCCCGCCCGGAAGCGGCGGTACCGTAGCAGTCGCTCCGATAGGCGTCAATCTTCTCTACGATGCGTCTCGCCGAGTTGCGCGCCGATCGCATTGACGCCCCCCGCCGCCTGCGACTACCATTCGCCGACTGGCGCGGGCACCACCGCAGCCCAATGCACCGAATTCCGGCGTGGAGGAGTCGATGGCGACCTGGAAAGCTGAAGTGAAGATGAAGTTCGGTAAGTACTCGGCCCACCTGTGGAAGGCCACCGACCGTCCGGGCGTGCCCGTGGCCGACGGCCTCGCGAGCAGCAAGGACGCGGTCGATCAGGTCCTCGCGGCGGCACAGAAGGCCGGCTTCGCGGAGGGTGACGACGAGATCATCTTCCGTGACTCGGCGTACGCCTCGCTCTCGGAGCTGCGTCACGTGATGAGCCGCGCGCCCTACTAGGCGACTTGCTCGACGAATCGGCGGGCGTCGCGGCATCGGCTGCGGCGCCCGTTTCGTTTTTGGCGCGGTCGCGGCGGCGCGCGCGGCGGACCGAGCGAGCGCTCAGTCGTGCTCGGTCCAAATCAGCGCGTCGACCAGCGTGCCGGCCGCATGGCTCGGGTCGCCGGGCGGTTGGCGCAGCATCAGATCTGCGCCGGACCAATTCGCCAGGTCCGCCGAGCCGGCGGTGCGGACGGGCTCGATACCGAGCTTGCCGTCGGCGCCGACCTTCCAACGCGCTGGCAAGAACGCCTCGCGGTCGCCGTTGGCGCCGACGTCTGCGCGCAGCGGTGCCACGACCGGTCGCCAGCCGGCGGTCTGTTGGCCGACCATCCACGCCAACGCAGGGCGCAAGAAGAGGTGCGCGGCGACGACGCTGCTGACCGGATTCCCGGGTAGGCCGAGGACGAGGCGCTCGCCGAGGCGGGCGCAGAGCACGGGCTTGCCGGGTCGCATCGCGACGCGGTGGAAGACGACCTCGGCGCCGAGGCTGGCGAGGGCGCTGCCGACCAGATCGTAGTCGCCCATCGAGACGCCGCCCGAGAGGACGACGACGTCGCAGAGCTCGGCCAGACGGCGAATCGCCGCGGCGATGGCCTCGCGGCGGTCGCCGGCGACGCGCTCGTGCATCACGTCGGCGCCCCAAGCGGTGCAGAGCGCGGCGAGCGACCAGCGGTTGGCGTCGCGCACCTGCCCGGGTGCCGGCACCTTCTCGACCGGCACGATCTCGTCGCCGGTCGGGAGCAGGCCAACGCGCGGGCGACGGCGCACGGCCGGACGCGCAGCACCGAACGTGCCGAGCACGCCGAGGCGGGCGCCGCCGACGCGACGGCCGGCGGGTACGACGACCTCGCCGGCGCGGACTTCCGCGCCTTTGCGGGCGATGTGCTGCTCGACGCGGACCGAGCCGGAGATGCCGATGGTCGCGCCCGGCATCACGCCGGCGGCGGCGTCGCGGGCGAAGGTACGCTCGACCGGGACGACGGCGTCGGCGCCGGGCGGCACGACGCCGCCGGTCATCACGCGGACGGCCTCGCCCGGTCCGAGCGCGGCGGCATAGGGCGCGCCGGCGGGCGACTCACCGACGACGCGGAGGGTCGGGTCGTCACCGGCGCAGTCGACGCTGCGCACGGCGACGCCGTCCATCATGCTGCGGTCGAAGGCGGGTTGGTCGGCGTCGGCCCGGATCGGCTCCGCGAGCACGCGGCCGATGGCGTCGGGGAGCGCGACGTGGTCGACGTCACGGATCGGCGTCAGGCAGCCGCGCAGCAGCTCGAGCGCCTCGGCGACCGGCAGCAAGGGGGTGCGTGGGGTCGGCTTGGGCTCGGCGTGCATGGCGGCCTACTTGTCGGTGAAGCAGTTCTGCGATTGGTTGCCGCAGAACTGGCCCTTGATGACCGGCAGACAGGTGGCCTGATCGTACGGGAACTCGCAGCCGGCGATCTTGGCTTCCTTGGTGTCCATGTTCTTGGCCACGCAGCCCTCGTACTGCAGGAAGGCGTCCTTGCTGCCCGCCTTGCCCTTGTCGAGGCAGGTCTTGATGCAACCGTAGCCGCCACCGACGCCGTCGCAGTTCTCCGAGACGCAGTTGTCGATGTCCTGGCAAGTCTCGGTGCCGCCGGCGCCGAAGCAGGCGCCGAGCTCGGTGCTGCACTTCTCGGCCCAACAACCGACCGGGTTGATCGCCTTGACGCACTGCTCACGGCAGGTGCCGAGGTCGGTCGAGGCCTTGCGCGCGGCCTCGGTGGCGAGCGCGGCGCAGTGCGAGGCACAGGTGTTCGGCTTGTTCGGCAGCGACTCGGGGCAGTGCGCGGTGCAGTAGCTCGAGCCGATGCAGTCGAAGGCGGCGCCGTCGGTGCAGGTGCCGAGCTCGGCGGCGCAGTGGCTGGCGATGCAGGCGGCGCGGGTGGCGGCGTCGGCCTTGGCGTCGCACTTGGCGTCGGCGCAGATGCGCAGGGCCTTGGCGGCGGCGGTCGCGCCGCTGTCGGCGGTGACGTAGCAGGCGAGCTTGCAGGCGGCGTCGCCGTTGTCGCAGGCGCCGACGCAGGTGAAGGTCGCCATGCAGTCGGCGTCACCGGCACCGAAGCCGGCGCAGGCGTCGATCTTGTCGTAGCACTGCGCGAAGTCGCAGTTCAGCTCGGCGATCGCGCCCTCGGTCACGGCGCCACAGAGGTCGACGTGGCAGGCGCCGACCGCGCCGAGCTTGGGCACGTCGCCGGCGGCGAGGTCCTTGGCACACGCATCCTGGCAGCCCTTGTCGCCGGTCGGGCAGCCGAGGCCGCAGAGCAGCGCCTCGCCGCAGGTCGGCGCCTTCGTGGCGGTGTCCTGCGTACCGCCGGTGTCCTTGCTGCCGCCGGTGTCCTGCGTGCCGCCGGTGTCCTTGCTGCCGCCGGTGTCCTGCGTGCCGCCAGTGTCGCCGGTCGCGTCGGCGACAGTGTCGTTACCGCCGGTGCTGTCGCTGAGGGTGGTGGTATCGGTCTCGGACTTGTCGTCGTCGCCGCCGCACGCGGGCAGCGCGAAGCCGAGGGCCGCGGTGAGCAGCAGGGCGAGGAGAGTCGAGTTCGTCCGCATGATATCCTCCGAATCCGGCGTATCTGAGGCGCATCTGAGGCGCAAGGGCGGTGGAGGCTAGAGAGATCTCTGGGAGTGTCAAGGTCCGTGAGGACGTCTCGGCGGCCGGAAATGCGCCAAAAAAGCGACCGCCGTCGCCCGAATCGGACGACGGCGGTCTGTTGTCCGGCGCGGACTAGACGAGCTCGAAAGCGGCGCTGAAGAAGAACGCCACCTCGCGCGCGGCCGAGGTCGCGCTGTCCGAGCCGTGAACCGTGTTGCGGCCCTTGGACTCGGCGTAGAGCTTGCGGATGGTGCCGGCGTCGGCCTGAGCCGGGTCGGTCGCGCCCATCAGCTTGCGGTTCTGCGCGATGGCGTCCTCGCCCTCGAGAACCATCAGCATGACGGGGCCCGAGGTCATGTACTCGACGAGCTCACCGTAGAAGGGGCGCTCCTTGTGCTCGGCGTAGAACGCGCCGGCCTGGTCTGCGGTGAGGTGGACGAGCTTGGCGGCGGCGACGCGCAGGCCGGCGGCCTCGAAGATCGAGATGACGTGGCCGATGTGGCCGTTCTGCACGCCGTCCGGCTTGATGATGGAGAGGGTCTGCTCGATGGCCATGGGAAGCTCCGATGGCGGCGCGCGGCGCCGCGAGAAAGGTCGTGAGTCGAGTGGGTGAGAGGAGGCCCGCGCTAGGCGAGCGAGATGCCGCGGGTCTTGGCCGACGCGACGAGCGTGGAGGCCATGTCGCCGGGGGTCGGCGCGACGGCGATGCCGGCGGCCTCGAACGCGGCGACCTTGCCCTGGCCCGAGCCGGTGCCGCCCGAGATGATGGCGCCGGCGTGGCCCATGCGGCGGCCGGGGGGCGCCGTCAGGCCGGCGATGAAGGCGGCGACGGGCTTGTCCATGTTGCCCTGAATCCAGGCGGCGGCCTCTTCCTCGGCCGAGCCGCCGATCTCGCCGATCAAGATGACGGCGTGGGTGTCGGGGTCGTCGTTGAAGAGCTTGAGCGCGTCGATGAAGTCGGTGCCCTTGATCGGGTCGCCGCCGATGCCGATGCAGGTCGACTGGCCGATGCCGAGCGCCGAGAGCTGGCCGACGGCCTCGTAAGTCAGCGTGCCCGAGCGCGAGACGACGCCGACGTGGCCGGCCTTGTGGATATGGCCCGGCATGATGCCGATCTTGCAGGCGTCGGGCGTGATGATGCCCGGGCAGTTCGGGCCGATGAGGCGGCTGTCCTTGCCCTGCAGGTAGGTCTTGGCGCGCAGCATGTCGAGGACGGGGATGCCCTCGGTGATGCAGACGATGAGCGCCACGCCGGCGTCGGCGGCCTCCATGATGGCGTCGGCCGCGAAGGGCGGCGGCACGAAGATCATCGACGCGTTGGCGCCGGTCTTCTCGACCGCCTCGGCGACGGTGTCGAAGATCGGCACGACGTCGTCGAATTGCTGGCCGCCCTTGCCGGGGGTGACGCCGGCGACGACGTTGGTGCCGTACGCCATGCACTGGCGGGTGTGGAACGCACCGGCGCTACCGGTGATGCCCTGCACGAGCAGGCGAGTGTTCTTGTCGACGAGGACGGACATGGTGCCTCCGGTGGTCTGGGACCTGGCTTCGGTTCGGGCGCGGCTTACAGGCTCGCGGCGTAGGCGCGGGCCGCGGCGACGGCCTTCTCGGCGCCGTCCTTCATGTCGGCGGCCGGGGTGATGGCGAGGCCGGACTCGGCGAGCATCTTGCGGCCGAGCTCGACGTTGGTGCCCTCGAGGCGGACGACGAGCGGGCGGTCGATGCCGACCTGCTTGGCGGCCTCGATGATGCCGGCGGCGATCGTGTCGCACTTCATGATGCCGCCGAAGATGTTGACGAAAATCGCGTGCACGCGGGCGTCGCCGAGGATGATGCGGAACGCGGCGGTGACGCGCTCGGCTGTCGCGGAGCCGCCGACGTCGAGGAAGTTCGCCGGCTCGGCGCCGTAGTGCTTGAGAATGTCCATCGTCGCCATGGCGAGGCCGGCGCCGTTGACCAGGCAGCCGACGTTGCCGTCGAGGTGGACGTAGTTCAGGTCCCAGCGGCTGGCCTCGACCTCACGCGGATCCTCTTCGTCCAGATCGCGGAACGCCTCGATCTCCTTCTGACGGTCGAGCGCGTTGTCGTCGAAGTTGATCTTGCCGTCGAGCGCGATCAGGTCGCCGCTGCCGGTGACGACGAGAGGGTTGATCTCGACGAGGCTGCAGTCCTTGGCCACGTAGAGGTCGTAGAGCGCGTGGAAGAACTTGCCGGCCTGGCGCACGGTCTTGCCGGTCAGTCCGAGCGCGAACGCGACCTTGCGGCATTGGAAGTCCTGCAGACCGACCTTGGGGTCGACCCAGACCTTCACGATCTTCTCGGGGGTGTCGCGGGCGACGTCCTCGATGTTCATGCCGCCCTCGGTCGAGGCCATCAGCACGATCTGACCGCGGTCGCGGTCGAGCAACATGCCGAGGTAGAGCTCGCGGGCGATGTCCGCGCCACCCTCGATGTAGAGGCGACGCACGGTCTGGCCTTCGGGGCCGGTCTGATGGGTGACGAGCTGCATGCCCATCATCCGCTCGGCCTGCTCCTTCACCTCGTCGAGGGTCTTGCAGACCTTCACGCCGCCGCCGAGACCACGGCCACCGGCGTGGATCTGCGACTTCACGACGCGGATCGGGCCGGGCAGGCGCTTGGCCGCCTCGACGGCCTCGCTCACCGAGAACGCCGGGTAGCCTTCGGGCGTCGGGACGCCGAAATCGCGGAACAGTTGCTTGGCCTGGTACTCGTGAATCTTCATGCCATCCTCTCCGCGGCGCCGAGTTCGGGTCGGCGGCTGCGCGGGCGCGACCTACCACGCCCCCCCGCGCGAGGCAACCGAGCGGAGGGCCGATGTGGCAGCAGATGCGCGAATGGATGCGTCGGGTGCGGGCGGGGTTGCGCGCGCGGATGCCGGTGCTCGCCGCGGCCGCCGAACGCGCCGCAGCGGTCGATCTGGCCGATCGCGCCGCGGCGCTCGCGTTGTTCACGATGCTCGCCGCGGTCCCCGGTCTGCTGGGCGCGCTCTCGGTCGCTGGCCTCGTCTTTGCGGAATTCGGTGAATTCGCCCGGTACTTCGGATTCGAGGCGCCGGACGACGCCGCCGCCCGCGCGCAGCTGCTGCGCGTGGTGCGCGAGGCGCTGCCGGGCGTGACCTGGGATCCGTCGAGCCTCGCCGACGCGCTCGCCGAGCACCGCACGGCCAACGGCATCATCGGCACCGTCGGCACACTGGTCGTCGGCGCCAACCTGATGGCGCGCCTGGACGCCGCGGTACGCGTCGTGCTCGGCCGCCGCAAGCGCTCGTTCTGGCGGGCAGCGGGCGCGCTATCGATCGCGTTTGTCGGCGGCGCGCTGCTGGCGCTGCTGCTGACCTTCGCCACACCGATGGTCGAGTGGGCGCTGCGGCTCGCCATCGGCGGCGTCTCGGCGCTGACCCTGGGCCAGGTCGACGCGGTCGGCCTCGCGGTCGCCGCCGGCGAACTGCTGCCGATCGCGCTCGGCTTCTTCGCCTTGGTGCGTTGGTCCGCAGGTCGCCGCGAGGTCAGCAAGCGTCGCCTTTCGGCCGTCGCGCTGGTCTTCGGCGCGGCCTGGTTCCTCGGGCAGCGCGCGTTTTCGGCCTACGTGCGGGAGATCGCGGTGATGAGCGCGATCTACGGGGCGCTGACGGGCGTGGTCGCGCTGATGCTCTGGCTCTACTACGCCATGGTCGCGTTCCTCGTTGCGGTCGCGATTCTGGCGGCTTGGGAGGAGCAGGTGCGGGCGGCCGTTGCCGCGCCTCGGAGCCGCCGCTACCCTCGCGCTCCCCGCGCTTCGCGGCCGCGCCGAAATCGGCGTCGCGCGAGCCGGAGCTCGACCCCTGCACCCGGAGGCAGCGCGTGACGACCCAGACGACCGGCACCCCCAACGACACCCACACGCCCGCCTGGCATCAGGAAGGCGCGGGCCAGGACCGTTGGGGCATCTTGCTCGACAAGGAGTACTTCAACTTCGGGTCGGCGCACTTCCTGATCTTCGGCGACGGCACGCGCGAGGAGCTGCACGGGCACAACTACCGCGCCA
>JBEARB010000107.1:0-9523 GCA_041163625.1 Pseudomonadota bacterium | reverse complement strand
CACGGTGATCTCGGGCAGGCGCGCGTCGTTGGCAGCCAGGGCGGGCTCGGGCTTGTAGCGGAGCCAGAGGGCGATGCGCCAGACCAGCGAGATCATCGCCAGCGAAGCCAGCGCGACCGCGGGGCGGCCGATCCAAGCCCAGAGATCCGGTCCGATCAGCTCCTTGGCCATGGTGATCTTCGAGGGGCCGAGATCGGCGGCGTACAGGCCGACCAACGCGGCGACCGCGCCGAGCACGATCAGCACGCGCTCGAGGGTATTGCTCGCGTCGAGCGAGATGTCGGGGTCGCTGTCGCCGTCGACGAACGCCCGCGCGTCGATGAGCCATTGGCCGTGGGCAGCGCCACCACCGGTGGCGAGCAGTCGGCGACCAAGCAAACGGAGTCGTGCAACCATCAGAGGCCTCCAGAGTCCTCCGGGCGTCGATTCCGAGACCGACCAGTCGTTGCCTGTGCGGAGCAGCCTTTGGGGGAAGGGGCTGGCGCTCAGATGGCGGCGGATGGGGCTCGGCGGTCGTTCCGCCCAGCTCGAACTCCACTTCAACCCGGGGCGCCCACCTGCCGCATCGCGGCATATTGCCCTCCCCGGCACCACAACTCTAACGACGCCCTCGCGTCGCGCCAGAAGGACGCACACTTCGATCCGGCCATTCAATCCGCCGCTCGATTTTTACACTCCTTTACATCCTCCTCGGAATGCCGAATGAATCGCCAAGCAGGTTCGCGAGTTCCTTGATCCCGAGCGCGCAGCGTCTAGCCTGCGCCCCACAGGGCCAGCCTTGTCCGCCCACCGAGGAGCCGTCATGACCCCGCATCTCCATCCCCTTCGGTCCCGCCCCGCTTCGCTGCTGACGGTGTGGGGCGTCGGCCTCGTCGCCGCGCTCCTCTCGAGCGGTTGCGTCTCCCGCCTCACCGGCAACGAGGGCAACCTCGTCTTCAGCTACGCCGCCGACGACGACGTCGCCGACTTCAACAAGCCCATCGCGGTCGGCGCCAAGCTCGACATCAGCGTGCGGACTGCCGGCACCAACGAGCTCGTCGCGCTGCAGAGCGCCATCGTCGAGGACCCGTCCGTCCTCGAGGTCGTCAGCGCGAGCGGTAGCGCGATGACGCTCGCCGGCAAGGGCACCGGCAACACGCTGATCTCGGTCAGCGCGAAGCAGCCCGACGGCACCGTCGTCGACGACTCGGTCAATCTGGGCACCCGCGTGCCCGAGCGCCTGAAGCTGCACCACTACTGCAGCAACGACGGCGCCGCGCCCTACCTCGTCGGCAACGAGGTGCTGGTGCCCTACGACTTGGAGATGACCAACGGTCAGGCGGTGATCGGCTACGGCTACTGGCCGATCGACATGGAGCCTGCCTCGGCCGCGACGCTGAATCAGACCAACAAGGCGCAGCAGCACCTGTGGCTGAAGCTCGGCGACACGCCGGGCAAGCTCACGCTGAACAGCCAGATCGACGACACGACCTTGGATCTCGACCTGGTCGCGCCCGGAGCCATCGACGACGCATTGCTCGACGGTGGCGCCGCCGCCAAGACCGCCTTCGTCGGCACCACGCACTTCGTGCTGATCCGCCCGCAGACCGGCGGCCGTACCATCTGTCAGGCGAACACCGAGATGACGGCCACGACCACCACGCCCGACGCCTGTGACGTCGAAGCGCTGACCATCGAGCGCAAGGACGACGGCTTGGTCAACGCCTGGGGCTGGGTGCAGGTCAAGGGCAAGCAGGTCGCCAAGTGCAACATCACGGTGTCCTACCCGAAGGCGGCGGACGGTGCCGGTCTCGAGCGCAGCTTCGAGCTCGACGTCGTCGCGCTGCGCACGCCGTAGCGCCGGGTCCCGCGAGACTGCTCAGTCGAAGCCGTTGCGCCGAGCGGCCTCGCCGTACGCGGCGCCGAGCGGCGTGAGCGTCCGGGGCTTGGTCGCGTCGTCGGTGTCGACGCCGTAGAGCCCGAAACGCATCGCCATGCCGTGGTTCCACTCGTAGTTGTCGAGCAGGGACCAGTAGAAGTACCCCAGGACGCGAACCTCGGGGTCGGCCATGGCGTCGTGCAGCGCGATGAGGTGCGGGCGGACGTAGTCGTCCCACGCGGTCGTCTTGTCCCGCGAGGTGCCGTTCTCGGTGATGATCACCGGCAGGCCGTAGGATTTCGCCGCCCAGGTCACCATCTCGCCGAGGCCCGCCGGATCGTCGAGCCAGACGCCCGCGGCCAGATCCGGGCTGCTGTCGAGGTAGGGGAACAGCGCCGAAGCGCCGGGGATCGGCTTTTTCTGCGCGCGGATCTGCGTGTAGTAGTTCACGCCGATGTAGTCCATCCGGCCCTTCATGTCGTCGCGCGTCTCCTCGAAGACGCCGTCGAGGTTGCGGTCGAGCTTGCCGAGGACGGTCGCCTCCAGGAACACGCGGTTGTAGACGTGCGCGAGGTGCTCGACCGCGACCGCGTCGTCCGGATTGTTCGGATCGGCGGGCCGCATCGCCACCAGGTTCGGAACCAGGCCCACCATCGCGGTCTTGCCGTCGTTGTCGACATCGACCTGATCGGCGGCGTGGATGGCGTCGTACATGCGCGCGTGCGCCTCCATCATCGTGAAGGCGACGGCGACACCGGTCTCCCACTCGAAGACCACGGCCGGCGGATTGGTGCGGTCCGCGCTGGGCAGGAGGTAGCCCGACAGCACCACGGCGAAGGGCTCGTTCAGCGTCGCCCAGAGATCGACCTCCTTGCCGAATTCCCGGGCGCACCAGCCGGCGTACAGGGCGATGCGCGGCACGATGCGGTCGTGATCGACCCAGCCCTTGTCCTTGCAGGTGTCCAGGTTCGCGTTGCACGCCTTGCCGTCGTGCAGCCAGAGCGGAAGCGTGTAGTGGTTCAGCGTCACGAGGAGCTGCAGTCCACGGGCGCGCGCGGCTTGAAACATCGCGTGGTAGTGGTCGCGCGCCTTGGTGTCGACGTGGGCGTCGAGCTCGTCGAGCGTGGTGGCCGCGTCGGCGGCGGCGTCGGGGAAGAGCCGGCTCCACTCGAGCGAGACGCGGATGGCGCCGTTGTGCAACTCGTCGCGAGCGCGCGCGAAATCCGCGTCGTAGAGCTCCCACATGCCTGGTCCGATCGACACCGGCTGGCCGGAGATGTGCAGCGATTTGTCCTTCACGAGCGCCGGATCGCTGACGAACTGGTACCAATCCGAAGCGCGATCCTCGCACGAGTCTGCCGCCATCGTCGGGCAGCCCATGTCGACTTGGAAGCCGGCCGTCGCGGTGCCCCAGAGGAACCCCGCCGGAAAAGCGTAGGTCGGCGCCGGCTCGGACGCCTTGCCAGCGTCGTCGCTGCCGCAGCCGACGCACACCAACAACAACGCCGGCAGCAGCGTCATGGCCCGCGTCGATGTCGAGCCGTGGTACGCGCGCAACGCGCGAATCTGGGTCCTGTCGCTCATCGGTCCTCCTCGTCGTCGTCGCCGGGGGGCTCGCGCCGCTCGACGCTCAGGGAATAGGGTTCGGCGTCCTCGGGCACCTCGACCGCGTAGGTCTCGGGCGGCACCCCTCCTTCGAATCGCTCGCCACGGAAGGGATCGGCGCTGTTACTGTAGCCGCGACGCTCCCAGAAGCCACGCTGCTCGCGCTGCCGGAGCTGCAGCCGCACGATCCATTTGGTGCCTTTCCAAGCCCAAAGATGCGGAGTGACCATGCGAAGCGGCCCGCCGTGCTCGATGGGCAGCGGTGCGCCCTCCCATTGGGTGACGAGCAAGACGTCGGGCGCGAGGCAATCCGCGAGCGTGAGGTTGGTGCTGTAGCCGTCGGCGCCGCGGGCGAGCACGAAGCGGGCGTCGGGCAGCGGATCGGCGGCAGCGAGGACGTCGGCGACGCGCACGCCGGCGAGATCCAGGTCGAGGCGCGACCACCCCGTCACGCAGTGGAAGTCCTGCCGCCCGCGGACCTGTGGGAAGGCCGCGAGTTCGGTCGGACCGAGCCGCAAGGGGTTGCGACAGGCTCCGTCGACGACCAGGACGAACGTGGCGGGGTCGACCTCGGGCAGGACGCCGAGGTCCAACCGCGGCCATTTGCGCACGGCGGTCTGTCCGGCGGGCAGGCGTGCGTCGGAGCCGGGCTGCGCGCGGGCGGCCAGGCGCGCGACGCCCCGCACCCGCGCAGCGACGCGCGCGGGGTCGACACCGGCCGGGAGGCCTCGGTTGACGTCGTCGCCCTGCATCGCCAACCTCCCCGCCGCGCTGCGTCATGCGGCGCCCCCGCGGAGGAGCCCATGCGCACGTTGCTCGCGCAGCGACCGACCATCGCCCAGCTCTGGGGGACCTGCAAGCAGCTACCGGGCGGCAAGAAGCTGTTCTCGCGCACGCTCGGCCGGATGGCCCCGTACACCGGCACCATCGACTGCGACGTCGAGGAGCTGCGGGCGGGCTACGCCGTCGTCGCCATGCGGGACCGGCGCGCGGTCCGCAACCACCTGCAGAGCGTGCACGCGATCGCCTTGATGAACCTCGGCGAGGTCGCGACCGGCCTCGCGGTGATGGTCACCGTCGACGGTCGCGGCCGCGGCATCATCACGCACCTGTCGATGGACTACCTGAAGAAGGCGCGCGGGCGGATCACCGCCACCTGCGAGGCCGTCGCCCCCGAGACCGTGGGCTCCCACGAGTTCGAAGCCGAGGCGCTGCTGCGCGACGAAAACGGCGCGATCGTGGCCCGTGCCCGCGCGATCTGGAAGATCGACATCGAGCGCTGAGACCCGCGCCGCTAGCCGCCGAACATCGCTTCCCACTCGGGCTGCTTGAAGCCGACGAGCACGCCGGCCGCGCCGATGAGCAGGGGCCGCTTGATCAGCTTGCCGTCGGCCGCGAGCGCGTCGAGCTTGTCGCCGAGGCTCATGCCGGGCAGCCGGGCCGAGAATCCGCCCTGCCGGTAGGATTGCCCCGACGTGTTGAAGAAACGCTCGATCGGCAGGCCGCTGCGGGTCACGGCGGCGGCGAGCGTCGCGCGGTCAGGCGGCGTGAGCACGATGTCGACGGGCTCGACGGACACGCCGGCTGCCTCGAGCCAGCGCAGAGCCTTCTTGCACGTGCTGCAGCCCGGATAGTGGAAGACGGTGGGCGTCGGGGCCATCGGGAACCTCCGGATGCGCCCGGGGAGAGGGCGCTGGGTGCGTGGTCGGGTTCAGCCGTCGCCGCGCATCTCGAGTTCGTCCAGGGCGGCTTCGAGGCGGGCACGGTCGCGGGCGCTGAGGCTGGCGGGAGCCGCGGGAGCGGCGGCTTCGGCGGCGGCGGCGTCTCCGGGCTCGCCCCCGGCTGCGGCGGTCGCGGGCGAGGCCGAGGCGGCGGCCCCTCGGCTGCGTCGCGCGAGTCGCAGCAGCACCCAGGCCAGCAGCAGCGCGATGCCGCCGATGCCGAACGCCGGTACCAGCCAACCGCGCTGCCGTTGCCGCTTGGGCAGCAGATACTCGCGGGTGACCTGCTCGCGCGGCGGGTGCGTGGCGTTGTGCTCGGCGAGGTAGAAGTCGATCAGCCCCTCGACGTCGATGCCGAGCGCCAGGAAGACCCGGGCTCGCCGCTTGTAGACGATCGCCGGGGTACAGGTCAGCTGACAGTTGCTGAAGTAGACCGTGGCCTTGCAGCCCTCGCAGACGCAGCGGACGTTCTCGAGGAACCAGCGGTAGCGTTCCGCGTCGTAGCGCAGCATCCGCTCGTAGTCGGGGCTCCGCGGAAGCAATTCCTGCTCGACGGCGAGGGCAACCGCCTCGCGGGTGATCGGCGCGCCGGCGGCGAGCGGCCGCACCTTCGCGGCGACCTCGCGGGCGTCGCGGCGCATCCGCTCGGCGTAGTCGCACGCACACGCGGCGTCGGCGAGGCTCTTGCTGGCGTCGATGCGCAGCTCGCCGTCGACGAAGCAGCCGCAGGCGAGCGCCTGCTCGATCTGCCGCACCACCGCCGGCGACGCGGGCCCAGCCGCCGGCGCCGGCGACGGGACCGCATCGGCGCGGTGAGCGTGCGAATCGTCCGCAAATCCAGGCCGCGCGAGCCCGCACACCGCGATCGTGGCGATGGTCAGGAGCGCGCGGCGGGCGCGCACGGCGGCGGTCGAGCCATCCATCGTCAGTCTCCGGTCGTCCAATCGAGCAGCCGCCAGGAATTCGCGCCGTGGTTGTGCACGTGGAGCAGGATCTCGGTGCCTGCGGGGATCGCGCGATCCGCCGTCTTCTTCGGCTTGTGGATCGCTTCCTGTGCGGGGATCGGCGTCTCCAGTCGCCACCAGGTCTCGCCGCCGACGCGCAGCTCGGCGACGCCCTCGGAGGCGGGATCCGAGAAGAGGTAGAGATGCCAGAACAGCAAGCGGACCGTCTCTCCGACTCGGATCTCGTCTTGCATCGTCGTGCGGACGGTCACGAAATTGCAGTAGTCCGTGTCGATCTCGAGCATCCCGCCTTCGGTCAACACAGCGGCCTCGGCGCAGGTCCACGGCGTCGGCAGATCGGCCGCCGCCGGTTCGGTCGCGAAGGGATCCTCGGCCAACGGGACGACCGTCCATTGGTCGTGATCGATGAGTGGGATCCGCCCGGTGCGCGGCGTGTCGCTCTCGGTTCCACAGCCGGCGGCGAGCAGCGTCGCGGCGAGCAGGAGCATCGGAAGACGCAGGCGAGAGGCGGCGATGGTGAGGGGGCGACGCACTGCGCCTTGATGCCCCTTGCGCGCCCCCCCGGTCAAGCGGCTTGCTGCCACATCGACGCGTGGGTAGGTTGCCGCCCCGATGTCCGACCGCCCTGCCCCGACCCTGCCGCCTCGCCCCCTTTCGCGCCGCCGACGCATCGCGCTGCTCGTGGCCGTGTCGTTCTGCACGCTCTGGGTCTTCCCGTGGCAGGAGTCGATCAACAACCCGAACGAGAACGTGCGCTTGTACATGACCGCGGCGATCGTCGAGGACGGCACCTACGCCATCGACGGCCCATGGCGGCGCTGGGGCTGGGTCAACGACGCCGCGCTCACCGGCGGTCACCACTATTCGGTCAAGGCACCGGCGACCAGCCTGCTCGGCGTGCCCTTCTACGCGGCCTATCGCGGCTTCTGCGCCGCGACCGGCCGCGAATTCTCGCGCGGCGAGGCGCTGTGGTGCGTGCGGGTCGGCGCCTCGATCCTGCCGTTCCTCACCTTCCTCTGGGCGCTGCTGCCGTGGCTCTCGCGACGCACCAGCAGCCCGGTGCTGCGCGACGCCATCTGGCTCAGCCTCGCGCTCGGCTCGCTGCTCTACGGCTACGCGCTGCTCTTCGTCTCGCACACCCTCGCGGCGGCAAGCGGGTTCGCCGCGCTGATGCTGCTCTCCCGGCGCGCCGGCACCCCCGGCCGCGACCAGCGCGACCTCTTCCTCGCGGGTCTGTTCGCAGCGGGCGTCACCGCGGCCGAATATCCGGGCATCGTGGTCTCGGTCGTGCTGACGGTGCTGGCGCTGGTGACGGTGCGCCCGTGGGCGCGGATGCTACCCTTCCTCGCCGGCGCGGCCGTGCCCACTTTGGCGGTGATGCACTTCCAATGGCGCGCGTTCGGTAGCCCGTTCCGCCCGGGGCACCTCTACCTCGAGAACGCGTCGTTTCGGGCGATTCACCACCAGGGCGTCTTCGGCGCGGACCGCTTCCACCCCGATGCCGCCGGTGCCCTGCTCTTCGACCCGGGCTTCGGCTTGTTCCCGCTGACGCCGATCTGGCTGCCGGCGCTGGTCGGTGTGTTCTTCCTGCTGCGGCGGCGACCGGTCGGCACGGCGGTGGCGCGCGCGGCTGCGCTCTGTGCCCTGCTGACGTGGTTCGAGACGGCCCTGCTCTCGAACTGGCGCGGCGGCTGGACGATCGGGCCCCGCTACCTCGCGCCGATCGCGCCCTTCGTCGCGTGGGCCGCGCTCGAGGCGATGGAGCGCGCGTTCGTCCGCTTCCCGCGCGCGGTCGAAGCGTTCGCCGTCGGCGGATTGGCGACGGCCCTGCTGGCGTCGGGCCTGCCGTCGGCGCTGTACCCGCACTTGCCCGAACCGATCGTGCGACCGCTGCCGCAGCTCTTCGAGCCGATGCTGGCGGGCGACTACGCCCCGCTGAACGCTGCGCAGTGGTTCGGCGTCTATGGCGTGGCCGGGCTCTGGCCGCTGGCGCTGGTGGCGCTGGGCCTGCTGGTGGCCGTCGTCGGCGTCGCCTCGTGGCCGTCGCTGCCGATGCCGTTCGAGCGCAAGCTGCGAATGGCAGGGCCGCTCTGGACGCGACGCGGCCTTGGCGGCGCGATGGTCGCGGCGGTCCTGCTCGCGCCGCTGCTGGACCCGGCGCCCGGGGCAGCCGGAGCGGCTCGCGCGCGCGCCTTCGTGCTGACGCATTGGTCGCCGGCCGGTCACGACCGGGTCGCGATCCTGCAGGCCACGGCCCGCGAGCGAGCGCTCGACGAGGCCGAATCCGCCGAGGTCAAGGCGCTGTTGGAGGCGCAGGGACGAGCGTCGGAGTGGGCCCGAAGCCGACCAGGACGCCCGCGCTGAAGCGCAGCGCCGCGCCGGTCTCGCCGCCGCCGACGGCCCCGATGCTGCCCACCACGCCGATGCGCGCCGGACCGATGCGAGCGCCGGCGAACCCGTCGACGCGCAGGCCGTAGCGCAGCTGCGCCCCCTGCTGCCAGCCCACCGCGACGGGCAGCGCGACGACGCCCTGTAGCAACAGCGCCTCGCCGTGCCGGTGCGCGTTCAGCGCGGCGTGCAGGCCGACGCCGCCGCCGGGTTGCAGCATCGAGGCGATGCCGCCGGCGGCGACGATCGCCGTCAGGCCGCTGCGCGCGTCACCCGTGAGGTCGAAGGGGTGCGCGACGTAGAGCGAGGCGGCGTCGCCGGGGAGATCGAGCGAGGCCGCCAGCGTCAGCGTCCACGCCGTCGGCAGCGCGACGGCGACCGAAGCGGTGTCGGTATCGACGCGCACGACGATGTCGCTGTCCGGGCCGTGGCCGAGGGCGACGGGATCGGCCGCGATGGCCGGCGCGGCGGCGGCGGCGACGAGCACGAGCGCGATGGCGACGCGAGCGAGCGCGCTTGCAATGGCCGGACTCGGCGTGGCGCGACCGCTCATTGCCGCAGCTCCACGCCGGGAAAGACGCCGGCCGAAAGGCGCGCCCACCCCTGCGGGTCGGCAGCGATCTGCGCATCGAGGAAGGCGTCGAGCAGCCGCATCGCGTCGCGCCGTAGCGCGACGACCGGACGTGCGTCGACGCCGTCGGAGATGCGCTCGGCGTCGGTCGCGCCGTCGGTCCAGGCGTAGTGCGTCATCCCCTCGACCAGGCCCAGCCAGCGCGGCGTGCCGTAGCGCTCGAAGCCGTCGATCACGTCCTTTGGCGTGGCGGCGCCGTCGTTCTTGCCGCTGAGCACCAGGACCGGGTCGCCCGGCCGAGCGGCAGCGTCGGTGGCGTCGGCGGGATAGCTCGCCAGCAGCACGAGCGCGCCGATGCGGGCGTCGGCCGCGAAACGCTCGGCGGCGATCACCCCACCGAGCGAGTGGCCGAGGA
>JBEARB010000106.1:0-37402 GCA_041163625.1 Pseudomonadota bacterium | reverse complement strand
GGGTAGCGGGCGCAGAGCGCGGCCACCTCGGGCTCGCCGGGGCCGCGCCCCGCGAACACCAAGCGCACGCGCGGACCCGCGACAGCGATCACGCGGCGGAACGCCTCGATCAGCGTCGAGAGGCGCTTCTCCTCGCACAGGCGGTGCGGGAATCCGAGCACGACGTCGTCCTCGCCGGCGCCCCATTGCGCGCGCAGGGCAGGGTCGCGGCGGCTCGGCGTGAACAGCTCGAGATCGACGCCCAGCGGCGCGATGGCGACGCGGTCGATGCCGCGCGCGCCGAGCTCGCCCTCGAGGCAGGACGCCGCGGCGATGACGTGATCGAAGCGCCCGAACGTGCGGCGCGCCCACCACCAGCCGACGCGCTCGGCGGCGCTGGCCAGCTCGTGCGACGCGGCCAGCGGGCGGCGCATGTAGGCGTCAGGGAAGTGCGCATGCCAGAAGCCGACGATGCGGGCGCCGGTACCGCGCGCGGCGCGGCGTACGAGATCCGGGAGGACGTAGGGGCTGCCGACTTCGATCACGTCCGGCTGCACCGACAGGATCAGGCGACGCAACGCCAACGGGTCGACGATGAAGCGGTAACCACTGCCGCCGAGCGCGACGGCGGGGACGTGGTGGATGATCGCGCCGTCCTGCTCTTCGCGGCCGTCGTGTCCGCTCGGCACGACGAGGTGGTAGGCGACGTCGGTCCGCCGACCGAGGTGCCGCAGCTTCTCTTGATGGTAGCGACGCACGCCACCGCCGGTGGGCGAGTAGAAGTTGTTGATGTCGAGCACGACCAGCGGCGCCGTCGCGGGGGCACGCGGCTGCACCAGGGCGGGGGCAGATTCGATCGGTCGATGGCTTCCCACGAGACCTCTTCTTTCGCCCGTCGGGGCGGTGGAGCAGCGTTGCTCCAATCATCGGGTTGGCCGGGGGGGCGACGCCCCGTGTCCCGCAACCCTGGGATGGTGCTGCGATTCTTGCTCGCCGTCGGGCGCTGGCAAGAAATCGGGACCGCAGCATGGAGCAGCCTTACTCCAGGTCGGCTCGATGCTTGGCCCGGCGCGGTCTGCGGCGGGCTGCCGACAACATCCCTCAACACTTCGATGTTCCAGCGATCTTCTCGGGTCGCGCGGGCCCTCGTCAGGCGATCGCCCGCCCTTGTATCTGCACGGCGCGTGCCACAGGCTGCGTCCACGGTCGGTTTCGGCCGAGGAGGCGAGGATGAGCGAGCGCGGCGAGGTGGTAGCAGGGCAGGAGCTCTCGGTGGGCGCGGCGAAGGAGCCGTTGCCGCCGCCAGTCGAAGAGATGCTGCTCGAGGTGGTTCAGGCGCGCGACGACGTCGCCTTTGCATCGGTGCCGATGATCGCCTTCCCTGGGCAGGTGCCCGAGCGCGTGCTCGTCGTCTTCCTGCGCGGCGGCAGCGATCCCGAGGCTGCGCTCGGCGCGCTCTCCGCGGGGGTGGCGGCCGGATTCGAGGCCGTCGCAGCCGTGCATCCGGGGGTCGCCATCGAGCCGATGGCCGTGATGCCGGTCCCGCTCGATCGTCCACTCGACGGGCTCGCGCAAGCCGTGGTGATGACCGACACCCACCTGCTCGTGGCGGATGTCGGCGCATGGCAGCGAGCGCGCCGCGGTCCGCAGCCCTGGTGGCGCAGGATGCTGGGCTGGTAGGCGCCGCGCGGCTCAGCCGCCGCCCACGAAGCGCACGATCTCGAGCCGGTCACCTGCCTCGAGGCGAGTCTCTGAGTGCGCGGCGCGGCGCACCACTTTTCGATTGCGCTCGACCGCGACCAACTCGCGTGGGATCTGCAAGGCCTCGAGTAGGTCGGCGACGGTCGAGTCGGCCGGGACCTCTCGGGCCTCGCCATTGACGACGATCTCGAGCGAAGCGGTGGAATCAGCCGTCACGGGGGCCTCCGGATGGGGTCTCGTGGGACCGGCGGGCGGTCTCGGCGAGACCGAGACCGAGCCCGAGCAGCGGCCAGAACACGACCAGGATCTGCGTGTAGGCGAGGAAATAGTCGACCAGGCTGTGGGCGAGGAAGGCGCTGCAGCCGACCAGCGCGGCCAGGCCGAAGCGCGACCCGGCGCGGCCTTGGCGCAGCAAGCCGTAGACGGCCGCGAGCAGGACGCCGACCCACAACCCCAGCGCGAGCAGCCCCAGCGCGCCGAGGTCGGCGGCGGTCTCGACCACGATCGAATGGGCCCGGGCTCGACCATCCCAGCCGCGGGGCGGCACGAACTGCCGATAGAGCATGCGGAAGCGGTCCGCCCCGTGCCCGAAGACCGGGCGCTCGGCGAGCAGGCGCAGCGCAGCCTGCCAATAGTGGCGGCGCTCGAGCTCGAGCGGACGGCCCTGCAAACGAATCGTCTCGTCGTCGTCGACGGTGCCGCCGCCGTCGGACTGCATCTCGCCGGCGACGCAATGCAGACGGCCCGGCTCGACGCCGACTGCGCTCAGCCAGATCACGTTCTTGCGGCGGATGTCGACGATGACGTCGAATGCGCCCTCGTCTTCGGGCAGGTCGATGGCGATGGTCAGGGTGACGGCCTCGCCGGGCCCGACCTCCGGTAGCTGCTGATAGTGGAACGCCGTCTTGTCCGGGCGGCCCTCCTCCGGCCAGACCACGTGCGCGAGCTGACCCGGCGCCTGACGATTGCTCAGCGGCCATTGTCCGACGTTGTGGATGACCACGGGGACGCGCACCCGCTCGCCGGGGTCGCCGGCGCAGCGGCCCTGGAAGGCGTACGAGACGTCGTAGCCGCGCTCTTCGAGGCCGAGTCGGGCCCGCATGTCGGGGTTGGCGAGGTAGGAGGCGGCGACCAGTACCATCGTTCCGGCGGCCAGCCACCGCAGCGACCGCCAGCGCGGCGTCGCGGCCGATAACCAGAGTGCACCCGAGGCCAAGATCGCTGCCGCGAGGCCGGCCCGGGAGTAGGTCAGGCCCAACATCCAGATGCAGCCGAGCAGGAGCAGCGCGGGCCAGAGCCTCCGCTTGCCGCTGCGGTGTGCGGCACCCAGCAGGGCCCACGGCAGCATCAACTCGACCCAGGCCGCCATCGTGTTGGCGTGGTAGAACACCGTCGACAGGCGCTGCTCGCCGAGCATCCACGTCGGCTCGGCACGGAACACGCCGAGGAAGGGCTCCATCGCCTGGCCGCCGGTGCGTTCGAGGACGGCGATGGCGAAGACCAGCGCGATCGCTGCGAAGACGAAGCGTTCGATGCGCTCGGCGAAGCCGCGCTCGCCCGCCCAGGCGTAGGTCGAGAGCGCCAAGGCGACGCCACCGGCCGTGCGCAGGCCGAATTTCAGGGCGTCCAGCGCGTCGGGGCCCGACCACGCGGCGCTGATCAGGTGGATCGCGGCCCAGCCCACCAGCACCGGCACGACCGGACCCCGCAGGCGTCGGCGCAAGCGGTCGGCCAGGGCGGGGTGCTCCCGCGTCGCCATCGCCAGCACCACGAACCCGGCGAAGGCCGCCACCGCGGCCAGCATCTCGCTGAAGGTCAGCGCGAGCGGGCCGAGCGAGATCGTCCAGTCTCGCGCCTCGAGGGGGCCGAGCAGCAGCAACGCGCCGACCGCCGTCGCGGCCCCGGTCGCCTTCTCGTAGCGAGCAGCGCGATCGCTCATCGCACCGCCATCGCGCGGCGCACCGCAGGCCACACCGCGAGGAAGAGCGCCGCCTCGGTCGCCGCGGTCGTCCACGCCGCGCCCGCCGCGCCGTAGGTCGGGATCACCCACGCGTTCAGGCCGACGTTGAGGCCGCAGAGCGCGAGCGCCACCGACATCTGCCAGCGGACCAGACCGAGCGCCACCAGCATGTGCGTCTCGACGTAGTTGACGAAGGTCAGCGCCACCGCCGCTCCGAGCGCCCGCAGGACCGGCACGCTGGCCTCGAATTCTGCGCCGTAGAGCAGGGCGACCAGCGGCTCGGCAGCCACGACGAAGACTCCGCCGACGACCAGGCCGAGCGCCAACAGCATCGCCCGTGCGCGTCGGTGCAGCCGGCGTGCGGCGTCGCGATCGGTGGTCAGCGTGCGCGAGAGCGCCGGAAACGTCGCCGCCATGGCGATCGACGGCGCGACCGTGACCATCTCCAGCAGGCGATAGGCGGCCGCGTAGTGGCCGGTGACGGCGTCGCCGGCATAGTGCCGCAACATCGGCACGTCGATCTTGTAGTAGACCAAGCTCGCCACGATCGCGACGCCCAGGGGCAGGACCTCGCCGCGGAAACGGCCCCACAGCGCCGGCGTCAGGCCTCGTTCGGGTCGGACCTCGCGACGGAGCAGGCGGAGCGCGAGCGCCGCGGTCCAGGCGTTCGCGAGCAGGATCGTGCCCATGTAGGCGTAGTTCGCCGGCCAACCGCGATCCCACCAGCCCATCAGCAGCGCCACGACCACACCGCCACCGACCAGCGTCTGCAGCGTGGCTTGGATCAACTGCAGCCGCGCTTCGACGCGCAGGGTCTCGAGGCCACGGAAGACGTGCCAGACGTATTCGAGGCTGGCCTGGACCCACCAGCCGGCGCCGGCGATGGCGAGGGCGGCTGCCATGGCGGGTTCGTCCGCGTGCAGCAGGCAGAGGACGCCGACGACGCCGGCATACGCGCCCCCCAGGCGCAGGCGAATCTGACCGACGCCGCCGACCAAAGCGGGATCGACGCCGCCACCGCGGGCGGCGGTCTCCCGGGCCACGAAGAGCGAGGTGCCGAGGTCGGCGATCTGGGCGAACAGCGCCGTGGTCGCGATTGCGTAGGAGACTTGGCCCCAGGAGACGTCGCCGAGCGCGCGGGTCGCGAGCACGACGAATCCCAGGCGGATCGCCTTCTCACCCGCGGTGCCCGCCAACTTCCAGAGCAGGTTTCGGCCGATGCTCGTGGGCGCCGCGCGCTCCACCGCCGTCACGATCGGGCCCTCGCGGAGCGCAGGCGCCGGTGCCGGGCCACCCGGGCGTCCGCGTCGAGGGTGTCGGCGACCAGGTCGGCGACGCGCTCGATGAACGCGTCGCGGCCGAATTTTGCGGCCTGCGCGCGGATATCGGCCTCGCGCAGGCCGGCAGCGTCGAGCGCGCGGACGGCCTCGACCAAGGCGTCGGGATCTTCGCGGTGGAAGTGGATGCCGGTGATGCCGTCGACCACCGTCTCGAGCGCCCCGCCGCGACCGAGCGCGACGACCGGGGTGCCGCACGCCTGCGCCTCGAGCGGCACGATGCCGAAGTCCTCTTCGCCCGGGAACGCGAGCAGGTTCGCGCCGCTGTACCAATGGCCCAGGGCGTCTTCTTCGACGCGGCCGACGAACTCGACGTTCGAGGTCGCGAGGCGCTGCAGGCGCGCGCGCTCGGGACCGTCGCCGACGATGACCAACCGGCGCTCGGGCATCTTGGCCCAGGCCGCGACCGCGAGATCGACCCGCTTGTAGGGCACCATGCCGCCGAGGACCAGGTCGTAGCCACCCTCGCGGCGCGGCAGCGGGGCGAAGCGGTCGAGCTCGACGGGGGCGGGCACCACGTCGGCGTCGCGACCGTAGAAGCGGCGGATCTTGCCGGCGGTGTTCTCGCTGTTGGCGATGAAGCGGTCGACGCGGTCGAGGGTGTCGAGGTCGAAGCGTCGCAGGGCCCGCGCTGCCACCCGCAGCACCGGGGCGGCCGCCGCCAGCGCGGGCGTGGTGCCGGCGATGTAGTCGTCGGTGCGATCCCAGGCGTAGCGGACCGGCGTGTGGCTGTAGCAGACGTGGACCGCGCCGGGGCCCGGCACCACCGCCTTGGCGACGCAATGGCTCGAGGAGAGCACCACGTCGAAATCCGCCAGCGGGATCTGTTGGATCGCGCTCGGGTAGAGCGGCAGCAGCCAGCGATGACGCCGGTGCGCCATCGGCAGCTTGTCCGCGAAGCTCGAGGCGTGTCGCATCGCCTCGATGCGGGGCGTCGCCACCCCGGGGCGGCGAACCAAGGTGTGCAGCACCGCGTCGGGAAAGAGCTCGCAGAACGCGTCGAGGACGCGCTCGCCGCCGCGCAGCGTCACCAGCCAATCGTGCACCAAGGCGACGCGCAATCCACGCAAGGCCTCGATTCGTGGTTGGTTGTCGACAGTCACGCGAGCTCCGGGGGACGTCGCCGCCTTTGCGGGGGGCGGGAGCATAGGGTTTGCGCGCAGAGGCTGACAACCGCTGCGCGAGGCGGCAGGCTACGGCCGCCGCGAGCCGCGGCGCGTGAGGTAGGAGATGCACGATTGGGACGCCCTGCGCGCGGCCGCTCCGAGCGTGGCCGACGACGACGATACCTGGCAGCTCGCCGGCCGCACCTTGCGCTCGCGGCTCCTGGTGGGCACCGGAAAATACCCCAGCTTCGACGTACTGCGGCGGGTCCTCGCCGAGACCGCCGCCGAAGTGGTGACCCTCTCCGTGCGCCGCGTCGACCTCGGCAGCGGGTCCGATCCGGGGGTGCTCGACATCCTGGACCGTGACCGCGTCGCGCTGCTGCCCAACACCGCCGGCTGCTTCACGGCCGAGGATGCGGTGCGAACGGCGTGGCTGGCGCGCGAAGCCGGCCTCGGCACCCTGGTGAAGCTCGAGGTCATCGGCGATCCGTCGACGCTCTTCCCGGACAACGAGGAGACGCTCGCCGCGGCACGGGAGCTGTGCCGCGAGGGCTTCGACGTGCTGCCCTACTGCGGGGACGATCCCGTGCTCGCGCGCAAGCTCGAAGACTTGGGCTGCGCGGCGGTGATGCCGCTCGGCGCGCCGATCGGATCCGGCCTCGGGCTGCGCAACCCGCATCGGCTGCGGTTGATCCTGGAGGCGGTGTCGGTGCCCGTCATCGTCGACGCCGGGGTCGGCCAGCCGTCGGACGCTGCCCTCGCGCTCGAGCTCGGCTGCAGCGCGGTGTTGATGAATACGGCGATCGCCGAGGCGCGCGATCCGGTCGCGATGGCCCGCGCGATGCGGCTCGCCGTCGAGGCTGGTCGACTCGGTGCCCGTGCGGGTCGGATGCCGCGGCGAGCCCACGCCACCGCGTCGAGCCCGCTCGACGGCCTCATCGACGGCCACGGCGCGTGAGACCGCCGGCGGTTTGGCTGCTGAGTCCGCCCGAGCCGGCGGCGCTTGCGCCCGCGGCGATGGTGGCGCGCCTCGACCGCCTCGGCGACGCGGCCTCCGTCGCCGCCTGGATGTTGCGCTGGCCCGGGCGGCCGCTCGGCGAACGCGTCGAGGCGTTGCGCGAGGTCGCCGCCGTGCGCCGCCGGACCGATTGGACCGTCGCGCTGCGATTGGATGCCGACGAGGTGCGCGACGACGCCGCGTGCGCCGCGACCTTCGCGGCGCTCGTCTCGCTCGGACCCGCGAAGCCGGCCTGGTTGCACGTGCCTGCAGCCGCGGTCGAGGCCGCTCCGGACGTGATCGCCGACCTCGCCGCCGCCCTGGGGGTGCCCTGGTCGGCGCCGCTGCACGCGCACGAGTCGGCGAGCCCGCGCGCGGGCGCGGCGGCGGTCTTCGTCTCGCCCGTGCAGCCGACCGGCAGCAAGCCGGGCGCGACGAGCCTCGGCTGGGAAGGGCTGCGCCGCGAAGCGTCGCGCGTCGGGTGCCCCGTCATCGCGCTCGGCGGCCTTGGTCCGGGCGATTGGTCCGCCGTCCAGGCCGCCGGTGCCCACGGGATCGCCGCCCTCGGTGGCGCGTGGCGCGAGGACGCGGCGGCGTGGGCTTCGCTCTGCGCGCGGTTGGCGGACCGGGCCTCGCCTTGACGTTCTCGCCCCCTGCGCCGACTATCCTTGCGCGATCCGGGGCTGCCGACGCCGCGGTCGGTGCGTCGCCGCGCCCGCATCACCGGGCCGGAGACGGAGGACGGATGTTCAGCGTCACGATTCGCGAGCGCAGCGGACAGGTCTACACGTTCCACTTCGACAAACCCGAGATCATCATCGGGCGCGTGAAGGGCAACGACGTCATCTTGCCGAAGCAGAATATCTCGAAGCGCCACACCTCCGTGCGCTCCGAAGGCAGTGTCTTCGTCGTCGAAGACATGGGTTCGACCAATGGAACCTACGTCAACGGCCATCGGATCTCCGATCCGGTCGAGGTCGGGCCGGACGACAAGGTGTACCTCGGCGATTTCGTGATGCAGTTCTTCGACATCGACGAACACGCCAGCGACGAGGCGCTCGGCTCTGGTGCCGTGCTCGCCGATGACGACGAGCCGGAATTGCCGGCCGAGGCTGCCCAGCCCGATGCGTTGGCCGGTCTGCCGATCCGTCGGCCAGCGCCGGTCGCCGAAGACGCCGAAGACGCCGAGGACGCCGACTCCGACGCTCCGCTCGACGATCCGTTCGGGGATGTGTCCGCCGCCGAGCTCGGAGGCAGCGCCTCGGCCGACTTCGAGCGACGCAGCAGCGCGATGGCCTACGTCACCGGTGAGCCCACCGCCACGCCCTCGGCCGTCTTCGACGCCAGCCCCGAGTCCACCGTCGCCAAGCTCGCCGAGCAAGCGGTATCGGCGCGCGCCGCCATCGACGGGCCGCAGGTGGCCGCCGCGGATCCCGACGCAGCGATGGCCGAGGTCGACGACCGGATGACCGGTGCCGTCGGCGGGCTGCTCGACGCTCTGGACCCGGTCGGTGCGTCGTCGGTGCCGGATCTCTCGTCGTTCGGCGGTTCGTTCACGGCCCCCGCGCCGCTCGCCGAGCGCGCGCCTGCGCCGGACCCGACGCTGCCGCGGGCGGAGGGCTACCACGACGCGCTCGCACGCCTGTTCGGTCGCGCGCGCGTTCAGCTACGCAGCCAACTCGGCGGTGACGTGCACCACCTCTCGGACGCCGAGTGGTCGGAGATCGAGCGCCGCGTCTCGGAGCTGGTCGACGCGGCACAGCACGGGGGCGAGATCGGCGCCGACCTCGACCCGGCCACGTTGCGCCGGGACCTGGTCTACGAGCTGACGTGGCTCGGCCCCCTGGAGTCGTTGCTCGACGACGACGGCATCGAGCGCGTCGAGGTCGACGGCTTCGAGCGCATCGCCGTGGTCCGCGACGGTCGCCGTGAGGAGAGCCCCGCACGCTTCTCGTGCCAGGCGGCCCTGATCTCGGCGGTCGAGCGCCTGGTCGTCGCTGCCGGAGCGGTCGTCCGCGAGGGGCGCGCACACGCCGAGGGCGCCTTGGCCGACGGGACGTCGGTGCGCGTGGTCTGGCCGCCGCTCGCGCCTGCGGGACCGTTCATCGTGTTGCGCAAGCCGCGCCGCGGCGTCGCGACCCTCGAGGCGCTCGCCGCACAGGGTTGGATGTCCGAAGAGATCGCCGCCGCGCTCGGCAACGCCGTGCGGGAGCGGCGGTCCGTCGCCGTCGTCGCCGCCTCGGGTGAGCCGCGCCGCGCCATCCTCGAAGCCCTCGCCGCTGCCGTGCCGAATACCGAGCGCATGGCGGTGGTCGAGCGCGACGCGCCGATCGGCCTCGGTCAGACCCACGTGATGCGCCTGGACGCAGCCGCCCGCGAGGCCGGAGGCACCGGCCCGCTCGGTATCGCCGCGCACCTCGGTGCCGATCGGGTGGTCTCGGTCGGTTGCGATACGCGGCTGCTCGCCGAGATCATCGAGCAGGGTTGCGAAGGCGGCCCGGCCACGTTGGCGTCGTGGACGGCGTGGGACGGTGCCGACGCCGTGCGTCGTGCCAGCCATGCCGTCATGCTCGCTGCGCCGGGGATCCCCGAGCGCGTCGCGTACGAGCGCGTCGCGATGGCGCTCGATATCGTCGCGGTCGTCTCGCCGACGCCCGAGGGCGAGGGCCGCGTCGAAGAGGTCGTCGAGGTCGAAGGTGCCGGGGACGAGGGCGTCGCGCTGCGGCCCTTCGGCGCCGACTAGGCGGCGGGAGCACGATGTTCACGCTGATCATCGAAGACCGCTACGGCGCCATCGTCGACGAGTATTCGTTCGAAGACGGCGAGTTCGTCATCGGTCGCAGCCAATCGTGCGATATCGTGCTCGCGGCGGACAACGTCTCGCGGCGCCATGCGCGCCTGTTCACCGTCGAGGGGCGCTGCTACATCGAGGACTTGAACGCCGCCAACGGCGTCTGGCTCAACGGCAAGCGCATCTACAGCGTGACGGAACTGCCGCGGTCGGCACAGGTCCGCATCGGTGATTTCTTCCTCCACATCGAGGGCGCGGCGTTCTCACACCCGATGGGGCAGACCTCGTTCGCACGGCTGGTGCCGATGCACGGCGCTGCCGGTGGCCCCTACGAGCTGAATCGACCGACCACGCTCGCTGGACGCGGCAAGGACTGCGCGATCGTGATCCACGATCCCTCGGTCTCGCGCATCCACGGCAAGCTCACGGTCGAGGGCGACCGGGTCGTGGTCGAGGACCTGCGCTCGAGCAACGGCACCTGGGTCAACGATCGCCGCGTCGACTCGATGGAGCTGCGCCACGGCGACCGGGTTCGCTTCGGCACGGTCGGCTTCCAATTCCTCGTCGACGGCCAGGACCTCCCCGCTGCCGAGCCCGAGCCGGCGTGGTCGCCACCGCCGGCCGCCGAGCAGTCCGGCTCCTTTCGCACCGCGCCGCCGGTGAGCAGCTACGGCAGCGCCGTCCCGGCGTATTACGAGCAGGAAGAGCCCGCCGCCTACGCGCCGCGGGGCCGCTCGTGGCTGCCGCACCTCGCCATCATCGCGGTCTTCGCGCTCGCCGCGGCCGTGCTCGTGCTCTTCGTCGGCTTCGCCTACGACCGCTTCCTCGCGCCCGCGCTGGTGACCCCGGCAGAGGCCCCGGCCGCCACGCCCGAGAAGGACGATCGCGTCGAGCAGAAGCGCGCATTCGACGACCTGCTGACGCGCGGCGGCGACGCCATCGCGGCGCGTGATTGGGACAAGGCCGAGGAGCTCTACAAAGAAGCCCGCCGGCTCGACCCGATCAGCACCGAGCCCACCCGCGCCCTGAACCGCATCGCCACCGAGAAGCGGGCCGGCAAGCGCTTCGTCGACGCCGAGGAGGCGTTCAAGCGCAAGGACTACGGCGAGGCCATCCGTCAGCATCGGCTGATCCCGGAGAGCAGCGTCTACCGCGCCGACGCGAACGCAGCGCTCAAGGCCATCGCCGGCATCCTCGAGATTGACGGTGACGCCGAATGTGCTGCGGGTCACGACGATGCCTGCCGCGAGCGCTACGCCCTGGCCCTCTCGACCGAGTTCGCCTCCGCCGAGCTCGAGAAGAAGTACGCCAAGCTCCTGCAGAAGGCCGCCGAAGAGGACGAGCCCGCGCCTGCGAAGAAGTCGACCCGCAAGCGCCGCCGCCGCTAGCGGCGCCGACGCGCCTCAGCCGTCGGCGCGAGCGCGGCGGTGGCGCATTTCCAAGTGTACGTGCAGCGCCGACACCGCCGCCGGTGTCACGCCGGGTACCCGCGCTGCCTGACCGAGCGTCGCGGGCCGAGCGAGCCCGAGCTTCTCGGCTGCTTCGAACGAGAGCCCGTGAACGACGCGGAAATCCAAGTCCGCGGGGAGGGCGACCGCCTCGGCACGGCGGGTGCGCTCGACGCGGGTGCGCTCGCGAGCTTCGTAGGCGGCGTAGCGGAGCGCGATGGTCACCTCGTCGCGATCGGCGGGATCGTCGAGTAGCCCGCCGCTGCGCAGCGGTTCGGGCAGCCAGGGTTCGAGGGTCTCCCATTGCATCGTCGGCCGGCGCAGCAGGTCCGCCAGCGACGCGGGCGTTCCGAGCCCGCCCTGGCCGGCAGCGACGAGGCGGTCGACGACGGCCGGTGTCGGTACGACGCGCTCCGCTTCGAGTAGCGTGCGTGCGGCTTCGAGCCGCGCTTGCCGCGACCGACGCGCCGCGCCGGCTTCGGCGTCGCACAGCCCCAGCGACTCGGCGAGCGGGCCGAGCCGCAGGTCGGCGTTGCCGCAACGCAGGCTCAGCCGGTGCTCGGCGCGACTGGTCAGCATCCGGTAGGGCTCGCCGCCGCCACGGGTGGTGAGGTCGTCCACCATCACCGCGAGGTAGGCGTCGGCGCGCGAGAGCGTCGGCGCGTCACGCTCCTGCACGAAGCACGCGGCCTGCACCCCAGCCCAGAGGCCCTGTGCGCCTGCCTCTTCGTAGCCACTGGTGCCGTTGACCTGGCCGGCGAAGTACAGCCCGGGACAGCGGGCGAGGCCGAGGTCGGGGCCGAGCTGTCGAGGATCGATGGTGTCGTATTCGACCGCGTAGCCGAAGCGCACGATCTCGGCCGATTCCAGGCCCTCGATGCTGCGAACCATGGCGAATTGCACGTCGGCCGGCAGCGAGGTCGACAACCCGGCGAGGTAGACCTCGTCGGTGCGCCAGCCCTCGCGCTCGAGGAAGAGCCCGTGCTCTTCACGGTCCTCGAAGCGGACGACCTTGTCTTCGATGCTCGGGCAGTAGCGTGGGCCTTGACCGGCGATCTGCCCCGAGAACAGGGGCGATCGGGGCAGGGCATCGCGGATCAGCGCGTGCGTCCGCGCGTTGGTCCGGGTCGCGTGGCAATCCATCTGCCGCAGCGCGGGCCGTGGTCCTCGGCGCGCGAGCGTCGGCGGCGGGGTCAGACCGGGGTCCCGTTGGGTCCGGTCCCAATCGATGGTGCGACCGGCAAGGCGCGGGCAGGTTCCGGTCTTGTGCCGCAAGGTTCGTAGGTCGAGCGCTCGCAGTTGTGCGCCGAGATCGTTGCTGGCGCCCTCACCCGCGCGGCCTCCGGCCTCGACCTGGTCGCCGGTATGGCAGACCGCCGAGAGGAAGGTGCCAGCCGTCAGCACGACGGCGCGAGCCCGGTAGTGAACGCCGTGACCGGTGCGCACGCCCGCGATCCGACCGCCTTCGAGCCATAGCCCGGCCACGGTGCCCTGGAGCAGCTGCAGGCCCGGCTGCCGCTCGAGTCGCTCGCGCAGCGCCGTCGCGTACTCGAGCTTGTCGCATTGCACCCGGAGCGCGTGGACCGCCGGCCCGCGAGAGTGGTTCAGCAGCTTGTAGTGCACGCCTGCGCGGTCAGCGGCGCGCGCCATCTCGCCGCCCAGGGCGTCGATCTCGGCCACGAGGTGGCTCTTGCCGACACCGCCGATCGACGGGTTGCAGCTCATCCAACCCACACGGTCGATGCTGCTGGTGACCATCGCGACGTCGCAGCCCATGCGGACCGCGGCCAACGCGGCCTCGGTGCCGGCGTGACCGCCACCGACGACGATGACGTCCCAGCGGTGCGGGTGGATCAGCCCGACGCCGGGGGCGCTCATGGTTGCTTGGGTGCGGGCTTCTCAGCGGCGGCGGCCGGCTTCGCCAGGGGCTTCTCGGCCGCCTTCGCCTCGGTCTTCTCCGCCGGCTTGCTCGCTTCGGTCTTGGTCGCTTCGGCCTTGGTCGCATCGCCCTTGTCTGCGTCGGTCTTTCCAGGGGTGGCCTTGGCGTCCGGCGTGGCCTTGGCGTCCGGCTTGGGGGCGTCGGCGGACGGGGGCGCTCCGCTGGCTCCGTCTTTGGCTGGCCGGGCAGAGCCCCAGGTCGGCTCGGGCAGGCGCGTCTTGCCCTCGGTGCAGCGCGACTTGGCGTCCTCGGTTCGCTTGCGGGCCTCGTCGGCCTCGGCGCCCTTCTTCATCAGGTCGCGCATGTACTTGAGGACCTGCGCGGCCTCCTTGCACTTGCCCTCGGCCTCCATCACCTCGGAGATTCCGAGCAGCGCCCGCGCGACGACCGGCACGGCCTTGCCGCCGAGGCCGTCGTGGACGCCACGATAGAGCTCGATGGCCTCGCCGAAGCGATGTTCCTCGTAGGCGATGCGGGCCATGAGCAGGCCGCATTCGCCAGCGATGACGGTGCCGACGAAGCGTTTGCGGCACTCCCGCGACACCGCGTCCGCGGTGCGAACCTCGCCCTCGTCGAAAAAGCGCTTGGCCAGCGGCGGCCACGCTTCGGCCTGCTCCGGCAGCTCGCGGGGCAGGGCGAGAATCGCGATGCCGGCGCGGTCACGCAGGTCGGCGATCAGGGTGTCCAGGCGGCGCCGTAGCGCCTCGATGGCGGCTTGGTCTCCGGCGGTCTTGCCCGACAGCCCCTCGAGTCGGTGGGCCGTCTCCTCGAGGGCACCGCGGGTGCGCTGCAGCCGCTCCTCGATATCGTCGAGGCGGGACGAGATGCGCGCGCCGTTCTGGCGCAGGTACGTCGTCGACTCCTCGGCCTCGCCCCGCAGTCGCTCGAGGCGCTTGCGATCGCGCTCGATGTCCGAGCGGAGGCTGTCGCGAGTCTTCTCGAGCGCCAGGACGCGGGTCTCGATCTCACCGACGCGGAACAGCGCGCAACCCGGCAGCGACGTGAGGAACGTCCCGACCAGCAGGGCGTGCAGGAGCCTCGTCATACCGATCGTCCCACTACTTCGCCACGAACTCGGCGCGGCGGTTCTGCGACCAGCAGCTCTCGCTCGCCGAAGTGCAGACCGGGCGGGTCTTGCCGTACGAGACGGTGCGAATCTTGGTCTTGCGCACCAGCTGGCCGAGGTAGCGCTTCACGGCCTGCGCGCGCCGGTTGCCGAGCTCGAGGTTGTAGGCGTCGGTGCCGCGCTCGTCGCAGTGGCCCTCGATGGTGACGGCCGTGGCCTTGCGCTCCTTGAGGCACTTGGCGTTCGCACCGATCGTGTCCTGGGCGTCGCGGGTCAGGTTCGAGCGATTGAACTCGAAGTTGATGGCGACCAGCTCGCAGGCGCCGGTGTCGGGGTTGATGCACTTGCCGCCCTTGCAAGCGAGGCCCGAGCCACAGTCGGCGTCGGTCTTGCAGCCCTCGGTGTCGGGGCTCTTGCAGGCACCCTCTTCGGTGCAGACCTTGCCGTCGAGGCAGTCGGCGTCGCTGGCGCACTCGGCCACGCACTTGTTCTCGTTGCACTTCTTGCCGCTCGCGCAGTCGAGGTTGTTGCTGCAGCAAGCCTCTTTGCGGACGCACGCGCCGGCGACGCAGTCGACGCATTTGTCGGTCGCGGCGTTGGGGCAGTGGCTGGCCGTGCGGCAGGCAACGCACTTCTTGTCCAGGCAGTACTCGCCCTTCTCCTTGCAATGGCCGTCGTTCTCGCAGTTCGGGTAGCTCGGGCCGCAGGCGGCCAACAGCAGCCCGAAGGCAGCGGCGAGCCACGCCGCGCGCGGCGAACGGGAGCGATCAGCGACAGAGGTGCGGGAAGGGGTGTTGCGCATCACGGTTGGGTCCTTGCCTGGGGCGAAGTCGATGCCGCCGCGGCGCGCGGCGGCTGTTTGCGACGACGCCGACGGTCGAGCGCTTGCCCGGCCGCCGGCGTGTCGCAGAAATCAACGAGGGATTAGCGGCACTTGCCGGCGCGGCAGCGGCCGCCGTTGCACTGGTCGTCGGTCTCGCAGCAGCCCTCGACCTTGACGCAGCTGTTGGCCTCGCAGCGGCCGCACGGGCCGAGGCTCGAGCACTGGCCGTGGTCGCGGCACTGCTTGCAGGTGCCGTCGACGCAGACCTGCCCGTGCGAGGCGCAGTCGCCGTCGCCGCCGCAGTTCGGGTAGGCCGGCGCCGCCGCGGGGGTCGGGGCCGGGGCCGCGGCGGGCTTCTTCTCGCTGCCGCCGCAAGCGGTCAGGGTGAGCGTGCCGACGCAGAGGGCGGCCATGGCGAGCATCCGAATGGCGGTCATGGTCTCTCCTGGTGTCGCCAGAGCGGCGACCGGGTTCGTGTGGGGGAAAACGCCCCCTCTTGGCGACCGTACCTACACCCGATGCCTTTATGGCGTCAATGGCCGGGGGCTTTCGCGTCGACCTCTCACCGTGGCACCATCCGGCGTCGTGACTGCTTCTCCCGCCCAGCATTCGGACGTCCCGGTCGCCTCGTTGCGTGGCGTGCGCGTGGATTTCGGGAGCGAACTCGCCCTGGACGGGATCGACGTCGACTTGCCGGCGGGGCTGTGTGGTCTGCTGGGTCCGAACGGCGCCGGCAAGTCCACGCTCTTTCGCGTCCTGCTGGGTTTGCAGCCGCCCGACGCGGGCGAGGCCACCGTGCTCGGTTGGCCCAGCCCCGAGGCGTCCAGGCGGATTCGGCGCGAGGTCGGGTTCATGCCCGAGGACGACAGCCTCTTCCCGGATCTGCGCGCGGCCGAGCAGGTCGTGCACGCCGCCCGGCTGTGCGGTCTGTCACGGACCGACGCCCTGGTCGCGGCGCACCGGACCCTGGACCGGGTCGAGCTCGGCGGCCATCGCTACCGCAAGGCCGAGATGCTCTCGCTCGGCGGGCGCCAACGGCTGCGGCTCGCGATGGCGATGGTGCACGCTCCCCGCCTGTTGATCCTCGACGAGCCGACCGCCGGCCTGGACCCCGAGTCCCGCGCCGAGATGCTCGCCTTGGTCGCCGAGGTGGCAGCGGCCGGCACCTCCGTGCTGCTGTCCACCCACGTCCTCGGCGACGTCGAGGCGATCTGCTCCGACGTGGTCGTGCTGTCCCGCGGCAAGCTCGCGTTCGCCGGACCAGTCGAGCGCTTCCGCACGATGCCGCGGCACGACGCCGCGACGCTGGTCGAACTCGACCGCGACGCCGCCGACATCGCACGCGAGCTCGGCCACGCCGGCATCCCCGCCGAAGCCGAGGGCGCCCGGCTGGTCGTCTTCGCCGAGGCCCCGTTGCCGGTCGCGTTCTGGGAGGTGGTCGGCCGCGCCGGCGTCGGCGTGCGCAGCCTCGCGCCCGCGCGCGAGGCGATGGCCGAGGCCTTCGTCCGCCACCTCCGCCTGGACGATCCGAGCCGGCGTGTCGCGGAGGGTCGATGAATTCGCCACGCGCCGACGACGCCGTTCAGCTCGACCGGGGCACGCTCGGCCTCGCGCCGGACGGCCGCGTCGACGCCGATGCCGTCGCACGCACGCTCGATCTCGCCGCCGTCTTCGGCCGGGAGCTCGTGCGCGGCGTGGCGCGCTCGCTGCTGCTGGCGTCGGCCCTGCTGCCCGCGGCCGGGCTGCTGCTCTACATCGCGGTACGCAGCCGGGTCGAGCAGTTCGCGGTGGCACCCGACGAGGTCGCGGCCTTCGCGCTGGAGACGATGCGGCTGGCTTCTCGCGGCGGGGCGGTCTGGGCGGCGTTCGCCGCAGCCGTGGTGGGGGCGGGGCAGGTGCCGCGGGATCTTCGCGCCGGCGCGCTGCTGCTCTACTTCACTCGCCCGGTCGAGCGCACCGACTATCTGCTCGGTCGCACCGTCGCCACCTCGGGCTGGCTCGCCGCCGGGCTGATCGTGCCGGTCTGTCTGGTGTGGGTCGGCCTCATCTGGGGCGTCGGGCTGCGACCCGAGGGCATCGGCAGCGCCAACCCGTGGCTGCTCTGGCCCGGACTGCTCGCCGTGGGTCTGGCCAACGCCCTGCTGCAGGCTTGCCTGCTGGCGCTGACGGCGCTCGGCATCGGCGCGTGGCTCCGTCATCCGACCGGGGCGTTGTTGACGATCGTCGGTGCCGTCGGTGGCAGCGCGATTGCCGCGCACGTGTTCTTGGCCCTCTGGGGGCGCGAGAGCCTGGTCGGCGCGCTGGATCTACACGCCTCGCTCTCGGCGCCTTTCACGCTGTTGTCTCGGCCTTTCGAGCCCGTGGTGCCGCCGCCGGTGGCCACCCTCGAGGCCGCGCTGGGCTTGGGGCTGTGGTTCGGCGTCGCGACGCTCGGCTGGTTCGCGTTCGCTCGGACCTTGCGCGACGCGCCGCTCGGCAGGGGGCGCTCGTGAGTGGCGTCGTCCTGCAGATGGAGCGGGTGACGCGGCGTTTCGGCGGGCGCGTCGCCCTGCTCGACGCGAGTCTGCAGCTAGGACCCGGAATCGTCGGGCTGATCGGCCCCAACGGCGCTGGAAAGACGACCTGGCTGCGACTCGCGGCCGGGCTGTTGGTGCCGAGCTCGGGAGCCGTGCGCTGGAACGGCGGGCTGGAGCGCGGCGATCCGCGGCTTCACAACCGCATCGTCATGGCCGGCGATGGCGACGCCTTGCCGGTGCGTGAATCTCCGCGCGCCTACCTTCAGTTGCTGCTCGAGGCTGCGGGGCTCGGCTACGAGGACGCCGACCGACACGCCGGCGAGGTGCTCGCGCGGCTCGGTCTCGAGGGCAAGGCCGAGGTGCCGATCGCCACGCTCTCCCGCGGGCAGCGACAGCGCGTCAAGCTCGCCGCGGCGTTCGCGTTGCCGGCCGACCTGATCTTGCTCGACGAACCCCACAATGCGCTCGATCCGGTCTGGCGCCTCGAAGTGACGGCGCTCTGTCGAGAAGCGGCAGCCGCCGGCGCGTTGGTCATCGTCTCGAGCCACATCCTCGAGGAGGTCGAGTCGATCTCCGAGCGTTTGGTGGTGCTCTACCGTGGTCGCGTGGTGGCGTCGGGCCCGCGCGACGGCGTCAAGCGCGAGCTCGGTCGGCGGGGCACCGCGTTGCTGGTGCGCTGCAGCGATCCGCGGGGCCTGGCGCGCGCCCTGCTCGGTCATCCGTCGCTCTTGCGGCTGGACCTGGACGGCGGCTGGGTCCGCTTCGGCGGCGACGATCTCGGCGCCATCCAGCGCGGCCTCGCCGCGGCGGTCGCGGCGAGCGGGGTGGCCGTGCACGAGGTCCGCACCGAGGGCGACGATTTGACGAGCGTGTTCCGCGCGCTCGGCGAGGAGATCCGCTGATGGCCGGGGGCTTCCGCTACGGCGTCGTGCCGTCCTTCTCGCCGCCGAGCGTGGGGCGCGCGGTTTGGCTGCACGCGCGGCTCTGGCTTCGGCGGCTGCTGCACCTGCGCCTGCTCTTGGGCTTGGCGGTCACGGCCGTCGCGGTCGCGTCCGCTGCCGCTGCTCGCGGTCGACTCTCGCCGGACGTGCCGCGCGCGGCGATGGATACGTTCGAGTCCCTCGGGCTGCCCGCGCTGGCGCTGTTCGCGCTGGGCCTGGGCACCGGCGCGCTGCGTCGCGACGCCGACCACGGGGCGCTCGACGCCTTCCTGTTGCGGCCGCGTGCTGCCGTCGCGCTTCCGCTGGGGCGTTGGCTCGCGAGTACGCTGGTCGTCACCGGCTTCGGCTACGCGGCCGTCGCGCTCGCCGCAGCGGCAACCGCCGCCTTCGCCCGTCCGCTCGCGATCGAGCGAATCGTGCTGCTGGTGGCAGGCTTGCCGCTCGGAGCCGCGGCGTATTGTGCGATCTTCCTCGCGATGGCGACGATCGGGCGGTCCGCCGCTGCCGTCGCGGTGGTGTGGTGGCTGGCCGTGGACTTCGGCCTCTCCCGCGTCGCCGACGGCCTCGCCCGCGTCTCGGTGCATCCCGCGCTGCTGACCGTCGTCGGCTTCGACACCGATCTCAGCGTCGGCGGTGACGCCGGTCTCGCCGTGCGCGCGGCGGTCGTGCAGCTGCTGCTGTTGACGATCGCCGGCCTGGCCGTCGCCCTGGTCCGGCTGCGCGGCGATGCCCCCGGCGCTTGACGCCCGCCGTCTCGCGAACGACGGTAGGGCCGCACCGGAGGTGCGTGGGCTCTGGTGAGTCCCCCGGTCTTCAAAACCGGTGTAGGGCGTGACGAGCGTCCTGGGGGAGTTCGATTCTCCTGCACCTCCGCCCCGACATCGAGCGAAGACGCATCGGAAGCCCGCGCAGCGCGGGACGCCTCAGCGCGTCGGATCGAAGCCGCAGATCCCCTGGGCACCCACCGAGACGTACTTGGTCGAGTTGATGATGCAATGCGGCATCTCGGCGTTCCACGTCGCGCACTCGCCGTCGCTCTTGCACGTCTTCGCGCAGACCTTGAACGGCGAGCTGCTGGTGCGCTTGTCGTTGCCGCCGGACTTGGACTTCTCGAACGCGCTCTTGAACGTGAGGCTCTTGGAGGCGTCGTCGTCGTAGTCGCAGGGGGCGGTGGTGAAGCTACCCGAGCCGGTGCACGCGTTGTTCTTGGTACAGTAGGAGATCGCGTCGTCGTAACCGGTCAGGAAGCCGCCCTTCATGCAGTAGCCGTACATGCACTCGGCGTGGCTGCTGCACTTCTGGCCGTGGAGCAGGCCAGTGCCCTTGACCGGCGGGCAGATCAGCCACGGGTCGGTCGGCGTCGTGTCGCCGCCGCCGGTGCCGTCGGTACCCGCGGTGCCGTCGCCGCCGCCTGCCGTGTCGGTGCCGGCGGTGTCGTTGTCGCCGCCGGAGGTGTCGCTGCCGCTGCCGGCGCTGTCGAGCGAGCCGCCGTTGCTGTCCCCGAGCGTGCCGATATCACCGCCGGCAGGGACGCAATAGGGGTTCCCGCTGCCGTCGAGGGCGACGGTCTCTCCGACCTTGCAGTTGACGGTGCCGGCGTTGCCGCTGGTGACCTCGCTGCCGCAGGCACCGAGCGAGGCCGTGAGCAGGATCGCCAGGGCGGTACGCGCGATCGACGCGCCCGGGATGGTCTGAACGTTCTCGAAATGCATGGGAACTCCCGAAAGGGCCGCGATCGCAGTGCCGGGCGTCGCGCGGGAGCATGGCGAACCCGCCACGGAGGGTCAACGCTGCGCTGCCTTCGCACCTCGATGCCGTGGAAACATGCGGAAATCGGGATTCTCTGCGCAGCGCCGCGTCCGGACGGGGCTGCCACGTGGGCCGGCCGGAGCGGTGGACAGCCCCGCCGGGGCCTCCTCGGTGCCGATCCCGTTTGACCCCACCTGCGCGAGGTGGTACTTCCCGCGCGCCGCTGGCCAGGGGTCCCCCTGCCCGCGGATCGGTCGCCCCGGTTGGGTGGCCCTTCGGGAGCGCGAATAGGATGCTCGATCCACGTCCCATCGCCGTCGCCTTCGACACCGGCACGTCGCTGCTCGAGCGGGCGCACGCCGCCGGTCTGGTCGATGTCGACGCCACCGCGATCGTCCAGTTCCTCTTCTTCCTCACGCTGGTGCTGGTGTTGCCCAAGCTGATCTTCGAGCCGCTGCTCAAGCGCTTCGATCAGCGTTCGGCGCGCACCGAGGGAGCCCGTGCCGAGGCCCGCCGCATGCTCAAGGAGGCCGACGAGCAGGTCGTCGTCTTCGAGCGCGCGATGGCCGACGAGAAGCAGCGTGCGATGGCCGAGCGCGCCGCCGCCCGCATGCAGGCGCAGCGCGAGACCAACGACGCGATCGCCAAGGTCCGCCGCGAGACCAACGCCCGCATCGAATCCGGTATCGAGGGCCTGCGCGCCCAGGGCGTCAGCGCCCGCGCCGAGATCGACGCCGAGGCCAAGGCCATCGCCGGCATGATCGTCACCAAGATCATCGAGGGGAGGAGCTGATGCGCCGCTTCACCTTGCGCAAGGACGCCGTCCTGGCCGCCCTCGTCGCGCTGACGACCCCCGCGGTCGCCCTGGCCGGTGACTTCAAGTTCACCATCCACGGCTTCTACATCCTCGATTTCGTCGTCTTCCTCGGCATCATCGTGTACTTCGGCCGCAAGCCGATCGCCGCGATGCTCGACAACCGCTACAGGGAAGTCGTGGCCGAGATCGAAGAGGCCCGCGCGCTGCGCGAGTCGGCGCAGGCCAAGTTCGACGAGTACAAGGCCCGCCTCGAGCACCTCGAGGAAGAGCTCGCCGCGATGCTGACGGACGTCCGCAAGGGCACCCGCAGCGAGGTCGAGCGCATCCTCGCCGACGCCCGCGCCACCACCGAGCGGATCACGGCCGAGGAGGCCGCGCGCCTGTCGCAGGAGAGCAAGCGCATCCGCGAGGAGCTCGCCGCCCACGCCGCGACCACCGCGCTGCAGCTGGCCGAGACCGAGCTGAAGCAGAAGCTGACCGAAGAGGTGCAGCAGCAGCTGGTGCAGCGCACGCTGGCCGAGCTCGAGAGCAGCGCCGCCGAGGGAGTGTCCGCATGAGCCGTTCCGACGTCGCCCGCCGTTACGCCACGGCGCTCGTCGACCTCTGCGACGAGAAGGGCAACCACGAGGCCGTCCGCAAGGGCTTCGAGGGCCTGACCGCCGTGCTCGCCGAGGTCCCCGAGGCCGCCGCGCTGCTCGGCAACCGTACCATCGCGCTGGCCCGCCGCCGCGAGCTACTCGACACCTTGCTCGGCAAGCTCGGCGCCGACGCCATCGTCAACAACACCGCCAAGCTGCTGCTCGATCGCGGTCGCATCAGCGACCTGCCTGCGATCGTGGCGCGCCTGGGCGAGATGCTCGACGCGCGCACCGGCCGCGTGACCGCCGACGTCGTCTCGGCCGTCACGCTCGACGCAGCCACGCTCGAGCGCGTCCGTACCGCGCTGGGCAAGCGCCTCGGCCGCGAGGTCGAACTCACCGCCAGCGTCGATCCCGCGATCATGGGCGGCCTCCGGATCACCGTCGGCCAGCTCGTCTTCGACGGCACCGTCAAGAACCACCTGAGCCGACTCCGTGAGCGGCTCACCGCCAGCCACGTCGGCTAGCAAGCAGGAGCAAGAGATGGACATCGGAGTCGCTGAGGTCAGCCGCGTCATTCGCGACGCTGTCGCCAACTACGACGCCAAGGTCGACGTGCAGGAGACCGGCCGCGTCTTGACGGTCGGTGACGGTATCGCGCGCGTGTGGGGCCTCGAGGCCGCGCTCGCCGGCGAGCTCCTCGAGTTCCCGAACGACGTCAAGGGCATGGTTCTCAACCTCGAGAACGACAACGTCGGTGTCGCGCTGCTCGGCAACGCGAACAGCATCCGCGAGGGCGACCTGGTGCGCCGCTCGGGTCGCATCGTCGACGTCGCCGCCGGTCCCGCGCTGCTCGGCCGCGTCGTCAACGCGCTCGGCGAGCCGATCGACGGCAAGGGTCCGCTCGCGATGCCCGACGGCAGCGAGGTTCCGCGTCGCGTCGTCGAGGTCAAGGCGCCCGGCATCGTCCAGCGCAAGGGCGTGCACGAGCCGCTGCAGACCGGCCTGAAGGCCATCGACTCGATGGTCCCGATCGGCCGTGGCCAGCGCGAGCTGATCATCGGCGACCGCCAGACCGGCAAGACCGCCGTCGCGATCGACACGATCATCAACCAGAAGGGTGCCCACGACGCCGGCGACGCCGACGCTGTCTACTGCTTCTACGTGGCCGTCGGCCAGAAGCAGTCGACCGTTCGTCAGGTCGTCCGTCGCCTCGAGGAGAACGGCGCGATGGCCTACACCTGCGTGGTGTCGGCGACCGCGTCGGACCTCGCGCCGCTGCAGTTCATCGCCCCGTACTCGGGCTGCGCGATGGCCGAGTGGTTCCGCGACAACGGCAAGCACGCCCTGATCATCTACGACGACCTGTCCAAGCAGGCGGTGGCCTACCGCCAGATGTCGCTGCTCCTGCGCCGCCCGCCGGGCCGTGAGGCGTACCCCGGCGACGTCTTCTACCTCCACTCCCGCCTGCTCGAGCGCGCCAGCAAGCTGCGTGACGAGGACGGTGGCGGCTCGCTGACGGCGCTGCCGATCATCGAGACCCAGGCCGGTGACGTCTCGGCGTACGTTCCGACCAACGTGATCTCGATCACCGACGGTCAGATCTACCTCGAGTCCAACCTCTTCTTCAAAGGCATCCGCCCCGCCATCAACGTCGGCCTCTCGGTCTCGCGCGTCGGTGGTTCGGCGCAGGTCAAGGGTATGCGCGGCGTGGCCGGTCCGCTCCGCCTCTCGCTCGCGGCCTTCCGTGAGCTCGAGGCCTTCGCCCAGTTCGCCTCGGACCTCGACCCTGCGACGCAGCGTCAGCTCGCGCGCGGTCAGCGCTTGGTCGAGTTGCTGAAGCAGGGTCAGTACCAGCCGCTCGAGGTCGCCAAGCAGATCGTGCTCGTCTTCGCCGCCACGGCGAAGGAGGGCTTCATCGACCACCTGCCGGTCAGCAGCCTGCAGCGCTTCGAGGCCGAGCTCTACGCTTGGCTCGAGAGCAACAAGGCCGACCTGCTCGGCGAGCTGCGCACCGGCGTGCTCAAGTCCGACCTCAAGAAGGACTCCGACCCGCTCCGTCAGAAGCTGGTCGCTGCCCTGACCGAGTTCAAGAACCTGTTCCAGGCCTAGTCGCCACCCCTCCGGAGGAGCCAGCATGGCCTCGCTCAAGGATCTCCGCCGCCGCATCGGCTCGGTGAAGAGCACGCGCAAGATTACCCGCGCGATGAAGCTCGTCGCCGCGGCCCGCCTGCGGCGTGCGCAGGAGGCGACCCTGCGGATGCGGCCCTACGCGTACCGGCTCGGCGACATGGTCGCAGAGCTCTCGCGCGGGCAGGATCCCTCGTCGCACCCGCTGCTCGCGACCCGCGAGCCGAAGAAGTCGTTGGTGCTCATCCTCACCAGCGACCGCGGCCTCGCGGGCGCGTTCAACAGCAACATCAACAAGGTGGCGCTGCAGTGGATCGAGAAGCACTTGCCCGAGCGTGAAGCCATCGTACTGCACGTCGTCGGCAAGAAGGGGCGCGACTACTTCAAGCGCCGCGCCATCGTGCCGATCGAGAAGGTGCACACCGACGTCATCCCGGACGTCTCGCTCGCCAAGGCGAGCCGCATCGGTCGGGAGTTGGTGGCGAGCTACCTCGACGGCTCGTACGACGAAGTCCTCATCGTCTACAACGAGTTCAAGAGCGCCATCCAGCAGGACACCAAGGTGGAGAAGTTGCTGCCGATCGACCCGTCCGAGCACGACGTCGACGACAACATCATCCCGCCGCCCTCCTCGGACACGCTCTTCGAGCCGAGTCAGGGTGAGGTGCTCGACGCCATCCTGCCGACGCACATCAACGTCCAGATCTTCCGCGCGCTGCTCGAGTCGGTGGCGTCGGAGATGGGCGCTCGGATGACGGCGATGGAGAACGCGACCAAGAACGCGGGCGAGCTCATCGGCAAGCTGACGCTGCAGTACAACCGCGCACGTCAGGCAGCGATTACGACGGAGCTGACCGAGATCGTCTCGGGCGCCGAGACCCTCAAGGGCTAGCGCCGGAGCAACAATCGTCGGCCGATGTGCCGGCACGATGGAGAGATCGAGATGTCGAACGGACGCATCAGCCAGGTCATCGGCCCCGTGGTCGACGTGGTTTTCGCCGACGGCGAGCTGCCGGCCATCAACACCGCGCTCAAGGTCACCAACCCCGCCATCAACGGCGAGGAGTGGAACCTCGTCGTCGAGGTCGCCCAGCACACCGGTGAGTCGACCGTACGCTGCATCGCGATGGACTCGACCGACGGTCTCAAGCGCGATCAGGAGGTCGTGGACACCGGTCGCCCGATCGCCGTCCCCGTCGGTGAGGGTGTGCTCGGTCGCATCCTCAACGTCACCGGCGAGCCCGTCGACGAGGCTGGCCCGATTCAGGCCGACGACCACTGGCCGATCCACCGCGACCCGCCGGTTTACGAAGACCTCTCGACGACCATCGAGGCCTTCGAGACCGGCATCAAGGTCGTCGACCTGCTCGCGCCCTACATGCGGGGCGGCAAGATCGGTCTGTTCGGCGGCGCCGGCGTCGGCAAGACCGTCATCATCATGGAGCTCATCGCCAACCTCGCCCGCGAGCACGGCGGTGTGTCGGTGTTCGGCGGCGTCGGCGAGCGTACCCGCGAGGGCAACGACCTCTGGCACGAGATGAAGGACTCGGGCGTCATCGACAAGACCGCGCTGGTCTACGGTCAGATGAACGAGCCCCCGGGCGCGCGCGCCCGGATCGCCCTCTCGGCGCTCACCGTGGCCGAGTACTTCCGCGACATGAAGGGCCAGGACGTGCTCTTCTTCGTCGACAACATCTTCCGCTTCACGCAGGCGGGCTCCGAGGTGTCGGCGCTCCTCGGTCGTATCCCCTCTGCGGTGGGTTACCAGCCGACGCTGGCCACCGAGATGGGCGCGATGCAGGAGCGCATCACCTCGACCAAGAAGGGCTCGATCACCTCGGTGCAGGCCGTTTACGTGCCCGCCGACGACCTCACCGACCCGGCGCCGGCCACGACCTTCGCCCACCTCGACGCGACGACCGTGCTCAACCGCGCGATCTCGGAGATGGGCATCTACCCGGCCGTCGACCCGCTCGACTCGACCAGCCGCATCCTCGACCCGCAGGTCGTCGGTGACGAGCACTACACGGTCGCCCGTCGCGTGCAGTCGATCCTGCAGGAGTACAAGGACCTGCAGGACATCATCGCGATTCTGGGTATGGAGGAGCTCTCCGAGGATCAGAAGCTGACGGTCGCCCGCGCCCGTCGCATCCAGAAGTTCCTCAGCCAGCCCTTCCACGTCGCCGAGGTCTTCACCGGCTTCCCGGGCAAGTACGTCAAGCTCGCGGACACCATCAAGGGCTTCAAGATGATCTGCGACGGCGAGCTCGACTCGCTGCCCGAGGACGCGTTCTACATGGTCGGCTCCATCGAAGAGGCGATCGAGAAGGCCAAGAGCCTGTAGTCGCGCATCGGTCGCAGCGCGGAGGACCCCATGCAGGTCGAAATCGTCACGCCGGTCGGCGAGAAGTTCAGCGGAGAGGCCGTCGCCGTGCGCGCGCGCGGCATGGTGGGTGAGTTCGGCGTGCTGCCGGGCCACCGCGACATGCTGACCGCGCTCGGCACTGGCGTCTGCCAGGTGCAGGAGACGGCGCACGGCGAGCCCGTTCGCTTCCTCCTCGACGAGGGCTACCTGCAGGTCAGCAAGGACGGGCGCAAGGTCATCATCGTGACCGAACTCGCCGAGCGTCCGCAGGACATCGACGTGAACGCGGCCCGCACGGCCCACGACGCCGCCAAGTCCGACCTCGAAGCCAACAGCGAGGCGGTCGGCACCGCCGCTTGGAAGGTGAAGCAGCACGCACTCGACCTCGCGCGGGCTCGCCTGGAGCTATGCGGCGCGCTGTAGCGACCGCGCTTGCCGTCGCGGGCCTGCTGAGCGGGCTCGCCGGCTGCACCACATCGCGCGCCGTCAGGGCGTGGCACGCTGCCGAGAAGGCCCGCGCCAGCGGCGACCGTGAGCTCGCGCTGCGCCGCTACGACGAGGCCTATGGCCGCGACGGCCGCTTGGTCGGCGCCGAAGTCGACCGAATCGGCCTACTCGCCGAAGACGTCGGCGCCGCTTCGGCGGTCGAGGCCGCGCGCGCCGCGCTCGCAGAGAAGAAGTCCGGATACGTCGAGGTCCAGCTACTCGCGGCCGGCCTGGAGTTGGTCGCCGGGCGCGTCGCCCCTGCGTTGGCGCAGCTCGAGCGCATCAGCGAGACGGCGCTGGACAAGGCCGAGGCCGCGCTCGGACACAAGGGATTGGCCTGCGGGCCGCTCCGGCGCGAGCGCTGGCGGTTGTTGGCGCTCGCGGCGTTGCACGCGGATCGCCCCGGCGTCGCCGACAAGGCCACCGCCGCCTTGGCCGCGAAGTGCGCGCCGTTGCGCCCCGCCGAAGCCGATCTCGTCGCCATCGTCGCGTTGCGTCGCGGCGACCTCGGTGCGGCCGACCAGGCCGGTGCGGCCTCGCCGACCGTCCGCGCGGCGTTGGCGCTGCGTGCCCGTGACCACGCTCGAGCCCTCGCACTCCTCGGTGAACGCTCCGACGGTCCGAGTCTCGTGCTGCGTGCGCAGGCAGCGCTGGGCATCGGAGACGTCGCTCGCGCGGGGCGCGCCATCGCCGCCGCGCGTGATGCCGGGGTCGCGACCTCGCGCCTCGTGCCCCTCGAAGGAGCCCTCGCGCTGCTGCAAGGCGACGCGCGCCGCGCCCGCGATCTGCTCGCCGGTGCGGTCGCGCAATCCGGCGTGCCGAGCTGGACGATGCTCTTCGACCTCGGGCTCTGCGAGCTCGGTCTCGGCAACCTCGCTGCGGCCCGCGACGCCTTCGCGCGCGCTGCGACCGCGTGCCGTGATTGCGCGCCAGCGCGCCGCAATCGCGACGCGATCGACCGCGCACTCGGGCGTTTACCGTAGCGCCACGGGCTGCTAGCTTCCCGCCTCTCGCTTCGGCCCGTTGCTCGCCGTCTTGCCGGCTTGCGGGCCCTCGTCAGGAGTCCGTCATGTCTCGTGTCATCTCGCACCGCGCGCTCGCGCTGCTCCTCGCCACCAGCGCCGCACTCGCGCTGCCGCTCACCGGCTGTGGCCCCAAGAAGAAGCAGAAGGAGGTCCGCGCCGAGAAGGGCGACGCACGCCTCGCCGAGCTGATGACCGAGCGGCGCAAGACGCTGATCGAGAAGATGCCGACCTCGGACGAGCCCGATGGCTCGACGCATCCGTGGCTGCAGTGGGTCGGTCAGGTCGCTGGCACCGTCAGCCGCGCCGAGCTGAAGAAGGTCGGCGTCATCGCGCGCGGCACCAAGGTCGCCGGCATCGCCGAGACGCTCGCGACCTGGTTCGAAGCGCAGAAGAAGTTCTACTACGACGAGAAGATGGACCGGAAGGAGTTCTACCGCGACCTCTCGGTGGCCGCGAAGGACTCCGAGGGACGGCCGTGGGAGATGGACGTCGAGTTCGACCGCATCTTCTTCCACGCCGCGGAGGCTGCGCGGACGCCGCATCTCTTCAAGGCCACGCCGACCGACGATCAGGTCACGCGCTTCTTCACCTATTGGACCTTCGTCTGGGACTTCAAGCCCAAGACCGGCATCCTCGAGGATGAGGTCAACGCGCTCTGCAAGGAGAAGCTCGAGGGCTACTGCGACAAGATCCCGATGGAGCTTCGCCCGTTCCAGCTCATGCGTCCCTACTACGAGAAGGTGCAGGGGATGATCGCGGCGTTCCGTACCAAGTACCCGAGCAGCCCCTACGAGCCCTTCCTGACGCGCCTGGACGCCTTCTACAAGGCGCGCATCGCGGCGGTGCCGGAGTGGAAGGAGGAGCCGCGCCTGGTGCCGATGCGGTCGACCAAGCCGGCGCCGGTGTCGAACAACGCCGTGCTCTTCGTCACCGAGCAGGGCATCGCCTTGATGGACAACCTGCTCCGCAAGCCGGATGACCCGGAGAAGCCCTGGAAGGCCGACTGGAAGACCGACAGCGAACTGCCCGGCCAGATCAGCCTGCTCGTCGAGGACGTCCGCAGCTCGACGGTGTCGAACTTCAATCAGAGCCGCATCTTCGTCGTGCCGCAGGAAGACGTGCCCGTGCGCTTCCTCGAGCCGCTGATGCGCGCCACCATCGTCGGTGAGCATGCCAAGGAGTGGCCGACCATGATCTTGGTGGGTCGTCGGCGCGAGGATGGCAGCAACCGCCGCGTTGGCTACGACGCCACCATTCTGGCGGCGGACAAGGTCGTGCCGTTCAAGCTCGCGATTGCCGAGGCCAAGGTGCGCAAGAACTGCACGGCGTGGGCGGTCGCAGGCGCGCAGGCGCTCGGTGCCAAGGGCTTCGGTCCGGCGATCTACCACGACGGTGAGAAGGTCTGGACCGGCAAGCTGGCGACGGACGGCACGCTCCGCGACGCGCAGGGCGCTGCCGGCCACGGAGAGGGCGATCGCTTGGTCGCGTGGGCCGATGCGCAGACCCAATCCATCGTCGTCGCGGTCGACGAGAACGCCTCCTACGCCGATTGGATCGAGGCGATGAACGGCGTGGTGCTGCGCTGCGAGGGCGAGGAGTGCAAGACGCCGCGCAATCAGCCCGTCTTCTTCGCGACCTGTCAGTAGTCACCGGCGGCACGGCCGGCGGACGTCAGTGGGCGTCGCCGCCGTCGCGGTAGCGCTCCAGCATCGTCTGCCATTCCACCTCGAGCATCAGGTTCGCGGCCAGTTCGCCCGCCAGCGTCCCCAGCAGCGCGTCGGCCCGCGCCGGAAACGACGCGAGGTCGCCCTGGGCCACCGCGAGCAGCGCGAGCGTCAGGGAGTCGTCACGGAGCGGCCCGGGCAACAAGGTCAGCACGGCGTGGTCCATCGCGTCCGGGAGCCGCAGTTGCCCGGGACCGGCGTCGAGAGGGCCGAGCAAGGACGCCAGCCACGCGTCGTGGCGGCGATGCCACGCGTCGAGACAGAGCACGCCGGGTAGATTCGCGGCGTCTTCGGGCAGGGGGGTGCGGCTGATCAACGCGACGACGCTGTCGTCGTCCAGCGGGGCATCCGGCTGGTGGTAGCGCGGGAGTGCGCCGGGGCCGATCAGGAGGGCCCGTGCTCCGGCTGCCTCGAGTCGAGTGATCCAATCCACCGGGCGATGCGTGGGCACGGGCTCGAACCTCGTGGGGGCGATCAGCGCTTGCGACGGCCCTTGCGCGCCGGGGCCGGAGCCGACTGGGGTTGCTCGGCTGGCGTCTCGGCGGCGGGCGCCGCGGGCGGCTTGGGCGGCCGTGCATTGCCGGACGCATCGACGTAGCTGCACGGGCCCGAGTCGGTGCGCTCCCAGAGCTGGATCACCTCGTCGCGCCAATGCTTCAGCGCGGGATCGCGGAACTCGCGAACCATCTTGAAGTAGCGCTTCACCGTCGGCATCCGCTGCATCGAGGCCGGCGTGAAGTAGCTGTGCGGGGCCGCGACGACGAAGCGCAGGTTGTCGCGGCAGGCGCGCTCCCAGAACGTTTCGAGCTCGACGACGCCGGTCTTGAAGGTCTTGGAGTTGGTGTCGACGTGGTCGCCGGCCATTCGCCGATCGGCGAGCAACGCGACGAGCGGGGCGAAGGTGCTCGCGCCCGTGATGGTGTCCTTGGGCCCGGCTCGCTCGTTGATGGCGAGCGCGATCTCCTCGGCGGTCGAGAACCAACGCTTCTTGCTCCACAGGTAGTGGTGCACGCCGGTCTCGAGGTTGCCCCGGACCCGCCATGTCTTCCAGAGTACGAAGCGCGTGAAATCCGAGGTCAGCTTCGGGCCGGGGGCGTCGAGCCATTCGAATTCGAGTAGCTCGCCCGCGCCGCGCGAGCCGCCGCGGGCCGTCACCTCGCTCGGGAAGGCTGCGCGGTTGGCGGCGCCGTCGAGCGGGACCCAGGCAGCCGTCAGCAGGAGCCCGGCGGCCAGCGTCGGGCGAACCCAGGTCGGTGCCGGCAGCACGGTGCCGCGGAGATCCCGACCCGACGCCACGTTCGGGTCGCCGGCTCCCGCACCCACGGCTGCCTTCGCGACCTCGAGCAGGCCGTCCAGGGTCGCTGCGGCCAGCAGCGAGAGCGCCGGCATGACCAGCACGAAGTAGAAGTCGTAGCGCTCGCGGAATTGCGCCAGCTCGCCGAACATCGCGAAGCCGTAGACGAAGAGGATCAGCGTGGCGCCTCCCGACGCAGGGTGCAGCCACCAGCGACGGGGGTTCCACAGCAGCGCCCAGCGGTCCGGATCGGCGAGGCTCGCCGGCCCCCGGATGCGGGCGCGCGCTTCGGGATCTCCGACGAAGCGGCGCAATCCGATGCGAGCCACCACCGCCAGTGGCGCCAGCAACGCCAACCACCAATGGGCGCCGTGATAGTAGAACGAGACCATGAAATCGCGGCCCTGCAGCAGCGCCAAGAGATTCGCGAACAACGCCATTGGGCCCTGCGAGAGCTCGACGTAGCCGTCCATCTTGGCGGTCTTCTGCATGTGATAGTCGTAGACGCCGCGAGTGAAATCCTCACCGCCGACCAGCGTGCCCACGACGTGGATCGAGCCGAAGACCAGCACCACGCCGATACCGAAGATCACGGCTGGCTGCGAGAGCAGGCGGGTCGTGAGGTTGCGGCCGCGTGCGTCGCCTTCACCGGGCGCGAACGCCAGCAACACCCCGAGTGTGGCAGCCCCGCCGGCCGCATAGATGCCGGTGCCGGTCGCGAGGCCCGCAGCCACGCCAGCGATGAAGAAGCGCCGCTGTAGCGCGCCCCACAGCGCCAGCGTCATCCACATCGTCGTCAGGTTGATGCCCGTCAGATTCGCGCTCGCCTTGAGGACCTCGGCGGCGAAGAGGAAGAAGAGCATCGCGAGCACGCCGGCGACCGGTCCGATGTGGCGCCGGGCGATGCGCCAGACCAGCACGCCCGTCACCACCGCGCAGACGGCGCTCATGCTCTTGGCGAGGATCCAGGAAAAGCCCGTCAACGCGAAGGTGATGGTCAGCGGCAGGATGTGCAGCGGCGGGTGCGAAAAGAAGAAGTCGTGGTACGGCCAAACGCCTTCGGACCACGCGTGCGCCGCGTAGAAGTAGATGCCCTCGTCGGTCGCCGAATAGCGGCCACCGTTGAGCTTGAGCTGGACGAAGACGAGCAGCGTCAACGCGACGGCGATGCCCTCGAGCATCCGGCTGGTGTCACCGTCGAAGCGGTCCTGCATCCGCACCAGCAGCGAGAGCGCCGCGGCGGCCGAGATCGCGGCGGCGGCGAGCACGGCTGAGCCGGCACCGATCGCGGCCATGCCGCCAGTCCCAGCGCCGGCCCAGCCGGCGACGACGGGGGCGAGGAGGACGAACGCGGCCGTGCCGTCCAGCGCGCCGCGTTCCGGGGACTTCGGCAACGCCAGCATTGCCAGGGTGGCCGGGCCGGCGCAGGCCAACAAGATGACGCCCAGCGGGGAGGCCAGCATCGCCTCCTGCACGATGGGCCCGGTCGGCTGGACCGCCGCAGCCCCGCGGAGTGCCGCGAGGACCGGCAGTTCGGTGCCGCCGAGCCACACGATGGGCTGCCAGTAGGCGGCCGTCAGGAACAGACCGGCGACCGCGCCGACCACGCGGGCAGGGCGCTCGATGGTATTGCGACCGACGGTCAGCAACGACGCCGCAGCCACACCGGCCCAGAGCGCCGACGGGACGCCGAGGAGCTCGCCCCGCATCGGCGCCGTCGCCGCCGCCAGCGAGCCCGGCATCGCGCCCTCGCGCAGCACCAGCGCCAACAGGGCCAAGAAGGCCGCGAAGACCCCGCCGCCCTCGGGAGCAGCGTCTTTGTCGGTGGCGGCGCGCAAGCTGCCGCCAGCGAGCGCGACCACCAACAGACCGATCGAGAGCAGCGTCGCGACGGCGCCGAGCGTCGCGCCCAGCGGCCAGGTGGCGAAGTCTCCGTCCGTCAGCGCCTTCCAGAGTGGTGGGCCGTCGCGCATCGCCGGCAGCGCCAAGCTGAGACCGGCAGCGGCGCCGCCGATCGCGCCGAGGAGGCGACCGTCCAGTCCGACCAGGGCGCTGCGGGATTGGGCCTCGGCGACCAGCGTCGCACGGCGCTGCTTCTGCTCGGCGTCGGGCGCCGCGGTGCTGGCCTCGGTCGCCTGGATCGCCGAAGGGCTCGTGCTCGGCGCCGCGAAGTCGCGCGAGCGACGCCGAGCCGAGTTGGTCAGCGGCGCGCCCACGTTGCGAGACAGCTGCGGCTTGCGGAAATCGCCGCTGGCAAAGCGCTTGCGGCGCTCGCTGTCGGGCGCGTGGGTCCCGCCGCGCGGCGGCGCGGCGCTCGGCAGCGTCAAATCCTCTGCCGACGACGTGGCGTCTTCGGGCGGCATCGCCCCCGAATTCTTCAGCCATGGCAGGACCGAGGGCTGGTGCCGGTGGCTCGAGGCATCGCGCGTCGGCGTCGCAATGACCGCCTCAGGGATCTGGATCCCGCCGGCGACCGGACCCGGCTCTCGCACCCACGGGAGCATCGAGGGCGCGTGCCGATGGGACGGCGCGACTGGCGCGACCGGCGGTCCGGCGGTCTGCACCGTATCGTCGACGTAGGTATTGGTCGGCCGGCGCGGCGGTGGCTGCTGGCGGTTATCGTTCGAGGACATGGTTCGCTGCGTGCGCCCGGGGCGACAGGGGAATGGCGAGCATATCAGCGTGTGCCTTCAGGCGCCACCGAGCCGGCGAGGGCTTCGAGGACCTCGGCGCGCAGGCTTTCGTCGTCCACGCTCGCAGCCGGTGCCTCGGCGCGCCGCCAACGCTCGCGCAGCGCGCGCTCGACCATGCGCGCAGCCCGTCGGATCAGCGCCCGACGCGCCGCCTCCGGTGCATCCCGCGCGCGCTCCAGGGTCCGGACGACGTCCCAGAGCTCGTCGACGCCGGCGCCGCGCGTCGCAGTGGTCTGCAGCACCGGCGTGGCGGCCGCGCCCGTCCAGCGCCGCATCGCCTGGAGCTCCGCCGCGGCCCGCGCGGCCCCGTCGCGGTCGGCCTTGTTCACGACCAAGACGTCGGCAATCTCGAGGAGTCCAGCTTTCATCGCCTGCACGTCGTCGCCGAGGCCCGGGGCCTGAACGACCACGACCACGTCGGCGAGGTCGGCCACCTCGACCTCGTCCTGTCCGACGCCGACGGTCTCGATGAAGACGACGTCGAAGCCGGCGGCCTCCAAGACGCGGCACGAGATCTCGACCGACGCGGAGAGCCCGCCCGTCTCTCCGCGGGTCGCGAGCGAACGCAGAAAGACCCCCTCCGCCGCTGCGAGGGCGCCGAAGCGCAGTCGGTCCCCCAACAGGGCTCCGCCGCTGCGCGGGCTGCTCGGATCGACCGCGAGGATCGCGGCCCGACGGCCCTCTGCGCGCACGCTGCGGGTGAGCGCGGCGGTGAGGGTCGACTTGCCCACGCCGGCTGGGCCGGTGATCCCGACGCGTCGCGTCGTGCCGTGTCGGGGCCCGAGCAACCGTCCGAGCGCATCGGCGAAAGCGGGCTCTTCCTCGGCGCGGCGCAGCAAGCGACCGAGCGCCGCCACGCCGCCTGCCGCCAGAGCGTCGAGCGCCTGCCGGGCGTCGTCGTGCAGCGTCATCGAGGGGGACGTGGGTCCGCGCCGGCGCTAGAAGTCCAGACCGACCTTGCCGGTGAAGACCGAGAGACCATTGGTGAACGAGTGCAGGAACTCGCCGCCGATGCTGACGCGGGTCACCACCACGCGCATGCCGAACGCCGCTCGGTGCGCGAAGTTGTTCACCGCCTTGAGGAGCATCAGTTCCGGCTCGAGGGTCGAGTTGTTGGTGTAGACCTCGATCTGGCGCGTCGTCACGTTCTGGTAGGTGAACGAGTACGCGGCCCACGGCTGCAGCGAGAGGATGCCGCCGATGCCGAAGCTCTTCGACAGCACGAGGTCGGCGCCGGTCAACAGCATCGAGATGTCGGCGCTACCGACCATCGTCTGCGCGTTCACGCGCAGCGCGAGGTCCGGCACGCTCACGAAGCCGTCGATCAGCGAGAAGTTCAACTCCGCGCCGATGGCCCAGAGGTTCGAATCGAAGACGTGCGTGAGCACGCACCCCGCCTGCATGGCGTAGGGCAGGCCCTTGCGAACGCGCAGCTGACCCACCTGCAAGGCGCCGTCGACACCGGTTCCGTCCCAGCCGCTGCCGGCGGTGCCCGCGTTGGTCTGCGCGACGGAGAGCTCGAAGGCTGCCTCGAAGCCGAGCGCGCCGAGCGACTGCGAGGGCCCCACCATCTTGTTGCCGAGCGCGAGTCCGAGCTCACTCATCAGCGACTTGTACGAGCCGTTGTCGATGCGCTCGTCCGGCTGGCGATCTGCTGCGTAGAACTTGTGCAGCGGGAGCTCGAGCAGCGCGGCAGACGCGGCCGTCGGCATCACCACCGTGCAGAGCAGGGCGGCGGCGGCGATGGCGCGCGGAGTCGAGAACTTCATCGGCTGGCCTCCGTGCCCGGGACGACGCCCGCAGGCGTCCGTATCATGCCGGTCCGTGACGGGAACTGTCCAGATGCTAGGCCGCGCCTCGGACCAGACGCGTGGACAACTCGCGCAGCTCGGCCAGCGTGTGGATATCGTGCTCCATCTGCGGCACGACCGTCAGGAAGCTGCCCTTGCCGCCCAGGCCGCGCAGCCGATCGACGTGCTGCGCATCGGCGCGATCGAGGTGGTGCAACCGATGGGCACCCTCGAGCAGGCGCGCTGCGAGGTGTTCGGCCTCGTCGGCTGCCATGCCGGTCGCGACCAGGCGCCCGCGCAGCGCGACAGCACTCTCCGCGAGTCGATCGGGCTCCGCCAGGACCGCCGGAGCCTGCAGGACGCGGTTGACCACGAAGCCGGCGAAGGGCAGGCCCTCGCGCTCGAGCAGCGCCAGCATGTGGCCGGCCTCGCGGAACGAGGTCTCCCCCGGCGCCGTGACGGCGACGAAACGCGTCACGTTCGAGCGCAACAGGGCATCGGTCGCCTCGGAGCGCGCGCGCATCGCCGGCATCACGTCGCGAAAGCTCCGGAAGAACTGGGCGATGTCGGGGAGCACTTCGCTGCCGAAGAGCCGCCCGAGCACGCCCATCGCGGCCGAACTGCCGCGCGACCACAGGCTCGGCTTCTTGTTCTCGCCCGGAGCGGGGACCTTGGCGAACCACTTCAGCACGCCCTCGTTGATGAAGTTCGCGAACGTCTGACCGGCGGCGAGGAAGTCCGCCGTGTTGTGGGTCGGCGGCGTGTCCAGGACGATCAGGTCGTACCGACCGGAACGGTGCAGGTCGGCGAGGAGCTCGAGCGCCACGAGATCGGGGCTCGCGCCGAGGGCGGGGAGCAGCGCGCGATAGATCCGGTTGCCCATCACCTCTTCGCGCAGGGAGGTGTCGGGTAGCAGCCGCTCGACCATCTGCTCGGCGCCGATCTCCGGGTCGAGCATCATCGCGTCGAGCGAGCCCAACTGCTCGGCTTCGAACGGAGAGCTACCTTCCTGCAGCGCGGGCGTCATCCGCGGCAGAACCTCGACCGGGACATTCGGGGGCAAGCTGCGGTCGTGCAGGCCCAGCGCCTGCAGCAAGCGACGCGCCGGGTCGATGGTCAGCACCAACGTGCGGCGGCCGCGCAGCGCCCCGAGCAAGCCGAGCGCCGCCGAGGTCGTGGTCTTGCCGACCCCGCCAGAGCCGACGGCGACGAGCAGTCCGCATCGGTCGATCGCCTCGAGCAGGCCATTGTTGCTCGCTTGCATCGCGATCTCCCCGATCCCTACGCCGCGCCGCGCATCTTGCGGGCGAGTTCGTCGATGGCGTCCAGCGGCATGTGCCGACGGAACAGGTGCGGCAACTCGATGAGCCGTTCGCCGACCGCTTCGCGCAGGTCCGGCATCAAGCGGGCAGCGCGATCGGCTCGGCCCCGCAGAACGTCGGCGGCCCAGAGCACGCCCGAGACGGCGTCGTCGGCTTCGAGCGCGGCTTCACCCTGCACCGCGCCAGCGAGGGCTGCGAGCTCGTCGTGGTCGAGCAGCTCGGGGTAGACCCCGTTGACGATGATGGCGGCGGTGTCGATGCCGTGCTTGGCGCGCAGGCCGTTGCGGAGCTCGAGCGTCTCGAGCACGGGCATCTCCTCGGGCAGCGTGACCAGGACCAAGCCCGTCCGCAGCGGATCGTAGAGCAGGGCGCTCATCTCGTCGGCGACCGTGGACAAGGGCCCGACGCGGAAGATCTGTCGAATCATCGTCGGCACACCGTACAGCCCGGCGACGAAGCCCGAGGTCGGCATGTCGCAGACGATCATGTCCCAGCGCTTGTCTCCGCGCGGTCCGTGGATCGCCTCGAGCCGGTGTAGGTGGTACAGGAAGAGGATCGACTTGATTGCCGGCATCGCCAGGAAGAAGCCCCGCACGTGTCGGTTGGCCAGCGCGAGCTTCGCCAGCGCCTTGACCTTGAGCTGATCGCCCGCGAAGCCGTGCAGCGAATAGAGCAGGTCGAAGCCCATCAGATCCAGGCCCGGCTGCAAGGCGACCGGCTCGGTCGGCGCTTCGGTGCGGCCGAAGAGCGGCGCGACGCGGGAGACCGACTCGAATTCGACCAAGAGCACGCGCTTGCCCTCGGCTCGGGCGCCGCGCGCGAGCG
>JBEARB010000105.1:0-24037 GCA_041163625.1 Pseudomonadota bacterium | reverse complement strand
CGCCACGCTCGCCACCTCGCCCTCGGCCTGCTGGCGGATCTTCGCCATCGCGGGTGCGTGCATCCCGACCAGTTGCAGCGCGTCGCGCGGGATATCCGAGACCGGGTCGCGGGTCCGCGAGCCGAGCTGGTCCCGGACGCCGAAGAAGCCAGCCAGCAGCAGCAGCGCCGCCAGCGCCAACGCGCCCCGCATCGGCAGCCCGCCGCCGCCGCGCCGGTCGGCCTCGACGACCCAGGCGATGCCGATGCCGATGCCGTAGAGCACGACCAAGGGGCCGCTCATCAGCATCTGGTTGATCGGATCGGGGGTGGGCGTCAGCACCGCGCCGATCACCGCCGCGATCACGATCCAATACCGGTAGAAGCCCAGCAAACCGCGCGCCGTGACCAACTCCAGCAGCGAGAGGAAGTACATGAACACGGGCAACTCGAAGACCACGCCGAACGCCAGCAGCAGCCAAGTCGCGTAGCTCGTCGTGCTCGCCAGCGTCGGTTCGAGGGTCATCCCCTCGGCCTCGATCGTCATCTTGATGAGGAAGTCGGTCATGAACGGCAGCACGACCGCGTAGCAGAAGGCCGCGCCGGCGACGAAGAACAGGACCGAGGCGCCGATGACGGGCACGGCCAGGCGCTTCTCGCTGCGCAGCAGACCGGGCGCGACGAAGGCCCAGATCTGCCAGAACACCCACGGGCTCGCGAGGAAGACGCCGCCGATCAGGGCGATCCGCATGTAGACCGAGATGCTCTCGGTGATCTGCAACGCCTTGATCGCGAACAACCCGTTGTCGGCCATCGCGCTGCGGATCGGGGCCGACAGGAGGTCGAAGATCTCGACGTGGAAGGCCCACGCCACGAAGAAGCCGACACCGATGCCCAGCACGGCGCGCAAGATCCGGCCGCGCAGCTCGACCAGGTGCGCCCGGAAGGGCATCGCACCGCGTTCGAGCTCCTCGTCTTCGGGCGGTGGGGGAGGCAGCGCCTGGCTCAAGCGTCGGCCTCCTCGTCGTCGGTCGGTTCCGCCGCTGCTGCGCGCGCGAGCTGCTCCGCTGCGCTGCCCTTTCGAGCCGGGGTGCCGCGCGCCACGGTGTCCGGTGCACGCACCACGAAGGCGGCATCGTTCGCCGCCGCTTCTGCGCGCTGCGCTTCGATCTTGCGCGCCTCCTCGGCGAGCAGATCGTTCAGGTCCCGGCGACGACGGCTGGCTTGCTCCGGGGTGGCCGGAGCGTCGACGGCAGCCTCCGGCGCCACGATCGGCGGCGGCGCGGCGTCGGGCGCCGCATTGGCAAGACCGAGGTCGGGCGTCGGCACGCTCGCGTCGGGCTGCGCTGTCGCGTCGGCGGTGTCGCTGGGCGTGCCGGCGTCGTCCGGGCTGCGGGCGCCTTCGGCCGCGGCGCGCGCCTTGGCGACCGCGTCGGCGGCCTTCTTGCGCGCCTCGTCGCGGAGCTTGTCGGCGTCGGTCTCGCTGCTCGCGCGGGCCGGGGCGGGTTCGGCCTCGACCTCACGCATCAGGTCGTCGACCGTCTCACGCAATTCCGCCTGTGCGACATTGGCGGCGCGGCGGAGATCCCGCAGCCCCGTCGCGAGCGTGCGGGCGACCTGCGGCAGCTTGTCGGGGCCGACGAAGATCAACGCCACCACGAGGATGACGACGAGTTCTGGGCCTCCGATGCCGAACACGTGGGCCTCCAGCGCTCAGCGCGCGCGTCCCGCCATCAGGCGACGGTCCCCGAGCGCGCGGCGTGCGCGAAGGGTCACGATGCGCCGTTCATCCTGCGATCGCAACGCGCCGGCCGCGCGGGCGTCGGCCTCCAGCACGTGGCGGGCGAGGCGACCGACGGGGCCTCGGCCGTGGGCTGCCCAGGCGGCCAACGCGGCGCGGTCCCCGCCCGTCTCGACGATCGACTCGACGCGCAGACGGCTGTCGATGGCGTCGAGTTGGGTAGCCGCATCGTGCCGCGGCTGCAATCCGAGCGACCAGGCGCCGCGATCGACCGCGTCCGCACCGAGCGGGTCGAGCGCGGCTGCGGGCCAGGGCGGTCGCGCCACGCCACGCACCAGTGGCAGACACCAGGCCGGCGGCGCCTTCGCGTCGGTCGATGCGGTGACGATCCCGTCGTCGAGTTCGGGGAGCGGGCCCACAGTCCACAGCCGCGCCAACAAGATGGCGTCGACCTTCAGCTCGCGCGCGAACTTGTGGGCGACCCATTCGGGCTCGTCGTAGATGTCGAGCGCGTCGCAGAACACCACCAGGTCGTAGGACGACGGCGCGAATGCGGCCTGACCGTAGGGCTTGTCCACGAGCTGCAGGTGGCTCGCCACGGTCGGCGCGAGGCGGGCATGCGCGGCCGCGATGCTCGCGCTCGGCAAATCACAGATCGTGACGAAGCGTCCGGTCTCGGCGAGTCGGATCGCCAAGTCCAGGCGCGGCGCACCGGCGAGGAGTACACGTTGGGCGTCGTAGGCGCAGATCTCCGCGTCGAACGCCGGCGTCAGCGCGCTGCTCGCGCGCTCGTCGTCCGTCCAGGGCGGCAACGGGACCGCGCGGTCGACGCGGATTCCCTCGATCTCGCGGCGGAGTCGAACCATGTCGGGGTTGCATCGAGCGCCGAAGCGCCCAACGCCGTGGGGCTAGCCCTTGCGGTCGCGGGCGGCCTCCTTGGCCTGCTCGATCTGGCGCGCCGTGCGAGCCTTCAGCTTGTTGCGGCTCTCGCGCTTGCGCATCTTCGTCGTCTTGCTTCCCTTACCCATGTCAGAACTCCTGCCCGCGTCGACGCGGGTCTCCGAAAGGCCGCGCAACTTAGACCGGCAGCTTGTCGATCGTCAACGCGATCCGTTCGCCGTCGCGGCGCGCCCGGGCGATCCCGTGGCCTCCGGCGCGCAGACGGCAGAGCGCGACCGCCCCGTCGGGCAGCGCGTCGATGGAGAGCACTCGTGCCACGCCGTCGAGCGTGACCGGTGCGTCTGGCCGCAGCGTCCGAGCGTCCACACCGAGCAGGCTCGCGTCGGCCTCGGCGTCGTCGCGCGGCAGGGCGGCGAAGAAGAGGCGGCCGTTTTCGCGATCGAGCGCCCACGGATGGTCGATCACGATGGGCGCGTTCGGCGCGAATCGACGCCGCAGCTCGGCAGAGGCAAAGACCACACGACCCTCGCGCAGCACCAGCAGCGACGGATCGTCGTGCATCCGCTTCGGATCGAAGTAGTCGAAGAGCGAGTAGCTGGCGTAGAGGCGCTGCTCCTCCGGCCACGCCACCGCGCGACGCACGCCCAGCAGCGGCTCACCGAGCGTTTGTTGGTCGAATTCCGCGAGTGGTTCGCCGTCTTCTCGGTAGCGCGCGAGCGCGAAGCCGCGCTTGCGGCGCGCGTCGGTGGTCGTGCTGACCAGCAGGCCGGCCGGATCGGCCGCGACACCACACAGGCTCTGCAGCGGCGGCTTGTGGCGTAGCTGGGAGCGCACCTCGAAGCTCTCCGCGTCGATCCGCACGATCAGCGGCACCGATTCGCCTCGCGGCAGCGACAACAAGGCCAACACATCGGCGTCCGGCTCCAGCGCGGCGGCCAAGATCTGCGCGTCGCCGCGCAGCAGTTCGGCGATTGGCCGCGCCTGCACGACCTCGGGACGCCCGCCCGGTTCGGCTTCGTATGCGACCAGCCGGCCAAGGCTCGAGCCCAGCAGGCGCGTGCGGCCGTGCCGTGCGCCCACGCGGCACGGCAGCGAATCGTCGATCGGCCACGCCTCGGGCAGTTGGAAGGGGGCGATGCCGCGCGTCTCGACGTTGACGCCGAGCCAGAGTCGGTCCTGCACGACGACCAGGCGATCGGCGCCGTAGCCCACCGCCAGCGCGCCCTCGCCGAGCTTCAGGTTGAACGGCGGCACCGGCGTGCCGCGCAGCTCCCGGGCGGCTCGTTCGAGCAGCGCGGGTCCGAGCTCGGCCGCGGCGGCCATCCCCTCGTCGTCCAAGGCGGCGAGCTGTCCCAGCGCCCGTCGGGCAGCGAACAGGCGGCCATCGCGCTCGGCACGGCGGATCTCGCTGAGCAACAGGCCACGCTGCTTGCGGCGCAGGAGCGCGTCGTCGACCTCGCCGCGTAGCGCGCGGACCTGGGGATCGTGCGCGTCGTCGGCCTCGTCCAGGCGCGCGCGTGCCGCGTCGAGCTCGCCGTCCAGCAGGAGCGTCCGAGCCTCGGCGAGCAAGCCGGCGCGCGCGGCTTCGGCTGCCGCCCGGTCCTTCGCTGCACGCCAGCCGGCCGCGGTCTGCGCGGCGTTCGCGTCACGGAACGCCAAGGGCAGGGCGCCCCAGGCGCCGAGCGCGGCGGCTTCGTCGTGCGCCGCGACCGCCGCGTTCAGTCGGATCAGCGCTGCCACGCCCGGCAGCAGCGTCGCCACCGCGTCGGTGCCGGCGAGCGCCACCGCCTCCCGCAACGCCGACACCGCCGGCTGCAGCGCCGACGGCACGTCGTGGTCTCCCGTGTTCCGCGCGCTGGCCACCGACAGGAGCACACGTAGGCGATCGATGCCCTCGAGCGCGACGGCCTCTGCCAGCGCAGCGCTCCGCACTTGCGCCCGCCGTCGCGCGCTCAGCGCGTCGCGGGTGTGCCGGTCGGCGTCGGTGCCCGCGGCGTGGACCGCGAGCGCCTCGGCGGCCCGCAGCGCGCCCGCGAGGTCGTCGGCGTCCAGCGCCGCGTCGATCGCGGCCCGCAGCGCCTCGGCCTCGAGCGCCTCGGCCAACTCGCCGCGTCGGGCCTGTAGCGCCCGGTACGGCGCCGCGTCGCGGTGTTCCAAGGCGGCGGCGAGCGCGGCGTCCAGCCCCCCGAGATCGCGTGCCGCCAGCGCGGCCTGTGCCGGTGCCAGGGCCTGCAGCGCGGCGCTCTCGGCCGCTTGCTGCAGGCGCTCGAGCAAGCGCGCCCCGGGCGAGAGGGGGGCCAAGCGGTGACGATGTTGCTGCAGCAGGCTTCGGGCCGCGTCGTCGTCGCCGGCATGGACGAGCCGCTCGGCGTGCCGCGCCAGGCTCGAGGGCTCGCCGCGCTCGGCCAAGGCCGCGTCCAGCGTCGCCAACCGCGCGTGCCCGGTCTCGGCTGCCGCTTGCGCGACGAGTGCCGCGAGCGCCCTCCGATCGGGCTCCTCACCGCCGACCACGTCGAAGTCCGGGTCGTCCAGCCAGCCCGAAACCTCGGGAAACTGGCCGTAGCGCTCGACCAAGAAGCGCGCGTACCCCAGCAGCCGCGCGAGGGCTTCACGCCCTCCGCTGCGCCGGGTCGCCTCGCGGTAGGCAAGGCGGGCGGCTTCGTAGTCGAACGCCTCTTCGGCCGCCTCGCCCGCGGCCCAGAGGGTCTCGGGGGGACGGGCGGCGTGCTCGGCGTCGTCCGATCGCGGCAGGCTCGGCAGCACGAACGCTGCCGGCCGAGACTTCTTCTTGCTCACTTGCAGATGCCAGCCTGGCAGGTCAGCCCGGTGCCACACGCCGTGCCGTCGGCGACCGGCGCGTTCTTGCAGCCCGTTTGCGCCACGCACGCGTCGACGGTGCACGGGTTCCCGTCGTTGCAGCTCGCCTTGGGCGGCGCGATGCGCATCTCGTAGTGGCTCGAGGCCACGGCCGACTGCGCGCCCGCGGTGCCGAAGCCGCGTGTGGTGTCGTTCCAGAGCCCGGCGACCGCGACCACGTCGGCGCTGCCCTTGTCCGGCGAGCCGAGCGCGTAGGCGGCCTTGACGGTACCGGCCAGATCGGTGCGCCAGATCAGGCCCTCGAGACCGAGCGTCGCGTCGAAGCCGGTCGCGGCGCCGCCGAGGACCAAGCCGTCGGCGAGCACGAAGACGCTGTTGAGCAGGCCGAAGCCACCGGCACCCTGTACCTGCGTGACCTTGCTCGTGGCCTTGCCCTCGGCCGAAGCGCTCGCGCCGCTGACGACGAGCAGCCACGGCTGCAGCTTGGACACGCCGCCGGGCGCGAGCTCGTCGCTCGCACCAGCGGCGTAGAGCGTACCGGCGTGGTCGACGGCCACGGCGTGCAGCATCGACATCGACGCCGTCGTCGAGTAGGCCTTGCCCCAGGCGAGCTTGCCGTCCGCGCCGACGATGGCGAGGTAGCCGTGCTGCTTGCCGTTGCCGTCACCGTCGCTGCCGACGACCGCGTAGCCGCCACCCGCGAGCGCGGTGATCGCGTGCAGCTCGTCGTCACCGGCGCCGCCGACGCGCAGCTCCCAGAGGGTCTTGCCCGTGGCGTCCAGCGCCACGACCCAGCCGTCGCGGCCGTTCTTGGCGTCGGCGGCCGGCGCGAAGCCGACCGCGACGAAGCCCTCGCCGGCGGCGATGATGTCGCGCAGGCCGCTGCCTTCGCCGGCCACCACGGCGCCGTGCAGGATCGTGCCGTTGGCGCCGTCGACGTGGGCGAAATAGGCGCGGGTCGCGTCCCACGCCTCGGGCACGGGCAGCATCGTCGTGGTCGAGGCGGTCGGCAATTCCGTCGCGGTTCCGGCCAGCGGCATCGCGACGTACCCCACCACGGCCATGTCGCCCGCGTCGACGCGGGTCACCGCGGCGGCGAGGTGCGCCACGCCATAGCCCTTCGGCGCGACCGTGGCGCCCCAGCTGGTGGCGAGCCCGTCGACGCGCCAGATCGAGCCGGCTCGGCCCTTGTTGCCGGCGCCGATTGCGCTGCCGACGTAGACCGTCGAGTCGTGATCGAGCACGAGCATGTCGCCGCCGCGCGAGCCGGCCGGGCCGTAGAGCGTCTTGAGCGACGTGAATCCGGGCAGCTTGCACACGCCCGACGCGTCGCAGGCCTCGCCCAAGGTGCACGCGTCGCCGTCGCTGCAGAGCGTGTCCTCGGCGACGGGATCGTGGGTGCAGCCCTTGCCGGCGACGCATTTGTCCGCGGTGCAGGTGTTGCCGTCGTCGCAGGTCTCGTCCTTGCCGATGGTGCAGCCGAGCTCCTTGCAGACGCCGCCCTCACCACAGAACGAGCCCTCGGCGCAGTAGAGGTCGCTCGGGCACTCGAGGCATTTGCCGTTGGCGCTCTTGCAGACCTGCAGCGAGTAGACGTTGCTGTCGCCGGTGAAGCCGCCGACGCGGAGGTAGAAGGTGCCGCCCTCGGTCGCCTTGTAGACGATCTGCTCGGGCGACTTCTTGGTCGCCGACGACGCAATCGCGCTGCCGAACTTGCCCGGCTTGTACAGGCGCAGGTCGATGTCGCCGTCTTCGTGGACGAAGTTGGCGGTGATGGTGATGGTCTCGCCGGCCTCGGCCTGGACCGTGTACCAGTCCAGCTCGTAGGGGCAGACCGCGAGGTCCTCGACCAGGCCGATTTCCAGGGGCTTGGCGAAGGTCGGCGTGTTGTTCGGCTCGAGCGCGTCGGGCAGGCAGAGCTTCACCACCGTCAGGCTCTGCGAGACGATGTTGTTCAGCTCTTGGCTCTCCTGCACCTCGTCCTGGTTGTCGATCTTCAGGAAGAGCCAGGCCGGACCGGGCTTGGCGTCCACCGGCAGCGGCACCTTGTCGTCGAGCTCCACCGATGCCTTGGCGCCCAACCCGGGCTGAGCCTTCTGCAGCATCAGCGGGTCGCTCTCGTCGAGCGCGTCGTCCGAGCTGAAGTACCAGCCGTAGTGGAAGTCCGGCGAGGCGTCCTTGCAGGCGTTGCTCAGCGTGGTGGTGAGGTAGGCGTCCTCGCCCTGCACGACGCTGTTGGGGAACAGGCTCTTGATCGTCGGCAGCAGGTCGATGCCCTTTCCGCCGTCGACGGTGAGCGTGTAGGTGAAGGTCCCACTCGGCTTGCTGCCCGCGACCTTGTAGGACGCGCGCATGTAGTAGGTGCCCTTTTCCTTCGCGGTGAAGTTGATCGTCCCGGTGTCGCCGACCTTCTGCAACGGCGCGAGCTTGGGGTTGTCGTACAGGGCGAACTCGAAGCCGGCGCCCGCGTGCGCGAAGCCGATCTTGACCGACTCGTCCTTGTCGAGGTCGAGGTAGAACCAATCCTCGTCGCCGATGCAAAGCGTGTTGGTCGCAACGCCGCAGCCGAGCTCGACGGCCGATTCGGCGGCGTTGTTGGACTCGTAGACGTCGGCGAGGCAGACGTCGGTCGGATTCGGGTCGGCGATGGTGATCTCGAGACCGTAGTCGTAGGGCTCCGCCGGCTTGCTCCCGAGCGGCAGCACGTAGGTGTGCAGGTAGAACGTGCCGCCGACCTGCAGGTACGGGATCTTGGCGACCGGATCGAACGGGTTGGCGGTGCCGGCGATGACGCCGTTGCCGGTGCTGTCGGCGATCTGCAGGCCGACCAAGCCGGCGCCCGCCTTCTGCGTCCAGTTCACCTTCACCGAGAATGCCTTGCCCTTGGGCAGCTCGATCTTGAACCAGTCCTCCAGACCGGGGCAGACGTTGAGCTTGTCGTAGGTCTTGCTCTCGGACGCCAGCGGCGCCGCCGTCGCCACGGTGTGGTTGCCGGAGAAGGCGTCGGTGGCGCAGGCGATCTGCGCGTTCAGCGTGAGGCCGTTGCTGGCCGTCGCGTTGTTGTTCTCGTTGGTCTCGGCAACCTCGTTCTTCACGTCGATGATGACGCCGAGGTAGTATTTGCCGCCGGCGACGACAGGCAGTACCACGTCTTGCAGCAACTCGACCGTCTCCGCCGCGCCGAGGCCCTCGTTGCGCTCGACGAGCTTGAGCACCGGGTCGGTCGACTCGATCTTGGTGTCCGAAGACAGCACGTAGCGGATGGCGAACTTGCCCGCCGCCGTCGCGCCGAGGTTGGTCAGGCTGAGCTTGGCCTTGATCAGTCCGCCCGGGTACGCCGCCGCGGGTGAAGCCGTCAGGTGGCTGGCGAAGAGGTCGATACCGGCCGGCGGCGGATCGACCTGCACCTGCAGCGTGTATTGCGCCAATACACCGGTGATGTTCGGGCTGACGCGGATCTTGTATTGGCCGGACGCCTTCACCGTCAGCGCGACGGCCTGCTTGGCCGAGCCGAGCGCCTTCTGCGCGTCGAGGACGGTGCCGTCGGGCCCGTAGATCTCGAGATCGAGGTCGGCCGGAATCGGCGAGGTCCACAAGATCTCGCTCGAGAACACCTTGACCACCAACGAGTCGCCCTTGTTCAACGAGACGGCGTACCAATCGTCGTTTCCGCAGCTGCCGAGGTCATTGTAAGTCGTCGGCGAAACGGGCGCCGCGAGGTCGATGGTGTTGTTGCTCGCCGGTGCCTTGTCGAAGGCGTCGTCGTAGCAGCCACCCGCGGTCTGGCTGACCTTCAGCTTGGTCGCCGAAGCAGCGCCGTTGTTGCCCTTGTTGTCGGTCTTCTCGGCGCCCTCGGCGTCGAGGATGACACCGACGTAGAACTCGCTGAGCACGTGGTCCAAGCCGACCGGCACCACGATGCTCTCCACGCGCTGCGCGACGTCCTGCCCCTCGACGCCGGTGTCGATCACCTTCTTGACCACGATGTTCTTGCCGTTGCTGACGTTGGCGAGGTTCACCTCCGGCACGGTCGAGAGCACGTAGTAGGTCGTCGTCGCGCCCGAGCCGGTCGAGCCGGTGTTCACGATCTTGTGGCTGACCTTGATCTCCTCGCCCGCGACCACCGAGCCGGGGTGGAAGCCGACGTTCTCGGGCTTGAGCTCGACCTGCGCGGTCGCGCTGACCTTCAGCGGCGGCGTGTCCCACTTCTGGACGTTGTTGCCCTCGTCGAGCTCACCGATCGTGTTGTTCGGGTCGATCAGCAGGAAGAGGTACCAGTCCTGCACGGGCGTCTGGACGTTGATCGTGACGGTGGTGGTGCCGGTCTTCTCTTCGCCGACCGCGAGCGGCGCGATCTCGAAGCTGGTCTGGTTGATCACGCACTGCGTCTTGGAGAGCGACGGCGTCGGGCAGAAGTAGATCGTCGCCGGGAACACCGGGCTCTGCTGCGTGCCCAGGTTCTTCACGTGCCAGTTCACGCCGATGCTGCCGCCGAGGTAGGTGCCCTTGGGCTTGACCACCATCGAGAGCAAGCCGACGTCCACGCCCTGCTTGATCTCCTTCTTCACCGTCAGCGTCGCCGTGCTGACGGCGACGTTGTTGTCCTCGTTGGTCTCGGCGACGTTGTCCTCGGTGTCGATGCGCGAGATCAGGAAGTAGGCGCCGTCGGGCACGTTGGGCACCGCGAGGCCGCGGAAGACCGGCAACGTCGCGCCGGCGGCCAGCGCCTTCACCGTCGAGTTGGCCGGGTCGGTGATGAGGATATCGTGCTTGTCGATATCGCCTTCGCCCTTCTTTGCGTTCGGGTCCACCTGCAGCGTCTTGTCCTTGGACATGTACACCGCGAACTTGAAGTTCTTCGCTTCGCCGTCGCCGTCGTTCTTGAGGTCGAGCGAGTAGGTCGCGTTGGCGCCGACGTTGTACGTGCCGGTGCCGTCGAAATCGGGCGCGGTGATGGCCAAGTCGGGCGGCAGCACGACGGTGGTGTCGATCTGGATGAGGCTCGTGGCGTAGCCCTGATTGTCGAGCTTGTTGATCTCGGGGACCTTGCCGGTCGGGTCGAGCTGCACGACGACGAACCAGTTACCGTCGCTGGCGCCGGTCGGGATGGTCGTCTCCAGCGGCGTCTCCGGCGCGAACGAGATCCGTGCCGTACCCTCGAGGCCCGACGCCATGCCCTCGAACGTCTGCGTGTGCATCACCAGGTCGCCGTCGTCGGCCGTGTCGTCTTGCGAGAGCAGCACGCGCATCTCGAACGCGTCGTCGACCGCGGCACCGTCGTTCTGCACGTCGAAGGTCAGCTTGACCTTCTGGCCCGGCTTGAGCTCGGTCGGTCCGACCACCGAGATCGTCGAGAGGGAGAGGTCGGCCGGCTGCACGACTTCGATCTCCTTGGTCACGGTCTTGCTGAGCTTGAGGTTCTTCTTCCACGTCATGGTGACGCGGGTCGGGAACAAGCCCTTGTACTTGAAGGTGTGCTCCATCCCGCCGACGAGCTCGGGCTGGCTGTCCGGGTTGACCTCGACCACGTCGCCGTCGCCGAAATCCCAGGTGTAGAAGAAGTCGCCCGTGTCCACGTCCGCGTTGGGCTGGAAGGTGAACTTCACCGTCAGGGGCACGTTGCCGGTGACCACGTCGGCTTCGAGCGCAGGCTCGAACGTCGGCAGCGTGGCGACCTCGGCGACGTCGTCGGTGTCGCTTCCGGCGTCCGCGCCAGCGTCGTTCGCGTTGTTGGACGCATCGGGCGAGCAGGCCACCGTGAGCACCACAGCGAACGCGAGGAGGACGCGCATCACGGGGGCAGGGCGCAGAACCATCGAGGACTCCATCGTAGTCGTGGGACCCACCATTTCGTGGGACGGCGCGGGCGAGGTCGGACAGCCCGCATTCGAACGGCGAACGATAGCACTGCCCAGGCCGCAGGTCCAACCGCACCGGCGGTGGCGTGTGTGCTTGCGAGGTCGACCGGGGCTGGCATGCTCCCGCCTCTCCGGAGCCACTCTGGCCGCCGGACAGGAGCTCCGCCCTTGTCGACTCGCCCGCTGAATGTCGACTGCGCCGACGAGCGTCGTAGCGTCACGCTGCCCGACGATCCGATGGCTCGGGCCGCGGTCGAGGTGGTGGCCGCCCTCCGCGCCGCAGGCCACAGCGCCTATCTGGTCGGCGGCTGCGTGCGGGACCTCGTGCTCGGGCTACCGCCGAAGGACTACGACGTCGCGACGGCGGCGCGACCCGAGGACGTCGCCGCGACCTTCCGTCGCGTCGCGATGGTCGGCGCCGCGTTCGGCGTGGTGCGCGTGCTGCAGCCGGTGGACGACGGCGTCATCGACGTCGAGGTCGCCACCTTCCGCGCCGATGTCGGGTACAGCGACAGCCGCCGCCCGGACGCCGTGCGCTTCACCGACGCGCGCGAGGACGTCCTGCGCCGCGACTTCACGCTCAATGGCATGCTCCTCGACCCGCTCGACGCGGACGGCACCGCCTCTGCGCACGCCGAGGTGGTCGACTTGGTCGGCGGATTGGCCGATCTGCACGCCGGCTTGCTGCGCGCGATCGGCACCCCTCGCGAGCGTTTCGAGGAAGACGCGCTGCGCTTGTTGCGCGCGGTCCGCTTTGCCGCGCGCTTCGGTCTGCGCATCGAAGCCGACACCGCCGCGGCCATCACCGACGGCGCCGCCACCCTCGCCGCCATCTCGGCCGAGCGGATCAGCGCCGAACTCGAAGGGATGCTCCGGCCGCCGCACGCCGCGCTCGCCGTCCGCCTGCTGCAATCGCTGGGCCTCGCGCAGGTGCTCTTCCCGGCGCTGGTCGCCGTCGACCCCGGACTCGAACGCGCGGCCCGTCGCGTCGAGGCGCTGACGGCCAGCGTGCGATGGTCCGACGACGCCACCGGTGAGCACGACGGCGACGCGGACGCCGGGTTCGTCGCAGACCACGGCCTGGGCTTCCCGCTCGCGCTCTGCGGGCTGCTCTGGGAGGTGCGCCCAGAGGACAGTCGGCGCGCGCTGGCCGAGCTCGGCGAGCAGCTGCGGCTCTCGAGCCACCAACTCCGTCAGCTCGGCGGTATCTGGCGGCAGGCGTCGGCCCTCGCCGCACCGCTCGACTCCCACGCCGCGGGTGATCGGCTGCCGCACCTCGACGCCGCCAATCCGTCACTGGCCCGCCTGCTGCGCGAGCCCGACGCCGACGCCGCCCTGCGCCTGCTGCTCGCCGAAGCGGACAATCGCCCCGATTGGCCGGCCAGCGTGCGTCCCTGGCTGCGGGGCCTGCGCCGGCTGCGCGCAGAGACGCCGCGCCGGCGTTGGTGGCCGACGCCACACGTCGACGGCCGACAACTGATGGCCCTCGGACACCGTCCCGGGCCCGATTTCCGCGCCGCGCTCGACGCCGCCCTCGACGTGCAGCTCGCCGGCGGCGACGCCGATGCCGCCCTCACGGCCGCGCTGGCGCGCCTGGAATCCGGCTCGGAAGTGGGTTGAGGCGCGGCCGTCGCGGCCCTGCGTCCAGCCTCAGCGCGCCGCGCGTCGGCCCATCCGAGTCGCGCCGAGCGCCACCTTCGCGCCGTCGCCGGTCGACGCGCGCGGTGCCGTCGCGGACGGACACGCCGCGCAGGCCGGCGTCCGCAGGCGTCGCCAGACCCACCAGGCCGCCGCAGCGACCGTCGCGCCCGTGAGCGCCGCGTCGAGCCACGTCGGCATCAGCCGCCTCCCCAACCGAGCAGCAGGCCGAGCTGTCGGGTACCGAACGCCAGCAGCCAGGCGAGCCCGTTGAGGTAGCCGAGCGCGAGCAGGCCCCATCGCCAGCTCTGAGTCTCGCGGACGATGACGGCGAGCGTGCTCATGCACTGCATCGCGACGGCGAAGAAGACCATCAGCGCCACGCCGACCAGCGGCGTCATCCCGGAGACGCGGACCATCGAGCGGCCGACCTCCTCCTGAAAGGCGTCTTCGTCGTCGTCGCTGCCCTCACCGCGGCCGTAGACCCGGCCCATCACCGGCACCAGCACCTCGCGCGCCGCGAAGCTGCCGACCAAGCCGATGCCGATCCGCCAATCGAAGCCCAGCGGCGCGATCAACGGCTCGACGACCTTGCCGATCGCTCCCGCGGCGCTGTGCTCGAGCTGCCACGCCGAAGTCTGCCGCTCGACGCGCGCCGCCGTCGCTGCCGGCGTGGCGCCCGCCGTCGCCGCGGCCTTCGTCCACTGCGCCGTCAGCTCCGCCGGCGGCTCCTGATTCGGGAAGGTCATCAGCGCCCACAGCACCACTGTCAGCGCGACGATGATGGCGCCGGTCTCGCGGCAGAAGCGGAGCACGCGCGTCCAGACGACGCGCAGCACGTCGGCGGCGCGCGGCAGGCGGTAGGGCGGAAGCTCCAGCAGCAGCGCGCTGCGAGCACCGCGGGCGACCGTGCGTCGCAGCACCGTGGCGACCAGCAGTGCGAGCACCAGCCCCACGAGGTACATCGCGGCGATCAGCAGGCCGCCGATCGAGAGGAAGCCGAAGACGGGAGAGGTGCCGGCGAAGACCGCCGCGGTGACCATCGTGTAGACCGGCAGGCGCGCGGCGCAGCTCATCAATGGCGCGACGAGCATGGTGACGAGCCGGTCCGAAGGGTTGGCCATCGTCCGCGTGGCCATGATCCCGGGCACGTTGCACGCGAACGAGGAGAGCAGCGGCACGAACGCGGTGCCCGGCAGACCTGCGCGGCCGAGCAGCCGGTCCATCAGCAGGGCGGCGCGGGCGAGGTAGCCTGAGTCTTCCAGCAGCGCGACGCCGAGGAAGAGCACGGCGATCTGCGGCACGAAGACGAGCGTTCCGGCGATGCCCGCGATGACCCCGTCGACGACGACGTCGCGGAACAAGCCAGCCGGCAGCCAGCCGCCGACCGCCTCGGCGACAGCTCCGCCGGCGGCGTCGATGGCGTCGATGGCCGGATCGACGCCGGCGAACACCGCCTGGAACAGCGCTGCCATCACGAACAGGAAGGTCAGTACGCCCCAGATCGGGTGCAGGACGACGCGGTCGATGCGATCGCTCCAGCGGGCGCGCTCGGGGCCGCGCGTCATCAGCGTCGCGAGCAGTCCGTCGATGCGGGCGTATCGCGCCTCGGTCACGGCGCGTCGGAGGGCGGCGCGCCCGACCTCGCCGACCTGCTGGTCGATGCGGTCGCTCGCTCTGCCGACGGCGTCGTCGACTCGCTCGGCGCTGCTGCACGCCCACCACAACGCCTCGCCCTCGCTCGCGGTGCGGAGCTCGACCGGTGGATCCGCGCGCAGCGAGCCGAGCGCCTCGCGGACCGTCGCGGGCCACTCGGTCGGGCAGACGCGGCCGCGCGCCGGATCGGCGAGCACCGTCGTGATGGCGTGCTCCAACTCGGCGATGCCTTGCCCCTTCCGGGCCACCATCGGGACGAGCGGACAGCCCAACGCGTCGGCGAGGCCGTCGACGTCGACCGCCAGACCGTCGCGCTCGGCCTCGTCCATCATGTTCAGCACGCCGACCACCGGCAGGTCGTACTCGCCGACCTGCAGCAGCAGCGCGAGGTTCCGGCCGAGGTTGCTCGCGTCCAACACGACCACGCAGACGTCGAGCTTGGCGTCGCCGTAGCGACCGGTCAGTGCGAAGTGCGCGATCTCCTCTTCCGGTGACAGCGCCAGCAGCGAGTAGCAACCCGGCAAATCGTGCAGCTCCCAGGTCTGGCCACCGACCACGCGCCGCCCGCTCCGGCGTTCGACGGTGATACCGGGATAGTTGCCGACCCGGGCCGTCGCACCGGTGAGTTGATTGAAGAGCGTCGTCTTGCCGGTGTTGGGATTGCCGGCCAACGCGATGTGCGCCATCAGCCCACCGCCTCCGCGACGGACACGCGCGCGGCCTCGTCGGGGCGCAGCGCGAGCAGGTAGTCGCGCACCCGCACCAGCAGCACGCCGCCGAGCGGCGCGCGTCGCATCAGCCGCACCGGTGCGCCCGGCGTCAGGCCGAGGTCGAGCAGCCGAGCGGCCAAGCCGTCTTCGCCGTGGATGGCGGAGACCGATGCGCGTGATCCGACCGCGAGCTGCGTGAGCGTGACGGCTGGGGTCGACATCTTCGGGCCTCCGCCTCGGCGCACCAGCACCGGCGCGGAAAGGGTAGCCACGTTGAAAATGAAATCAACTTTCAATTGCCGCCGAATGCCCTCAGGGCGCTCAGGCGGGCTCGCTGCTCGGGGCCGACGCGTCGGCGGAGGCGTCGGCCGCCTCGGTGGCGGGAGCGGTCTCGGCAGCGGCGTCGGCAGCCGGAGCGGCCTCGGGGGCGGGAGCGGCCTCGGGGGCGGGAGCGGCCTCGGCGGCGGCCTCCGCGTTCGGAGCGGCCTCGGCGGCAGCATGCGCGCTCTCGGCAGCGGTCTCGGCCTCGGCAGCAGCCTTGCCGGCGTCCTTGTCGCCGCGCTCACGGCCGCCACGGCCGCGACGCTTGCCCCGTCCGCGATCATCGCGCTTCGTCGCGGCGCCGTCCTCGTCATCCCGACCCGGCAGCGCGCCCTCGGCCATCGCCTCGTCGAGCGTCGGACGCTCCTTGCCGTGCTTGATCCGGTAGAGCTCGTCGAGCGCGAGGTCGAGCTGACCCTTGGTGATGATGTAGGCGCGGTAGTTGTCGCGGCCCTTGCGGGCCTCGGCACGCAGATCGCGCTCCTTCTCGAACATCACCGAGAGGTAGGTGTCGCGCTCCTTGCGCATCATCGCGAGCTCCTCGCGCTCCTTCTCCGCGAGCCGCTCGTTGCGCATCCGCTCGCGCTCGGTCTTGAGGCGCTCGGCCTCGAGCTGGCGCTCCTCGCGCTCCTTACGGGCGGCCTCGATGCGGAGCTGCTTCTCGAGCGCGGCTTCGCTGCGGTCGGCGTGTTCGCTGCTCGCGGCGGGTGCCGCCGCGACGGGCTCATCGTCGACGACCGCCTCCGGCTCCGGGACGCCCTTGGCGAGCATCATCGCCTCGAGCTCCTCGACACGGCGCTCGGCCTTGCGCTCGGCGCGCTGAGTGGCTTCGAGTTGCTCGGCGAGCTTGCGTTCCGCGGCAGTGAGTCGCCCCACCTCGTTGGCGAGGTCGGAGACCTTCTGGCGCAGCGCGTCGGCCGATTTGTCCGGCGCGGCAGCCTCGGGCGCCTTGCGCTCGGCCTTCTTGGCGAGCTTCTCGGCCCGCTCGGACTGCTTCCGCGCCTCGGCCTCGGCCTTGTTGGCACGCTCCTCGAACTCCGCGAGCTGATCTTTCTGCTTGGCCGCCGCCATCCAGAAGAAGATCGCCGCTGCACCACACGCGGCCGCGATCGCACCGAGCACCACCATGTCCATCGTATCCTCGCCCGATTTTGGGTTGCCGTCTGCCGGTCGGCCGGTCGACGCGGCGGCGAGGTGTAGCACGCGCCCGGGGCCCGCTCAACTGCTCGGAGTCGCGGCTTTCCCCATTCGGTCGGCGACCTGCCGCCGGCAGGGTTGAGCGTTCGCTGCGCCTGGGGGAGGATGCAGCACGCGGCAGACCGCGGCCGAGGAGGCTGGACGTGACGATCGATTTCGAGTCCTGGAGCGAACTGCTGGAGCAGAAGCTCGCCCGCAACCACCAGCGCCTCACCCCGCAACGTCGTATGATTGCTGATGTCCTCTTCCACGAAGGCGAGCACAAGAACGTCGACGAGCTGCACCAACTCGTGCGCGCGCGCGACGGCAGCGTCGGCCACGCAACCGTCTACCGCACGCTCAAGCTCTTGCAGGAGCTCGAGTTGGTGCACGCCAACAGCCTGGTGGACGGTACCGCCCGCTACGAGGTCGCCAACGCCCACGACGAGCATCACGATCACTTGGTCTGTCGGCAGTGCGGCCACATCGTCGAGTTCGAGAACGAGGCGATCGAGCAACTGCAGGAGCAGGTCGCGCGGCAGCACGGCTTCCGTCTCGCCGACCATCGCATGATGCTCTACGGCGACTGCACGCGCTCGCCGTGCCCGCACGATCCGAACAAGGCTCGGCGCGTCTCGTAGTCCGCGTGTCGCGCCGGCGATGTCGCCGGCCCCGAAACGGCAGAGGCCGCCGCGGAGCGATCCGCGGCGGCCTCTGTGTTTCCGGGCCCCGAGAGGCTCCCAGGCGCTAGCCCGGCGAGAACACGAACGGCCACTGGATGACGCAGATGCCGGCCTCGGGCTTCTTGAAGCGGACGCGACCGAGCGTACGCAGCACGCAGTCGGTGACCGACGAGTTGTTCATCGAGTCGCTGACGATCTTCGGGTTCTTGACGTTGCCCTCGGTGTCGATCGTCCACTGCGCCGTGACCTTGCCCTGCAGGTTGGGCTTGGACATCAGCTGCATCTCGTAGCAGGCACGCAGCGCAGCGGCACGACGCTTCACGTTCTTGGCGATGTCGCCCTTGTCGCAGCCACCGGTCGAGCGACCGCCGGCGAGCTTGAGCTTCGCGACCTTCTTGGCCTTCTTGCGGCCGATGCCGACGTTCGCGTTGCGGCCCGTGCCGCCGCCGGTGTCGATGGCACCGAGACCGTGGATACGACCGTAGCCGCTGCCGCCGCCGCCCGAACCGGTGCCGCGGAAGCCCATACCGCCCGAGCCGTGACCGATGACGAGCTCGCCACCCTCACCGCTCATCGCGACCGCCATCTTGCTGTTCAGGGCGCCGGTGTCGCCGGCCATGATGGTGCCGAGGGCGCCGGTGAGCGCCTGCTGGCCGCCGAGGACCTTGGCGATACCGAGGTTCTTGACGTCGATCTTGTCGACCATCTTGCCGTCCATCTTCGGGACCTTGGACTGCTTGTTCGGGTCGGTGTCGGCGTCGCCGAACTTGCCCTCTTCGCCCGAGGCCTTCTTGCCCGTGGTGTCCTCTTCGTCACCCTCGAGCTCCTCTTCTTCGGTCTCTTCCTGGACCTCCTCGAGCGTGACCTCGATGAGCTCCTTGGCCTTCTTCTCGAGGCCTTCCTCGACTTCCTTGCGGTCCTTGGCCTGCGCCGACAGCAGGGCGCTGGTCAGCACGCCGAAGACGAGCAGCGCCCAGACCGCGAACGAGAGCGCCATCGCGCCGCTGCCGGTCTCGGAGGTGCCGCCGATCGCTGCGGTCTCGGCGCCGGTGAAGGCGAAGACGACGTCGACCTCGTTCTCGAACGAGAGCACGCCGGAGTCGCCGCGCTTGAGATCGACCGAGTTGATGCTGGCGGCGTCCTTGACCTCGCCGCCGACGTTGATCTGGCCGGCGATGCCCTTGGGGACGTCGAGCGAGTAGCCCTCGCCCGAGGGCTTGAGCAGGGTGTGCTTGCCGAGGCCCTTGGCCGCGACCTGGAAGGTGTTGCCGTCGTCCTCGCCGACCGTCACCGGGGCGGGCTCGAACAGCACCTTCTCGAAGATGATGGTGCCTTCCCAGGTCATCATCACCTTGAGGAAGCGCTGATCCTTGGCGTACTCGGGGTGCGCCGCGACCGCCACCAAGCCGCCGAACACGCTCAGCACCGAGCCGATGACGACGATCGCCAGGCCCCAATCGAGCGTCACCAGCGTCTGATCGATCAGGCCGCCCGTGGTGCTGTCACAGAGCGAGAGGCCGGCGGACTCGCAGGGCGTCAGCGTCCAGACGTTCTGGTAGGTCCACGCCATCACGCCGATCTGCGCGAGCGAGAGGATCGAGATCACCCAGCCCAGCTGCTGCTTGCGCTTCTGCAGGATGATTGCGGCCATCGCGGCCGAGGCGATCGCCATCACCAGCGAGAGCTGGCCCGTGAGGACCTCGAAGCTACGGAACGCGACCTCTTCTTCGTCGACCGTGATGAACGGGAGCACGATCGGCCCGAGCAGGGCGAGGGTCGCGCCGATGAGTGCTAGGATGCTGCCGCCGCTCATGGCTCTCCTTTGGGCGTGGCCGGGTGGGCTCGAAACCGCGCGTTGCGCACGGCACATGCCCCCGGGCGGCCGGATGCTATGCGCCCGTTTCGCCTCTCGTCAAGCGCGGAACGGGCGTCCGTCATGGCTCTTCACGGGCTGCGCGAGCCCGCTCCGAGGGCATGGACGCACCAGCGTCGTGAAGGATCTACGCGCGCGGGAACGCGGCCTCGAGTCCGCGCTCGATGTCGGCGAGCAGGTCGTCGATATGCTCGATGCCGACCGAAAGTCGGATGAGCGAGTCGTCGATGCCCAGCGCCGCCCGCTGCTCCGGCGGGATCGAGGCGTGGGTCATGATGGCCGGATGCTCGATCAGGCTCTCGACGCCGCCGAGGCTCTCGGCGAGCGTGAAGACGTGCACCGTCTCCAGGAAGCGCCGCGACTCGGCGAGGCCGCCCTGCAGGACGGCCGTGACCATGCCGCCGCCCGCCGCCATCTGCCGGCTCGCGAGTGCGTGCTGCGGATGACTCGGCAGACCGGGGTAGATGACGCTGCGCACGCGTGGATCGGCCTCGAGAAAGCGCGCCACGGTGAGCGCGTTCTCGCAATGCCGCTGCATGCGCAGCTCGAGCGTCTTCAGGCCGCGCAGCGTCAGCCACGAGTCGAAGGGGCCCGGCGTGCCGCCGATCGCGTTCTGGTGAAAGGCGATGCGGGCGCCCAATTCGGCGGTTCCGGTGACCACGGCGCCACCGACCACGTCGCTGTGGCCGCCGATGTATTTGGTCGTCGAGTGCACCACCAGGTCGGCGCCGAGCTCGAGCGGGCGCTGCAGCGCCGGCGTCGCGAAGGTGTTGTCGACCGCGACCAGCACGCCGGCGGCGTGGGCCTTCTGGCAGAGCGCGGCGATGTCGACCAGCTTGAGCATCGGGTTGGTCGGCGTCTCGAGCCAGAGCAGCTTGGTCTTGCTGTCGAACAGCCCGTCCACCGCGCCCGGATCGCGGAGATCGGCGTAGCGGAACGAGACGCCGTGGCGCCGCCAGACCTTGTCGAACTGACGGAACGTGCCGCCGTACATGTCGTCCATGGCGACGACGTTGTCGCCCGCGTCGCACAGCGTCGCGAGGACCGCATGCGTGGCCGCCAGGCCCGACGAGAAGCAGAGCCCCTGCGCGCCGCCCTCGAGGGCGGCCAGACAGGTCTGCAGCGCGTCGCGGGTCGGGTTGCTGGTGCGCGTGTACTCGTGGCCGAGGTGCTCACCCGGGCTCGGCTGGGCGAAGGTCGAGGTCTGGTAGATCGGCACCACGACGGCACCGGTCTTGGCCTCTGGCTCTTGGCCGGCGTGGATCGCGCGGGTCGCGAAGTGCGTCTTGGACCAATCGTGCTGGTCGCTCATGGCGGGCTCCTGCGGCGCGGGCTCAGGCGGCGCCGCGCGAGAGGTAGTCGATGAGGTCGATCTTGGTGATGATCCCGTTGACCTTGCCGTGCTGCACGACCACCGCGACGTTGTCTGCGGCGAGCACGCCACGCAACGACTCGATGCTGGTCTCGGGGGTGATGACGCCCTGCAGCGGCGTCATCAGGTCCTCGACCTTGTCGGTGCGGCTGGCGCGTCCCTCGAAGATCGCGTCGAGCAGGTCGACCTCGTGCACCATGCCGATCGGCTCGCCCGCCGTGCTCACGACCGGCATCTGGCTGATGCCCTCCTGCTTCATCTTCACCACGCAGGCGCCGACTTCGTCCTCGGGGACGGCGGTGAAGACGACGTGGCTCTTGCCGCGGAGCAGGTCCGCCACGCTGCGCGGGGCGTTGTCCGGCTCGAAGAAGCCCATCTCCTTCATCCACTGGTCGTCGTAGAATTTCGAGAGGTAGATCGCGCCGGAATCCGGCAGAATCACGACGATCGTGTGATTTCGTCCGAGCTCGCGGGCGAGGTTGGCGGCGACGTGGACCGAGCCGCCCGAGCTGCCGCCGGCGAAGATGCCCTCCTCGCGGGCGAGCCGGCGCGACATCGCGAAGCACTCGCGGTCGTTGACCTGCATCACGTCGTCGAGCCACTCGAGCTCGAGCGCGCCGCAGACCATGTCCTCGCCGATGCCCTCGACCTTGTAGGTGTGCGGCTCGCTCGGCACGCCGGTATGGAACTGCGCGTAGTAGATCGAGCCCATCGGATCGACGCCGACGGTACGAACCGACGGGTCCTGGCTCTTGATGTACTTCGCCGTGCCCGACATCGTTCCGCCGGTGCCGAGACCGCCGACCAAGACGTCGAAGTTGCCGCCGGTCTGCTCCCAGATCTCGGGGCCGGTCGAGGCTGCGTGAGCCGCGATGTTCAGCTTGTTGTGGTATTGGTTGAGCATGAACGAGTTCGGCGTCTCGCGAGCGATGCGCTTGGCCGTCTCGTAGTACGAATCCGGGCTCTCGGCCGGCACCGCCGTCGGCGTGACCACGACCTCGGCGCCGAACGCGCGCAGGCGGCGGACCTTCTCCTCGCTCATCTTATCGGGCATCGTGAAGATGCAGCGGTAGCCCTTCACGGCGGCGGCCATCGCGACCGCCACGCCCGTATTGCCCGAAGTGTTCTCGACGATCACCGAGCCAGGGCGCAGCGCACCGGTGCGCTCGGCCTCTTCGATGATGTGCAGGGCCATGCGGTCCTTCACCGAGCCGCCCGGGTTCATGTACTCGAGCTTGGCGTAGACCCGCGCGTCGTGGCGGCCGACCACCCGGTTGAGCTGCACCAGCGGCGTGTCGCCGATGGCTTCGAGAACGTTTCGGTAGATTCCCCGCATGGATCGCTCCCCCTTGTTCGCACGGCCCGGCCGGCGCGGCCTCGGGCGCCGCGCGGTCTATCGCCTCGACGACGGGTTGGCAAGCAGGCGTCGTGCGGTGCGCTACTCGCCTTCGCCGGCGCCTTCGCCGCCCTCTTCGGATTCCTCGGCGGCGGCCTTGTTCGGCCGCTCTTCGCCCTCGCCCTCGCCCTCGGCACCTTCCTCGGCTTCGGGCTCGGGGCGCTCGGCCTCGTCGCCGCCGCGCTCGGGCGCACCCTCTTCGGCTTCGTCACCTCCGCCACCTTCGTCGCCTTCCTCGTCGGCAGGCGTCGGGCGACCGGGGCGCGCGGGCCGCGGCGGGCGCGCGCGTCCGCCCTCGGGCTCGAAGCGCGGCGCGTTGTTCTGCTCGACCGCCGGACCACCGAGCGGCGGCGCGGGTCGCGGCAGCGTCGGCACGCCCCGCACGGCCGGCTTCATCTCGATGTTCTCCGGGCGACCGGGAACCGGCGCCGCGGCCGGTGTCGGCTCGGGCGCGACGGCGCCGGCGTCCTGCGGCGGTTGGTCGGTCGAGCCGGCAGCGCGACCCTCGGGGGCCTTGTCCTCGGGCTTGGCATTGTCCTTCTTGTCGGCGTTCTCGGCCGCCGCGCTGCGGGCCTTGCGACGCGTGCCGACCGTGACCTGCGGCAGTGACGGCGCGCAGTTCGGTCGCGCCAGCGCACCGCTGCACGTCATGCCGACATAGCCGTTGCGCACGAACGGCTCCAGCTTGTCACCCGCGAGTTGCATGATGCTCGACCACTTCGCGCGATCCGAGGGAGCATCCTCCTCGGCCTTGGCGACCTCCTCGCCGTCGGTCTTGTCGCCGTCGGTCTTGTCGCCATCGGCCTTGTCGCCCTTGGCTTTGCGCCCCGCCTTGTCGCCCTCGTCCTTGGCCTCCGGCAGCGCGAACGCGAAGTGGACCTGCAGGGTCGCGAGCTTGCTGCCGGCAGGGCCGGGCGGGATCAGCACGTGCGAGCGCTCTTCGACGACCAACTCGATGTCGCGGCCGAAGATGTCGACACCCTCGAGCGCGACCGCCGTCGACTTGTCGCTGCCGCGCGCCGCCTTGAGGATCGCGATCTTCGCCTTCTTGTCGATCGTGACCTTGGCGGTCAGCGTCCCCATCCGGAGGTCGGTCAGCTCGAGCCGGCCCATCTTCGGTAGCTCGACGCTCGGCTGCCGCAGGGTCGCGTCGCTGATGGTCAGATCGATGGCGCCGTCGAGCTCTTCGACCGTGCCGCCGTAGTGCAACGTCACGCTGCCGCTGAGCAGTCCGTCCAGATCGCCGCGCAGCTTGTCCTGGAAGGCGAAGGCGGCTCGATCCAAGCCCATCTTGCGCAGCGGCAGATGGTCCATCGCCTCGATCGTCAGATCGATCGCGTAGCCGCGGCGCGGCTTGGGGGCCGCGGCGCGCCCGCGTGCCTTCGGATCGGCCGGCTTGTCGTCGTCGGCCGCGCCGCCACCGAGTGGGCGCAACACGGCGCGGCCACCCTCGAGCACGCCCGCGCCGGCCTCGAGCTCGAAGCCGACGTCGAACTCGCGCTTGGTCAGCGCGCGCCACAACGCGACGTCCAGGCGCAGGACGTCCAGGTGCACCGACAGCGGGGCGGCCGGTTCTTCTCCGTCCTTGCTCTTGCCCGGCGGCATCGTCAGGTCGACGCCCTCGAAGGTCGCCGAGCCCAGGCCGCGCAGCGACATCGCCTCGATGCGGAGGCGGTAGCCGGCCTTGCGGGCTTCGCCTTCGATGAACGTCTTGAGCTGACGGGTCGGGAAGGTCAGCACCATCGCGACCAGCAGCGCGCCGAAGAAGAAGGCGACGTAGCCGGTGGTGATGCCGACCTTGCGCAGGCGCTCGCGCGGCGCCGCTTCCATGCTCAACACCTCGCTCACGAGCCCTCCTCGGCGCCGCCGTAGCGGAACTGCGCGATCGTCATCTTGGCGCGGAAATGCTCGCGATTGG
>JBEARB010000104.1:0-7189 GCA_041163625.1 Pseudomonadota bacterium | reverse complement strand
GTACAGCGCGTGGCGAGCCGTCATCGAGCGATCGCGCGAGGCGCGCTGCATCGCGTCCTGAAGCGCGCGTTCTGGGGCGTCGTCGGGCGGTGCGGTCATCGGGGAGCTCCGGGCGCGGCGGGCGCGCGCATTCGCGCCGCCCCGCAGCCTCGCACGGCCGCTCCGAGATGTCTTTCCGCCGGCGTCGGAAATGGGCAGAATCGGCGGGCTCGACCGTGCATTGCGGGCTCTGCCCGCCTCGAGGAAGCCGCCATGAATCGTCTCGCGCAGCGCATCGCGCCCGCTCTCTCGCTGCTCTTGGGCACCGCGCTGGCGATGATCGGTTCGTATGGCTGCGCCGAGGACGAGCTCGTCGTCGGCTCCGGCACCAACGCCGACGCGAGCGGCGGCAAGGACGGCACCGTCGGCGACAAGGACACCGGCGGCGGCACCGACACCGACGGCACCGACGCGGGCGGTAAGGACGTCGTGGACGCCGGCGACACCGGCAGCAAGGACGTCGGCGACCAGGACGTGCCCGGCGATACCGCCGCGAGCTGTCCCGGCGCGCCCGGCTGCGATTGCGCCGCCGACAAGGACTGCGACGCGGGCGTCTGCCTCGAGATTCCCGCCACCGGTGCCAAGGTCTGCGCCGCTGCCTGCAGCGACAGCTGCGACGGCGACGACGTCTGCCTGCCGGTCGGCACCGACGGCAAGCTCAGCGTCTGCGTCCCGCCCGCCGGCAAGAGCTGCTTCCCCTGCGACAGCAACGACGCGTGTTCCGCGCTCGCGCCCGACGCAGCGTGCGTCGACCAGGGCGACGCCGGTCGTTTCTGCGGCAACGTCTGCGCCGCCGACGGCGATTGTCCCGGCGACTACGCCTGCAAGCCCGGCACCGACGTCGACGGCAAGACCGGCAGCTTCTGCGTGCCCAAGGACGCCGGCGGCTGCACCTGCCCGGCGGGCGCGGCCGGTGCCTCGACCACCTGCGCGGTGACCAACGCCAACGGCAGCTGCACCGGCAGCCGGACCTGCGGTGACAAGGGCCTGACGGTGTGCAGCGCCGCCGTGCCGGCCGCCGAGACCTGCAACGGGACCGATGACGACTGCGACGGCAGCACCGACGAGGGCATCGACTGCGACGACGGCAACCCCTGCACCACCGACAGCTGCGACGGCGCCAAGGGCTGCATCCACACGCCCAAGGACGGCCCGTGCAGCGACGGCGACGCCTGCGCCGGCAAGGTCTGCAAGGACGGCACTTGCAGCGGCGGCACCGCGAAGAACTGCGACGACGGCAACCCCTGCACCGCCGATACCTGCGATCCCGCGACCGGCGCATGCAGTGCGAGCTTCCTGCCCGACGGCGCGACCTGCACCGACGGTGATGCCTGCACCGAAAACGACGGCTGCGCGCAAGGCAAGTGCGCTGGCGAGCCGGTCGACTGCGACGACGGCAACCCCTGCACGACCGACAGCTGCGACGGCGCCAACGGCTGCGCACAGGCGCCGCTGAGCTCGACCGCCGGCAAGCCGATCGCCTGCGAGGACGGCAACCCCTGCACCAACGGCGACGCCTGCGAAAAGGGCGCCTGCGCGCCGGGCGCGGCGGTCGATTGCAACGACGACAACCCCTGCACCGCCGATGCCTGCGACCCGATCAGCGGGCAGTGTTCGCACCCGCCGAGCGAGGGCGCCTGCGACGACGGCTCGCTCTGCACCGAGGAGGACGCCTGCGCCGCGGGCGTCTGCGCCGGCAAGCCGAAGAGCTGCGAGGACGGCAACGCCTGCACGACCAACGGCTGTGATCCGAAGATCGGCTGCACCCTCGAGTTGAACAAGGCGCCGTGCGACGACGGCAACGCCTGCACCGACTTCGACGCCTGCACCGGGGGCAAGTGCAAGGGCGCGCTCAAGGACGCGGCCGACTGCGACGACAACAACCCGTGCACGACCGACAGCTGCGACCTCTCCGCGGGCTGCACCTCGACTGCCAACGACAAGGCGTGCGACGACGGCAACCCCTGCACCAACGGCGACGTCTGCTCGGGCGGCAGCTGCCAGGCGGGGCAAAACCTCTGCGCCTGCAACAGCGACAGCGATTGCGCCGGGCAGAACCCCGACAACATCTGCCTCGGCAAGCTCTACTGCGACAAATCGCAGGCGCCCTTCGCGTGCAAGCTCAACCCGGCGACGGTGGTGACCTGCCCGAGCGGTGGCGACGGCCCCTGCGCCAAGAACATCTGTGAAGCCAAGACGGGCGCCTGCGCGATGGTGCCGGCGCCCGACGGCAAGGCTTGCGACGCCGACGGATCGGTCTGTACCGCTGGCGATGCCTGCAAATCCGGCACCTGCGCGGCCGGCGACAGCGCCGACTGCGACGACGGCAATCCCTGCACGACCGACGCCTGCGACCCGACCAAGGGCTGCACCCACGTCGCCAACGCTGCGCCCTGCGACGCCGACGGCAACGCTTGCACCGTGGGCGACGCGTGCGAGGGCAAGGTCTGCGTGGCCGGCACCAAGAAGAGCTGCGATGACGGCGAGCTCTGCACGATCGACAGCTGCGACGCGAAGACCGGCGCCTGCGCCAACGACGGCGGCCCGATGGACGACAAGCCGTGCGACGCAGACGGTTCGCTCTGCACCTCGGGCGACGCCTGCAAGGCCGGCAAGTGCGCCGCGGGCGCCGCGCTGGCCTGCGACGACGGCAACCCCTGCACCGACGACAGCTGCAGCCCGAGCGCGGGCTGCCTGCACGCGGCCAACTCCAAGGCCTGCGACGCCGACGGCAACGCCTGCACGGTCGGTGATGCCTGCGCCGCCAAGGTCTGCGTGGCCGGCGCGACCAAGGGCTGCGACGACGGCGACAAGTGCACCACCGACGCCTGCGACGCCAAGACCGGCGTGTGCAGCAACACCGTGATCCTCGGCTGCGGCGGCAACTGTCAGAGCGTGACCGACTGCGACGACGGCAACACCTGCACAGCCGACGCCTGCAAGGACGGAAAGTGCGCCTACAGCCCGCTCACGGGCGATTGCGACGACGGATCGGCCTGCACCAGCGGCGACGTCTGCACGGACGGCAAGTGCACCGGCGCGGCGATCACCTGCAACGACGGCCTGCTCTGCACCGACGACTCCTGCGACGCCGGCAGCGGCTGCGTCTACGTGGCGAACAACAAGAGCTGCGACGACGGCGACGCCTGCACCAACGCCGACGCTTGCAAGGACGGCAAGTGCGGCGGCCTCGCCAAGAAGTGCGACGACGGCGACGATTGCACGACCGACAGCTGCAACCCGGGTGACGGTAGCTGCAACGCCAAGCCGATCGCCGGCTGCGGCGGCTACTGCGTGACCGCCGCCGATTGCGACGACAAGAACCCCTGCACCGACGAGCAATGCCAGAGCGGCAAGTGCAGCTCGGCCAACAACACCGACGCCTGCGACGACGGCGACCTGTGCACGACGTCGGACGTCTGCGGCGGCGGCACCTGCACCGGCAAGCCGACGGCGTGCGACGACGGCAACGCCTGCACCAAGGACGCCTGCGACGAGAAGACCGGCCAGTGCGGCGCGGTGGCGTTGCCCAAGGGCGCGACCTGCGACGACGACTCGGCGTGCACCACCGGCGACGGCTGCGACGAGGTGAACGGCAAGGTCACCTGCGTCGGCAAGGCCAAGAGCTGCGACGACGCCAACGCCTGCACCACCGACAGCTGCGATGTCGCGACCGGCGGCTGCAAGAACGTGGCGCTCGCCAACGGCAGCACCTGCAACGACGGGCAGCCCTGCACCTTCGGCGAGAGTTGCCAGAGCGGCGCCTGCAAGTCCTCGCTCTCCGCGTCGATCGTGACGGCGGCGGGCTCGACCCAGGGCTTCGCCAACGGAGTCGGCGCCGCGGCGAAGCTGAATTTCCCGCGCGACGTGGCGGTGCTGCTCGGCGGCGATCTGGTCGTCGCGGACTCGGCCAACCACGTGCTGCGACGCGTGAAGCCGGACGGCACGACCTCGACGCTCGCAGGTCAGCCCGGCAAGCCCGGTCTCGGCGACGGCAAGGCCAGCGAGGCGCTGCTCAACCAGCCGTGGGCGGTGGACGTCGATCCGAAGGGACGCATCGTCTTCGCCGACCTCGGCACCCACACCATCCGCCAGATGGAGGGCGGCGTGGTCAAGCGCCTCGCCGGCACCGGCCAAGCGGGCTACGTCGATGGCGCCGCGCTGACGGCGCGCTTCAACGGTCCGCACGGCGTCGCGATCCGCAAGGGTGGGGCGATCGTGGTCGGCGACCGCGACAACCACCGGATCCGTCAGGTCGACGGCGACAAGGTCGTGACCCTCGCCGGTTCGGCTGGCGGCTTCCTCGATGGCCCGGCCGCGACGGCCCGCTTCAACCGCCCGCAGGGCGTGGCGATCGACGTCAACGGCGAGATCATCATCGCCGACACCTACAACCACCGCATCCGCCGCCTCGGCCACGACGGCAAGGTCGTCACCATCGCCGGCTCGGGCTCCGCCGGCTGGCTCGACGGCGACGCCGGCCTCGCCCGCTTCTACTACCCGTGGGGCGTGGCGGTCGACAGCGGCGGCACCATCTGGATCTCCGATCGCTACAACCACCGGGTCCGCAAGCTCTTTGCGGGCAAGGTCGGCACCACCGGCGGCATCGGCGCAGGCTTCCAGGATGGCCTCGTCAGCGTCGCGCGTCTGAACTACCCCAGCGGCATCGCGGTCGACGCCGGCGGTGTGATCCACGTCGCCGACGGCAACAACCACCGCGTCCGCACGCACTACCCGGTCGACGGCATCCCGTGGTGCTTCATCGCCGGCGCCTGCGTGCGCGACGGCCTGCCCAACGCGCAGAGCCCGTGCCAGAGCTGCGTGACCGCCAAGTCGATCGAGGCGTGGACCAACGCCGCCAACGGCACGGCCTGCATCGACGGCAACCTCTGCACCGAGAAGGAGAGCTGCACCGACGGCGTCTGCAAGGGCGCGAGCAAGACCTGTGACGACGGCGACAAGTGCACCACCGACGCATGCGACGACGCCTCGGGCGGCTGCGTCTTCAAGCCGATCGTCGGCTGCGGCGGCAACTGCGGCGCCGACAAGGATTGCGACGACAGCAACCCCTGCACCGACGACGCATGCAAGGCCGGCAAGTGCGCCAACGACGCCAACACCGCGCCCTGCGACGACGGCGAGGCCTGCACCTGGGGCGACACCTGCAAGGGCGGCATCTGCGTCGCCGGTACGGCGACCGAGGTCTCGACCCTGGCCGGAAGCACGTCGGGCTACCTCGATGCCAAGGGCGCGGCCGCGCGCTTCAAGAACCCGCGCGCGGTCGGCCGTGCGCCCGACGGCACGCTCTGGGTGGCCGACGGCGGCAATCACCGCATCCGCGTCGTCGCCAAGGACGGCACGGTGACGACGCTGGCCGGCGGCGCGGCCGGTTTCGCCGACGGTCCTGCCAAGAGCGCGCTGTTCAACACGCCCAGCGATGTCCTCGCGCTGCCCGACGGCACGATGCTCGTGGTCGACATCGGCAACCAGCGCCTGCGCAAGCTCAAGCTCGACGGCACCACGAGCACGCTCGCGGGTAGCACCGCCGGCTTCGCCGACGGCAAGGGCAGCGCCGCGCGCTTCTACAACCCCTACGGCGCGGACGTGACGCCCGGCGGCGTCATCTACGTGGCGGACTTCAGCAACCACCGGATCCGCCGCGTCACCGCCGACGGCATCGTGACCACCGTCGCCGGCAGCGGCACGGGCGGCTACCTGAACGGCACGGGCACCGCCGCCCGGTTCAACCAGCCGGTCGATTTGACGGTGCTGCCCAACGGCAACGTCGCCATCGCCGACTACGCCAACCACCGCATCCGCCTGATGACGCCCGACGGCGTCGTCAGCAACCTCGCCGGTAGCGGCACGGCGGGCTACGTCGAGGGCGCGCCCTCGAGCGCTCGCTTCAACTACCCGTGGGCCGTGGCGGCCGACTCGGCCGGTCGCGTCGTGGTCTCGGACCGCGCCAACCAGCGGATTCGCCGCATCGCGACCGACGGCGTGGTCAGCCGCGTCGCCTCGATCGGCGGTGGCTTCGCGGACGGTGACGGCGATACGGTCGCTCGCTTCAACAGCCCGTGGCGCCTCCAACTCGACGCCGACGGCGCGATCCTGCTCGCCGACTACGGCAACCACCGCATCCGTCGGATCAAGGAGAGCGGCAAGGTCTGCGCGATCGGTGGTGCCTGCATCCTCGACGGCCTCGTCAACACCGCGCAGCCCTGCGAGCGCTGCGACGTCGCCAAGAGCAAGAAGGCGTGGACAGCGCAGGTCGACGGTGCCCCGTGCCAAGACGGCGCGCCCTGCACGCTCTCGGACGCGTGCAGCAGCGGCAAGTGCGTCTCGGGTGACGCGCGGGTCTGCGACGACAAGATCGCGTGCACCAAGGACAGCTGCGACGCCAAGACCGGTGCCTGCGTCTTCGACGTGATCATCGGCTGCGGGGACTACTGCGAGACCAACGCGCACTGCGACGACGGCAACGTCTGCACGACCGACGTCTGCGTGAACACCAAGTGCTCGTGGCAGAACAACGCCGCCGCATGCGACGACGGTGACGCCTGCACCAAGGGCGACGTCTGCTCGGGCGGCAAGTGCGCAGCGGGCACGGCGGTCTGGGTCGAGCTGCTCAGCGGCATCGGCGCTGGCGCCACCGATGGCGCCCCCGACGCGGCTCGATTCAACACCCCCACCGGCATCGCGCTGCTCGGTAGCGGCGAGGTCGTGGTCGCGGACCGCGGCAACCACCGCCTGCGCAAGGTCGGCACCAACGGCGTCGTCACCACGCTCGCCGGCTCGACTGCAGGCTTCCTCGACGGCAGCGCCGCCGGCGCCCGCTTCAACCAGCCGAGCGACGTCGACGCCAGCGCGGCAGGGGACCTGGCCATCGCCGACCTCGCGAACCACCGCGTGCGTCTGCTGAGCGCGGGCACGGTCACGACGCTCGCCGGCGGCAGCGCCGGCTGGCTCGACGGCCCTGGATCGCAGGCTCGCTTCACGTACCCCTACGGTGTGGCGTGGAGCAGCGGCGGTGCGCTCTACGTTGCGGACTACGGCAACCACCGAGTGCGTCGCATCGACATCGCGACCCAGACCGTGGTCACGGTCGCCGGTGACGGCAGCTCGGGCTGGCTCGACGGCTCCGGCACCA
>JBEARB010000103.1:0-19139 GCA_041163625.1 Pseudomonadota bacterium | reverse complement strand
GTGCGGCAACGACGTCGGGGTCAAGCCGACCTCGCCCTCGACCGAGAGCTGGTCCAGGATGCCGTAGCCGAAGCGCAGGCCGAAGAGCACGCCGCTCTGCGGCACGTCGTCGGGGTAGTGGGCGTTGCCCAGACCCGAGTCCGAAGGGAACAGCATCCCGCCGAGGAAGCCGCCGACCGTGATCCGGCCAGCGCCGGGGATGCGGAGATTCTCGGCGCTCGCACCGGCCGGCAGCGCAAGGGCCAGCAGGCCGGCGAGCGCGGCGACGCGTCGAGCGTGCGTACGAACGATCTGGATCATGGTGATTCCTCTCCCGTCAGGGTGCGCCGTCCGATGTCGGATCCTTGCGGCGGACGTCTCGACTCGTGCCGAAGCTATCGCAACCTCCGCAGACGCAAAACCCCTGCCCACGCCCCCAAGCGCGAAGCCTTCATGAAGTTGCGTGAGTCGCGCGCGCGCCCTTCGACCCGCGCCGTGCATCTGTTAGAGTCGGGGCCGCCGGGAGGGAAAGGAGCGTGCCGCGCATGGTTCGAAGCACGGTCAGCACGAAGCGTCGTCCGTTCCGCTCGGTCCGACGGCTCCGTTGGCCGATCGCCGGGCTGGGTCTGCTCGTCCTGCTCGCGTCGCTCGCGGGCTGTGGCGAGGCGGGCAGCGCCACGACCACCTCCGAACAGGACGCGATCGGCCAAGACGCGTGGGATGCCGACGACGGGCTCGCGGCCGCCGATATCGGTGTCGACACCGAGACCAACCCCTCCGGCGACGACGCCGACGCGGTCGATGCCCCCGTCGAGCCGACGCCGACCGGGCCGCCCGAGCCGACGATCCTGGCGGTGGCGCCCGGCGAGGGCCCGATCGGCGGCATGTTCGACGTCGAGATCACGGGTGAGCACCTCGGCGGCACGATCGCGGTCTACTTCGGCGAGTCGCCGGCGCTCGAGGTCCTGGCGCTCGACCCGTGGACGGTGCGCGCGACGGCGCCGCCGCGGCCCGCCGGCTGGGTCGACGTCACCGCACGCAGCCTCGACGCCGACGGAAACGCCGTCGACACGACGCTGCCGATGGCGTTCCGCTACGTCTCCAAGGTCGCGGTGCATGCGGTCGAGCCGGCCACGGGCGACGCCGAGGGCGGCACCTTGGTCACGGTGCAGGGCGAGGGTTTCGAGCCCAACACCCGCTTCGTCTTCGGCGATCGCCAGGCGATCGCGCCGCTGGTGATCGACGAGCACACCGCGACGATGCACACGCCGCCTGGTGCCGCCGGCCGGGTCGACGTCGTCGCCGCCACCATCGAATCGGCCGCGACCCTCGAAGACGGCTTCGAATACGTCGCCCTGCCCCGCATCGACGCGGTCTCGCCGGGCGTCGTCGGCCTGCCGGGCGGCAAGGTCCGCCTGCACGGCAGCGGCTTGCAGGGCGCTGGCGGCGTCGTGTCGGTCTACCTCGGCGCTCAGACGGCGTTGGCGACGATCTTGGCGTCGGCACCGGACGGTAGCTGGATCGACGTGCAGGCGCCCGCCCTCGGCAGCGCCGGTCCGCGCGGCGTGCGCTACAGCCGCAAGGGCGCGATGGCCTCGCTCGACGCCGCGCTGACCTACGCCAGCTTCATCGACCCGACCACCGGCAAGAGCCAACAGAACGCGATCGCGGCGGTCGTGCCGGGCGCGGTGCCGGCCAACCAGGGCGCCGAGGTCGCGATCCACGTGGTCGGCCCGATCGCCGCCGCGACCACCGGCCAAGTGCAGGTCCTCGTCGGCGGCGTGCCGGTGCCGCTGCTCGACGGCGACATCGGGACGTGGACGGGGCCGCAGCCGGGCGCAACGGTGCGCGTGCAAGTGCCCCCGACGGTGGGTGCGGCGCCGGGCTGGCAGGACGTGCAGGTCGAGGTCGGGTTCCACCAGGCGTTCGCCGCCAAGGCGCTCGAACGCACCTCGCCGGTGCCGGAGATCCTGGCGGTACAGCCCGAGCGGCTCGAGCCGGCCGGCGGCACCGCCGTCACCGTGCAATGGGGGCCGACGACGGCCGACACCGGACCGGTCATCGGCTTGCGCATCGGCGCGCTCTGGGCGGGCAACGTCACCGAGGCCGGGCCGGGGACGGTCACGGCGATCGCGCCGCAGGGCAGCCCAGGCCCGGCGACCGTGACGCTGGTCTTCGCGAAGACGCAGGCGACCCTCGCCGGCGCGGTTCAGTACGGCGGAACGCCCGAGATCGCGGCCGTCGTTCCCTCCCGCGGTGCGCAAGCGGGCGGCACGCTCGTGCGCTTGGTCGGCAGCAGCCTGGATCGCCTCGATCGCGCCTTCTTCGGCCAGAAGGACGTCGCCGACATCATCCCGGTCCACGCCGGCCTCGCCCTGGTGCGCACGCCCTCGGGCGACCCGGGCACCGTCAGCGTCGAGGGCTGGTTCCAGACGCCCGGCGTCGGCAAGACCATCTCCGTGCTGCAGAACGCCTTCACCTACTACGATCCGCAGGCCGGCAACTACGGCACCTGGGGCGGTCGCATCGACGGCGCCCTCGACGTCACGGTGCTGCGCAGCAACCTCGGCGTCGCGCCCGTCGAAGGTGCGCTCGTGGTCGTGCAGCAGCCCGGCAAGCCGCAACGCACGGCGCTGACCGACGAGCGTGGCCAGGTGACGATCAGCGAGCTGGACCTGAACGGTCCGCTGATGGTGTCGGCCGGCAAGCAGGGCCACTCCGCGGCCTCGCTGGTCGCGGCGGATTCGCGCCACGTGACGCTGCGCATCCGCAAGCTCGACGTGCCGCCCCCTGCGCAGGGCGACGGCGGCGGTGAAGGCGAAGACGAGCCCGATCCCTTCCCCGACGGCGCGATCGAGGGCGTGGTCACCAACGCCGACAAATACCGCACGCTGCCGCTCGGCAACTGCACCAAAACCCCGCAAATCGGCGGGAATTGCCAGCCCTGCGAGACGAACCTCGACTGCCCGGGGACGCTGAGCTGCGAGGCGTTGCTCGATCCACTCGCCGGCTTCTCGCTCGGCGCCGCCGACTCGCCAGGCCCCGACGTCAAGGACGTGCCCCGGATCTGCGCCGCCCCCTGCACCGACGACGCGCATTGCCCGACCGGCTACGACTGCCGCGCCACCGCTTGGATGCCCGGCGAGGTCCGGTTGCGGTGCATGCCGACCATCGGCGAAGCGCAGGTGCGCTGCGAGACCTCGAGCCCGTCGATGTTCGGCGGCAACCCGAACCCGGGCCCGCTCGCCACGGCCGCCGCCAACGGCGCGTTCCGCATCGACTCGCGCCTGGGCGACGTCGCCGTGGCCTGCTTCGCCGGCTACGTGCCCAAGGGTGGCGGCGCCTTCGTCCGGCTCGCCATGGGCCTGCGCCGCAGCGTGACGGTCTATCCGGGCCAGACCACGCCCGGCGTGAAGGTGACGCTCGACACACCGATGACGCGACGGATGACGGTCGAGCTGCAGAAGCTGCCGATGGGGCCGGATACGCTGGGGATGGAGCGCGCGATCACCGCCGCGCTCGACCTGGACGCGGAGGGGTACATCCGCGTCGCGGACGTCGAGACCACGGTCGTCACCGACCGACTCGTGCTCGAGCGGCAGCCCGTGTTTTCGGGCGTCAACGCTACGATCCCGTGGACCTTCTACGGCAGCATCGCGCCTCAATACGGCGGCTCGCCGGTCGCGGTCGCGATCCGCGAGAAGCTGCTGCCGACCGTGGCCGAACAGCTGCTGACGTGGCCCGCGGGGGCGAGCAAGCCGGCGGCGAGCTCTGCGTATGCGCCGCGGGTGCGGGCCGGCGCGAGCGACGGCGCGATGAGCGTGGCGGTCGGCGACGGCGGCTATATCGGCACCTGGTCGGGGGCGGCGCTGACTCAACAGCCCTCGCCGACGGCGAGGGATCTCTTCGCGGTGTGGATGGATCCGCTCGGCAGCGGCGTCGGCTTCGCAGGCGGCGAGCACGGCACGCTGCTGCGCCGCGACCCCGTGGAAGGTTGGAAGGCGACGTTCTCGCCGGTCGCCGCGCCGGCGGGACAGCAATACGCCGACGCGGACCGCATCGTCGCGATCGCCGGTGGCGACCCCGACGATGTCTGGCTGCTCGACGGCGCCAACCGGCTCTGGCGTGGCGGGGTCGCGGGCTTCGTCGAAGTGCCTTCGCCGATGGCGACACCGACGGCCCCGACGCAGACCTGGCCGCCGAAGCCGACGCCGCCGCGGCTGCGCGCGATGACGTGGCTGCCCGACGGCGCGCTGGTCGTGGTCGGCGACGGCGGCTTCATGGCCCGCGCGAAGGTACCGGCCAAGGGGACGCCGCCGCAGTGGCTGCAGGTCGTCAGCTCACGCGACGAACCGCTGCACGGCGTGTGGGGCACGGGTTGGGACAGCTTCTGGGTCTGCGGTGGTCGCGGCGCGCTCGGGCGGGTGACGCTGGGCACCCCGATCTGGCTCGACAGCGGCACCGACGAGGCGCTCTTCGGCATCGCCGGCGGCGCCGACGGGCTGCACGTGGTCGGCGGCGCAGGCACTTGGATCCGCGTCGATCTCGGCGGCCAGATCAGCACCCACGCCGACGCCGACGTCGCGCTCGACCTGCGGGCGGTGCTGCCGGCGGTGGCGGAGTCGACCGGCCCCTCGCCCGGCTGGGTCGCATTCGGAGAGCCGATCCTGCGGATGGGCCCGTACTTGGAGCTGCCCTATTACAGCCAACCGCTCTTCGGCGACGACATCGGCGAAGCGGTCGAGTGGACGACGGCGGGCGGGCTGACGCCGACCTTGAACATGTTGCGGATCGCGAGCTATGACTACACCACCCGCTGGGAGATCTTCCTGCGCGGGGACACGCAACGGGTGGATCTGCCGGACTTCCAAGCGCTCGGCGGCTTCAACCCGGTGCCGCCGGGCAAGCTGCGCCTGCGACTGTGGCGGATCTACGCGCCTGGGCTCGAGATCGACCACTTCAACCACAAGCAGCTGAGCGTGTGGCAATGGGTCTCCTACGCCTTCAATACGATCCTCGTGAACCTGCCGCAGTCCGTCGGACCGATGCCCGACGCGCTGCCGCCGCAGACGCCGCCGCCGACGCCATCGCCGGCCCCGGAGCCGCCGTGGTCACCGACGCCGGGCTCTTGAGCGGTCGCCGCCTCGCTTCGCGTCACGCCTGGTTCGCCGCCCTGCTCTGCTGGGCTCTGCTGCCAACGTCCGCCTGGGCCGAGCCGCCCGCCGACGCCGACGACGCCGAGGTCGATTGGCGCGGACTCGAGCGGATGGACGAGACCGGCAAGACCATCCGCCGCGACAAGCCCGAGGCCTCACCGGTCGAGCGGCTGGTCGCGAGCGCGCCCTACCGGCTGCAGGTCGCGACCAGCGACGCCACGTCGATTCGCATCACCGACGCCTACACCCTCGAGCGGTCGCGGATCTACGCCGGCGCGCCGGTGCACGGCTACGGCTTCTCCGGCGACGGCGCGTGGCTCTACGCCGTGGTCGGCGACGCGAGCAAGGGCGGCCTGGACGTGCTCGCCATCGAAGTGCAGACCGCACAGCAGCGGCGGCTCGGCAAGCTCGCGCTCGGCAAGGGCGAGGGCGTCGCACACGTCGAGGGCGGCGGCGACGCGGCAGAGCTGCGCGTCATCATCACGACGGGCCGGCGCAAGACCAAGGGCAACGGCCTGGACTGCGCCGCTTGGAGCGACCTGCAGCGGCGACGCTTTCGACAGCGCGGCGCGTCGCCGCCGAAGGACGAGGCCGTGCCCGGTCCGTTCAAGCTCTCGGACGGCCTGCGCCGCAAGGGCGTCTCGCCGAACACGCGGATGCGCGTCGAGCTCGGCGCGGGCTTGGTCGCGCACGGTCGGTTCGGCAGCGCGGAGCAGATTCGACTCGACCGGGATCCCGTGCCACGCGGCGCAGTCGGCTTCGCGTGGATGCGCGACAGCAAGGGCCTGTTCGTCGGTCTGCGGCGCAAGGCGCAGGGCGCATGCGCCGAGCCGATGGGCGGCCGCTTCTACCGCCAGCCCGAGGGCCGAGGACGCGGTTGGGACGCCTGGGACGTGCCCGACGACGTGCGCCTGGTGCGCGGCGATCTCCCGGGTGCCGGTCCCGATTGGGCCCCGGACGGGATGCGGATGGTCGGCTTGCAGGGCACGCAGGTGGTGCTCGTCGAGGCGGTGCCTCGCTTCCGCGGCAAGGTGGCCGTGATTGCGACCTCGAGCGCGCATTGGCCGGTGATCCGGCCGGGCGTGCGCAGCCTCGCCGTCGGCGCCGGCAGCTTGCGCCACGCCGAGATCCTGCTCGAGCAAGGCGACCTCGAGGGGGCCGCCGAGCGCCTGGATCGCGACGGACCCGCGGGCCCGGCCGCCGAACGCAAGCGCCTCGCCGCGCGGCTCGAGAAGCTGCGCGCGATTCGCGCACGACGCGCCACCGAACTCGGCGTGCAGCCTTGTTCGCTCGGCAGCCGGCCGTGCGGCACGACCGCGACGCCGGCCCCCGCCGATCCGCCGACCGCCCCCCCGCCGAACCCGCCCGCTGCAGCGACACCGCCGGCCGGGTCGGTTGACCGAAAGGGGTCAGGAGAGTAGACACTCGCGACCACGATCGGGGCCCCCTCCGGCGCCCCGGGCAGCAGACAGGGAGACACCGATGAGCAGCCTCAAGCGTCGACTGGCAGAGCGAATCCCCACTTGGCAGGCGCGCGTCCGCACGCTGGCCAAGGAGCACGGGGACGTCGTACTCGGTCAGAACACGATCGGTGCGGCGATGGGCGGCATGCGCGGCCTCAAGGCGCTGGTCTGCGATACCAGCTACCTCGACCCGATGGAGGGCATCCGCTTCCGCGGCTACACCATCCCGCAGGTGCGGGCCCAGCTGCCCAAGCCCGCCGCGGATCTCGAGGCCTACCCGACCGGCCTGTTCTGGCTGCTGCTGACCGGCGAGTTGCCCACCGACGACGAGGTCGCCGAGCTCGAGGCCGACCTGCGCGCGCGCTCGACGGTGCCGCAGTTCGTATTCGACACGCTTCGCGCGCTGCCGACCTCGACCCACCCGATGACGCAGTTCTCCATCGCGATCAACGCGATGCAGCCGCTCTCGCGCTTCGCCTCGGAGTACGCCGCCGGCACGCTCGGCAAGGGCGCGTATTGGGAGCCGACGCTCGACGACGCCCTCGACCTCATCGCGCGGCTGCCGGTGGTCGCGGCCTACATCTACCGTCGCACCTTCAAGCACGACACCCACATCGCCGCCGATCCGAACCTGGATTGGGGCGCGAACTTCGCGCACATGATGGGCGTGAGCGACCCGGGCTATCAGGACCTGATGCGCCTGTACCTGCTCCTGCACATCGACCACGAGGGCGGCAACGTCAGCGCGCATGCCAGCCACGTCGTCGGCTCGGCGCTCTCGGACGTCTACCTCTCGGTCGCCGCCGGCATCAACGGCCTCGCGGGCCCGCTGCACGGCCTCGCGAACCAGGAGTGCCTGAAGTGGATCAACGACGTGATGGCCCACTTCGACGGCGCGCCGACCGCCGAGCAGGTCGAGCAGTACGCGTGGGAGACGCTCAACAGCGGTCGCGTGATCCCGGGCTTCGGCCACGCCGTGCTGCGCAACACCGATCCGCGCTACACCGCGCAGCGTGAATACTCGCTCAAGCGCGGCATGGGCGACCATCCGGTCGTGCAGACCGTGCATCGCCTCTTCGACGTGATCCCGGGCGTGCTCAAGGAGCACGGCAAGGCCAAGAGCCCGTGGCCGAACGTCGACGCGCACTCGGGCGCCCTGCAGGTCTACTACGGCGTCACCGAGGCCGACTTCTACACCGTGCTCTTCGGCGTCTCGCGCGCGATGGGCATCGTCTCGCAGCTGGTCTGGGACCGCGCGATGGGCATGCCGCTCGAGCGCCCGAAGTCGGTGACGGTCAAGATGCTCGAGGACGCCGCCGGGATCTGACGCAGAACCGGCCGGAACCCTTCGCGAAGAAATTTGCGAAGGGTTCGAGGCGTTGCGGAGAATAGCGCACGGAGGCTCTTCGCCCCGCGGGAGGACCGTGCGCGACCCACGAATCCCATCACGACTGCCCGCGCTGAGCGTGCTCGCCGTGCTCCTGGTCGCGCCGGACGGGGCCCGCGCGGCGTGCCGGTCGGCGCGCCCGGACGCATCGGTCCTCGCGGTGCCTGACGCGTGGCAGCGTGCCGTCGAGGCGTTGATCGCCTCGACCGGCGAGCCCAGCCACCCGTGGAGTTGCCGGGGCGGCGTGGTCGGCACGCGGATGACGGAGACCGGCGCACGGTTGCGCGTACAGGCCGCCGACGACGCGGCCGTGGAGCGCAGCGTCGCGGTGCCGTAGGACGTGGTCCCGCTCGGGCAGGCGCTGCTGAGCATGCCTCGGGAGCTGCGCGTCCCGCCCGACGCGACGCCACCGCCCGCGCCCGCCGCGCCGCCGGCCACGCCGCCGGCCAAGCCGCCTGACACGCCGCCGGCTGCGGCACCGCTGCCGGTGCCGCCCCCGGTCGGCCCCCCGCAGCCCACGCCACCGGAGGTTGTCATGCGACGGATCCACACCCGCGCGCTCTGCGTGCTCGGCCTGCTCCTCACCTTCGGCTGCCAGGGGCAGCGCGACGTCGAAGACTCGCGCGAAATGCAGCTGACGGTCGCTCGCGTGCCCGCTTCGCCGACCAACGCACACGCCGACGATCCGGCCGCGGCCGCCTTCGGTCGCACGCTCTTCTTCGACAAGAAGCTGAGTGTCGACGGAACCATCGCGTGCGCGAGCTGCCATCGCGAGGACGAGGGGTTCAGCGATCCACGGGCGTTTTCGGTGGGCGTGCGCGGCCAACACGGCGACCGCCACGCGATGCCGATCACCGCCGTCGCGTTCCAGCGCTTCACGCTCTGGGACGGCCGCGGCGACTCGGTGTGGATTCAGCCGCTGAAGGCCATCGAAAACGAGCAGGAGATGGACCTCACGCGCGTCGAGCTGCTCCGCCGGATCGCGCAGCACCACGCCGCGACCTACACCGCGTTGTTCGGGCCGCTGCCGAGCACGGCCGGGCTGCCGGCGCGTGGGAAGCCGGGGATGCCGGCGTGGGAGGCGCTGCCGGCCGCGACGCGCGACGCCATCGATCGAGTCGGAGCCAACGTCGGCAAGGCGATCGAGGCATTCGAGCGGACGATCCTGTGCGAGAACAAGCGCTTCGACCAATGGGCGGCGGGCACCGGGACGCTCGATCCGCGCGAGCTGCGTGGCGCACGGGTCTTCGTCGAAAACGGCTGCGACAACTGCCACAGCGGCCCGGCCTTCTCGGACGGCGAGTTTCACAATATCGGCATCCCGTCGACCGATCCGGGGCGCGCGGTCGGCAGCGAGCTGCTGCTGGCCGATGCCTTCACGCGTGCACCGTCGGAGACGTCTGCAGCGGCGGCAACTGCAAGCCCGACGCGACCAAGAGCTGCAACGACGGCAACCCGTGCACGAAGGACATCTGCCTGGAGGGAACCGGTGCCTGCAGCAATATCACCGAGTTCATGGACGGCCAGTCGTGCGGCTACCAGAAGTGTTGCCTCTCGGGCTTCTGCAAGTCGACCGGCGGCGCCACCTGCTCTATCCCCTAGCCACCGCCCGCGCCCTACAACGCCATCGCCCCGCCCTCACCGCGCGGATCACTGACGGCCTCGAGCGGGCCGAACCAACGCAACACGCTCCCGCAACGCGGACCAGACGCCCCAATCCCGCACGGATTCGATCCCAATCGAGCGGGCCGAACCAACGCAACACGCTCCCGCCTACAACGCCATCGCCCCGCCCTCACCGCGCGGATCACTGACGGCCTCGAGCGTCTTCGAACCGTCGGCACCCGGCGTGATCGACACGGCCTGGACGTTGCACCACGGCCGCTTCACCACCACGCGATGCCCCATCGCCTCGAGCGTCCGCTGCCAGAGCGAGCTCCCGTCGGGCTCGATCCACGCCTCGTCCGGGAATGCCTGATGGTGCAGGCGCGGCGCCCCGACCGACGCCTCGAGCGGCTGGCCGAGCACGAGATGCCGCCACGCCACCAAGAACACGGCCGTCGGGATGCGCGTCCCGCCCGGTGCCCCCACCACCATCCGCACGCCCAGCTTGGCGTCATGCAGGATCGTCGGCGTCATCGAGCTCACCGGCCGCGCGCCGGGGCGGAAGAGGTTGGCGTCGCTGCCGGCCAAGCCGAAGGCGTTGCTGGCGTCACGGTCGAAGGCGAAGTCGTCGAGCTCGTTGTTGAGCCAGACGCCGCTGCGCGCGCCGACGATGCCGGCACCGAAGAGCAGGTTGACGGTGTGGGTCGAGGCGACGGCCATCCCGTCGGCGTCGACGATGCTGACGTGGCTGGTGTTGTCGTGTCGCTCGGCGCGCAGGTCGCCCTTGGCCGACGGCGTGGCGCGGTCACCGGAGAACTGCCGCACCAGCTTGCGACGCGCCTTCTTCGGGTAGACGTCGTCGAGCCGTCGCGCGGGCTTGCTGCTGTCGCCCGAGAAGCCCAGGCGGAGATGGAAGGAGCCGCGCATCGCCTCGAGCAGCGCGTGCGCCTCGATCGGTCCGGGCTGCTGGAGCGCGGGCAGCGGCTTCTCGCTGGTCTTGCGGCGGTGCAGCCCCTGCGCCGTCGGCAGGAACGACTCGAGCAGCTCGGCCATCGCCAGGAACTGCGCGCCCCCGGCCGAGGGCTGCGGCATCGTCAGGACATCGAGCCCGAACGCCCGGCCCCGCAGCGGAGCCACCTCGCGGACCTGGTAGCCCGCCAGGTCGGCCTGCGCGAGCTTGCCGCCCGCGCGCTGCACCGTCGCGACGATGTCTTGGCCGACGGGGCCTTCGTAGAAGCCGGCGGGCCCCTTGCTGGCGATGATCCGCAGCGTGGCCCCGAGCTTGGGCTGGCGCAGCACGTCGCCCGGCACCAAGCGCTTGCCACCGGGCGCGAGCAACGCCTGCGCCGAGGCGTCGAGGTCCTTCCACACCCAGCCGGCGGCCTTGGTCAGCGCCTCACCGACCGCGAAGCCGCGCTCGGCGGCGTCGATGGCCGGCTCGAGCAGCTCGGCCCACGGTCGCTTGCCGTAGCGTTGGTGCAGCGCCCAGAGGCCGGCGACCGTGCCGGGCACGCCGACGGCGAGTCCGTGGCGTTGGCTCCGCGAGGCGACCGGCTTGCCGGCCTCGTCGAGGTAGTCCTCGCGCTTGCCGGCGGCGGGCGCAGCCTCGCGGAAATCCCACGCCGTCGGCTCTCCCTTGGGCGGCGCCACGATCGCAAACCCTCCCCCGCCGATGCCGGTCGACTGTGGCGTCACCACCGTCAGGACCATCGTCGCCGCGACCAAGCCGTCGATAGCCGAGCCGCCGGCGTGCAGGGCGCGCAACGCCGCCCGTGTGGCGAGCGGGTGCGCGGTCGCGACCGCGGTCGACTTGCCGACCGCGCGCTGCGGCAACCCGAAGGTCCGCAGCGGCGGCGCGGCATTCGCAGCCGGCGCGGCGTCGGCGGCCGGCGCGGCGGCCTCGGTCACGGCGGCGGGTGCCGGCGCGGCCGCAGGCTCGGCGGCAGCGGCGGCTGCGGGCGCGGGCGTGGCGGGCGCTGCGGCCGTGCGGGTCTGGCCGCGACAGGCCGTCCCGACGACGGCGAGGGCGAGCAGGGCCGCGAGGCGCGCGGCGTGGTGGCGATGGCTTCGGGTTCGGCACATAGGCGGGCTCCGGGGCTCGTGCGTGGGCTCGGGCCGTGAGCATGGCCGCCGCCCCGGCTCGCAGCAAGCGCACGGCCTGCTATGCTGGCCGGCCATGGGCACCGCCGCACCGACCGCCGATTTCGTCGCCATCGCCCGAGAAGTCGCCCTGCTCGACGCTGCCGAGCGAGCCTGCGCCTGCCTCTCGGACGCCGGACTGGACGTCGCTGTCTTCAAGGGCAGCGCGCTCGCAGGTTGGTGCTATCCGCCCGGCGGCCGCCCGATGCAGGACGTCGATCTGCTGATCCGCCCACGCGACCGGCGCCGCGCGGTCGCCGCGCTCCTCGCCGCGGGCTATCAACGGGTCCCGCGGCCGCACAGCCCGACGGGGATGTGGCTGCACCCGACGCTGGACTGGCTCGGGCCGACCGGCGCGCTGGTCGACGTGCACGTCGGGATCGGTGCGTGGCTGCGCTTTCGCCCCGATCTCGACGGCATCCTCGACCGAGCGGTGCCCGCTCCGGAGGTCGGCCCCCGCGCGCGACGCCCCGCGCTCGAGGATCTCGTCGTGCTACACGCCCTCGACGTCGCGAAGGACGACGGCCGCTGCAAGCCGACCGCCGACGACGACCTGCGCGCGCTGCTGCGGGCGGGCGTCCTCGATTGGGCGGCCATCGCGCGCCGCGCCCGACGCGCCGGCTGCGCGGGCACCCTCTGGGCGCGCATGGTCGCGGTGGGTGCCGCGCTGCCGGCGGAGATCGCGGCCCTGCGACCGGGCCCGGCGAAGCGTTGGCTCCTGGCCCACGCCGACACGCGAGGGCGCCTGCTGGCCGGCGCGGCGCAGCACGATCGCCTGCGTGACTACGTCGCCGCGACCGCGCTCTACGCCGGACGCAGCGGCGTCGACCGGCTGCTGCGAACGACGTCGCGATAGAGGCCGCGGTGGGCGCGCACCATGACATCGGCGCGATGGGCGGCCTCGAAGCGTGCACGGCCGCGTGCGCCGCGACGCGCACATTCCGCCGGATCGTCCAGCACCGCCCGCAGCGCCGCGACGAGCGCCGAAACGTCGGACGGCGGACAGATCCAGCCGGCGTCGCCGACGGCCTCTCGGACCGCGCCGACGTCGCTCGCCACGACGGGCAAGCCGGCGCGCATCGCCTCGAGGACGGAGATCGGCAGCCCTTCGCTGTGACTGCTGAGCACCGAGGCGCGCGCGGCCGCGAGGGGGCCGACCACGTCGGCGACGTCACCGAGCAGCTCGACGCGCGCGTCGAGGCCGAGCGCCGCGATCCGCGCCCGGGTCTGTGGCAGATCGGGGCCGCCGCCGAGCCAGCACAGCCGCCACGCGTGATCGCGCAACTGTTCGAGGGCGAGCAGCAACGTCTCCGCATCCTTCTGCCGACAATGGCGCGCGATGGTGACCAGCGTCGGCGGCGCGTTCGCCGGATCGGCGGCCGGCGCGTCGTCTTCGATGCCCAGCGGCATCTGCACGACCCGTCCGGCGGCAGCGGCCCCGGCGGCCTCCGCGTAGCGCGCGTCGTGGGCCGAGAGCGCGACGATCCGGGCGACCGGCAGCGTGCCTGCGCGATAGGCGGCGGCGGTCAGCCAGCGCCCTGCCCGGCCGCCGCGAGCCTGCACGACGCTGACCCAGCCGTGCGCCGTGAACACCGCCGGCACGCCGACCGAGCGGGCGGCCCAGGCGCCGAGAACGCCGGCCTTGGTGGTGTGGAGGTGGACGATCTCGGCGCCGGAGTCGCGCAAGATCGTACGGAGCGCGGCCGCTGCGCGCAGATCGTCGACGGGCGTGGGTGTGCGGTGCAGCGAGGGCACGACCCGGCGCTCGAGATCGCGGAGATCGTCCGGTAGCGCCGCGTCGCCGCCCGCGCCGTGGACCAACACGACCTGGTCGCCTGCCGTCCGCAGGCCACGCGCCAGCGTACCGACGTGGCTCTGCGCGCCGCCGCGTTCGTCCATCCGGGTGATGACCACAGCGACGCGCATCCGTGCGAGGGCTCCCTGCGCCCGACGGTGGCGCGCCCGCGAACGTATTGGACTCGTGCGCGCAACGAAAGCCCGAGCCGTGCATCTTGATGACGCGGCGCGTCGCGCCGGTTGAAAGCCGGGAGGGGTCTGGCTAGCTTACGCGCCCGACTCGCTGAACGGCGGATCTGCACGAATCATTTTCCTCTGGAGGCCTTCGATGTCTGATGCGCAGCAGCTTGCCGCCCTGGGTGGCGCGTTCCTTCTCGAGCCCGCGGGCAGCCGTCCGATCTTCGCACCGGAGGACTTCGACGAGGAGCAGCGCTCCATCGCGAAGGAGGCCCAGCGCTTCATCGACAAGGAGGTCGTGCCGCGCGAGCGCCGCCTCGAGTCCAAGGAGGGCAAGGCTGCCAAGGAGATGGTCGACGTGCTCCGCAAGGCGTGCGAGCTCGGCTTCTGCCTGGTCGAGGTGCCCGAGGCCTACGGCGGCCTCGGCTCGGACAAGCGCACCGCCCTGCTGCTCTGCGAGAAGCTCGGCGCCAACGGCGACTTCTCGGTGACCTACGGCGCCCACTCCGGCATCGGCTTGGCCCCGATCCTGCTGTTCGGCAACGCAGCGCAGAAGAAGAAGTTCGCCGAGAAGATCGGCACCGGCGAGATGGTCAGTTGCTACGCGCTCTCGGAGCCCGGCTCGGGTAGCGACGCGCTCGCCGCCCGCACCACCGCCGTGCTCAGCGAGGACGGCACGCACTACGTCTTCAACGGCACCAAGCAGTGGATCACCAACGCCGCCTGGATGGACGTCGGCATCGTCTTCGCCAAGGTGGACGGCGACAAGTTCACCGCCTTCATCGTCGAGCGCGACACGCCCGGCTTCACCCACGGCAACGAGGAGCACAAGCTCGGTCTGCGGGGCAGCTCGACCTGTCAGCTGATCTTCGACAACGCCAAGATCCCGGTCGAGAACGTGCTCGGCGAGGTCGGCAAGGGTCACCACGTCGCCTTCAACACGCTCAACCTCGGCCGCTTCAAGCTCGGCGCGAGCGTCATCGGCGGCGCCAAGCGCGTGCTCGCCGAGTCCCTCGCCTACGCCAAGGACCGCCAGCAGTTCCGCACCCGCGTGGTCGACTTCGGCGCGATCGGCGAGATGGTCGCCGACTCGGTGGTGCAGATCTTCCTCGGTGAGGCACTGAACTACCGCATCGCCGGCATGGTCGACGCCCGTATGGACGGCCAGAGCCACGACGATCCGAAGGCGCTGATGACGGCTGTCGAGGAGTACGTCATCGAGGCGTCGATCTCGAAGGTCTACAGCTCCGAAGCCCTGGACCGCATCATCGACCGCGGCTTCCAATGGCACGGCGGCTACGGCTTCACCGAGGACTACACCGTCGAGAAGTTCTACCGCGACGCCCGCGTGAACCGCATCTTCGAGGGCACCAACGAGATCAACCGGCTGCTCGTGCCGGGCACGCTGATCAAGCGCATCATGACCGGCCGCCTCTCGGTGGACGAGGGCATGGCCGCGCTCGAGGGCGCGCTGCGCGGTGGCAGCCTGCCCGCGATGCCCGCCGACGAGGGCTTGGCCCGCGCCGAGTGGGCGCTGCAGCGTCTGAAGTGGCTCGCGATGACGGTCTTCCAGGCCGCCACGACCCGCTACGGCCTCTCGCTCGACAAGGAGCAGGAGACACTCGTCGCGCTCGCCAACCTGATCATCGATTGCTTCGCGGTCGACTCGGGCATCGCCCGCGCGCATCAGCGCATCGCCGCCCACGGGGACAGCGCCGACGGCGTCGCGGCTGCGGTCTGCAAGGTCGCCGCCGCCGAGGCGCTCGACCGCGGCGTGGTGGCCGCCTGGCGTTCGGTCGAGGCGATGTTCGAGGGCGACGACCTGCAGCCGTGGGCCGAGCGTCTCGACGCGATCTCGGCGCACATGCCGGCGAATCTCGTGGCCCTGAAGCGCACCATCGCCGCGCCGACCATCGAGGCCGGCCGCTACGCGCTCTCCGACTACTAGCCGACCGGCTCGGTCCTTCGCCGAACCTCGGGGCGCTCGCCACGCGCGAGCGCCCCGAGTTCGTTTTGGTCGAAGTAGACCGCCTGCGCCGCCGCGTCACCGCGCTCGGCGTAGGCGCGGGTCATCGCACCGAGGTCCCCGTCCGCGGGGAGGCCCAGTGAGGCCGCGATCCAGGCACGCAGCGCCTCGGCAGGCACGCCGTGCTCGGCCAGCGAGCGCACGTGCAGGCTTTTGTTGCGCTTGGCGAGGCGACGATCGTCGTCTCCGTAGACCAAGGGCACGTGCTTCCACACCGGTGGCGTGCTGCGGCCCACGAGCGCGCCACAGTGCTCCCGCAGCGCCGCGTGCACTGCCACCTGCTGCCCCGTGACCTCGAGCAAGTCATCGCCGCGCAGTACCTCGGTCACGCCCATCGCGGCGTCGTCGATGCAGACCGCGAGCATGTAGGCGGAGGTGCCGTCCTTGCGGCGGACGACGAAGTCCCCGAACTCGGCGTGGACGTCGCTGCGGCAGGCACCGGCGCGCGCGTCGTGGAAGTGCACCGGCTCGCGCGGCGCCTTGATCCGCAGCGCGACGCCGAGCGCCAAGGTGCCGCGCCGCCCGGCACGGGCCGCCTCCCAGCGCACCGCAGCGGCGACATCCGGGAACCGACCGCGACAGGTGCCGGGGTAGCGCATCGCCCGGTCCTCGGCGTGCGGCGCGCGCAGCGCGGCCTCGATGTCCTTGCGGGTGCAGACGCAGGCGTAGCAGAGCCCGACCTCGAGCAGACGCTCGAGTACCGCGCGGTGCAGCTCGGCACGATCGCTCTGCAGGACCAGAGGCGAGAGACCCGCGAAGCGCGCGCCGAAATCGGCCGCGTCGCGGAGCCCGGTCGTGTCGGCGTCGGGGGCATCCCAATCGAGGCCGAGCCAGCGGAGGTCGTCGAGCACGCTCGCGACGTGCTCGGTCTCGCCAGGGAGCAGGTCCTCGACGCGCAGCAACACGCGGCCACCGGCAGCGCGGGCCGAGAGCCATGCCCAGAGCAGGCTCCGCGCGTTGCCGACGTGCAGGACGCCGGTCGGACTCGGCGCCAGCCGGCCGACGACGGGCGCTCGACCGCTAATGGCAGCCCTGCGTCCGGTTCTCGGTGCTGTTGTTGCACAGCCATCCGGAGCAGCCCTTGATGTACTTCTTGGCGGCGCCGCAAGCCGGCCCGCCACCTTCCCAGCCTGCGGTGTGATTGCAGGTGAAGAAACCGATGCTGCACTTGCCACCACCGGTACCGAACTGGGTCTCGTTGGAACCGCTGCAGTTGTAGTCCCACGAACCGCCGGGCATGGCGCTGGTGAACCACTTGGTCTGGCCGGGGAAGGCGTCCTTCACGCTGTCGTTGCAGTCGCCACCCTTGGCGACCAGATCCGGCGCCAGCGGCTTGCACGCGCAGACCACGACCGGGCCGCCGCCGAAGCCGTCCTTGTCGTTATCGTTGTAGTAGTTCGTGCAGCCCTGTGCGTTGACCTCGTCGACGCTGCCGTTGCAGTTCTCATCTTTGCTTCCGTCGCAGATCTCGGTCGCGGCCGGGTTGATCTTCACGTCCTCGTCGTTGCAGTCGGTCTCTTTGTTCTCGCTCGCGGGCACGTTGAAGAAGCCATCCGCCTTGCACAGGCACTTCTTCTGCTTCTTCGCCGAGTAGCCGTCCTTGTCGAAGTCGAACCAGTAGTCCTTGCAGCCTTCGCTGCCCTCGCCGTCGGTGTCGCCGTTGCAGTCGTCGTCGATGCTGTTGCAGCTCTCCTTCTGGCCCGGGAAGACGGCCTTGTCGAAGGGCGCGCAATCCTTCTCGTCGGCGACGGAATCGTTGTCGTCGTCCGGATCGCAGAGGTCGCCCTTGCCGTCCTTGTCGTTGTCCTTCTGGTCCTTGTTGACGACGAGCGGGCAGTTGTCCTTGTCGTCCTTGATGCCGTCGTTGTCGTCGTCGTCGTCGCAGGCGTTGCCCGTGCCGTCCTTGTCGTCGTCTTTCTGGTCGGCGTTCTTGGTGAGGGGGCAGTTGTCCTTTTCGTCGGCGACGCCGTCGTTGTCGTCGTCCTCGTCGCAGGCGTCGCCCTTGTCGTCGTTGTCGCTGTTCTTCTGGTCCTTGTTGGCGGCGATCGGGCAGTTGTCCTTGTCGTCGAGGACGCTGTCGTTGTCGTCGTCGTCGTCGCAGGCGTCGCCGAGCTTGTCGCTGTCGGTGTCGGTCTGATCCTTGTTGCTGGTCAGCGTGCAGTTGTCGGCGAGGTCGGGGACGGTGTCGTTGTCGTCGTCCTCGTCGCAGGCGTCGCCCTTGCCGTCCTTGTCGGTGTTGGTCTGGTCGTTGTTGGCGACCATCGGGCAGTTGTCGACGAGGTTCGCGAACGAGTCGCCGTCCATGTCGTCGTCGCAAGCATCGCCGAGCTTGTCGTCGTCGAGGTCGGCCTGGTCCTTGTTGCTGGTCAGCGTGCAGTTGTCGGTCAGATCGGCCACGCCGTCGTCGTCGTCGTCGTCGTCGCAGACATCGCCCTTGCCGTCCTTGTCGGTGTCGGCTTGGTCGGGGTTGCTCACCGTCGGGCAGTTGTCCTTGTCGTCGGCGAGGCCGTCGTTGTCGTCGTCCTCGTCGCAGGCGTCGCCCTTGCCGTCCTTGTCGCTGTCGAGCTGGTCCTGGTTGCTGGTCAGGGTGCAGTTGTCGGCGAGGTCGAGGATGGTGTCGTTGTCGTCGTCCTCGTCGCAGAGATCGCCGAAGCCGTCGTTGTCGTAGTCCTTCTGATCGGGGTTGGCCGTCAGCGTGCAGTTGTCGGCGAGGTCGGCGATCGTGTCGTCGTCGTCGTCCTCGTCGACGCAATCGGCGGCGCCGTCCTTGTCGGTGTCGGTCGAGCCCTCGTCGGTCTCGCCGTCGCAGTCGTCGTCCTTGCCGTTGCAGGTCTCGGCGGCAGGGGTCGCCGCGTCACAGCCGATCTTGCCGTCGGTGCAGGTCTCGGTGCCCTTGCAGACGCCGTGCTCGTTCTGGTTGCTGCACGCGTCGAGCTGCAGCGACTCGTCGGTCTGGCCGTCGCAATCGTCGTCCTGGCCGTTGCACATCTCGGCGGTCGGCGGGGTGCCGCCGCAGGCCGAGAGCGCGCCCTCGACGCAGGCGCGCACGCCCGGGCAGGAGCCAGCGGCGTTGGTGATCAGGCAGGTCGTCTCGGCGCCGAGCTCGGTCGAGAGCGCGCCACAGGCGCATTTGCCGTCGATGGGCAGGCAGCGCTTGCCGGTGTCCGGCAGGTCGGCGCAGGTGTAGCCGGCGCCGCAATCGGCCGAAGCCGCACAGGGCATGGCGCAGTAGCTGCCGACACCCTCGGTGAAGGCGACGCACGAGCCGCCTTCGCAGCCGGCGTCGTCCTTGCAGGGGCGGCAGGCGGCGCGGAGCTTGCTGACGCAGGCCTTGTCGGAGCCGTCGCCGGTCGGATCCGCTGCCAGACAGGCTTGGCCCGCGGCGCAGCCGGCGTCGTCGGTGCAGCTCG
>JBEARB010000102.1:0-17547 GCA_041163625.1 Pseudomonadota bacterium | reverse complement strand
GCGATGTCGGCCATCGAGACGCCGACCACGCCGCGCCGCCGCAGCGCCTCGAACGCCTGCAAGATCACCGCCTCGTGCCGCTCTGCATCGACCTGCCGCGCCATCGCAACCACCTCCCGTCGATTCCTCGACGCTGTGTCAAAGTATCGTTTCTCGACGCTGTGTCAAGGAATACCAGCGATCGCGGTCGACAAAACGAGGACGCCCCCGCCGGCACCATCCAAGCAGGACGATGCGGGAGGGGGCGTCCGGAGCGCGCCGCGGGGCGGCGTGGGTCCGATAGTCGTGCGGACTACGTCCGGCGGCGGCGGAGCAGGAGCGCGCCGGCGAGGAGCAGGCCGAGCAGCAGGCCGGCGGCGCCTTGGCCGGGGGCGACGGGGGCGGCGGTGCAGCCGCCTTCGCTCTTGCGCGGGGTGTCGGTCGAGCCGCCGCCGGAGCTGTCGAGGCCACCGGCGCCGTCGTTGGTGGTGCTGGCGTCGGTGGAGTCGGTGTGACCAGCGTCGGCGTCGCCACCGCTCGGCGGCAGCTGTCCGTCGGCCCAGCCGGCCTTGACCTTGCCGCACCAGCTGGGCTTCTTCCACACCGAGAGCCCGGTCGCCTCCGGGTCCGACGCCGGCGGCTGCCAGAACGTCGGCTTGTCGAGCGAGAGCTTGGCAGCCGGCGAGGGCGTCCCCGGCAGCGCGCCGGCGATGGCGGTATCGACCAGCTCGACCTGGCTGCTGGCGACGGGGATCGGGTTGCCGGTCTCGTCGAGCACGTCGATGCGGCTGGCGAAGGGCGCCTTGGCCCAGCGGGCGTCGTTGGCGCTGCTGGCGGTGCCGATGGGGAAGAGGTAGCTGCCGACGCCGGGGATCTCGACGCGGGTGTGCGAGGCCGGGAACCAGCCGTCCTGGCAGACCTGCCAGGTCTTGGCGACGCGGTCGCGGGCGACGTCGGGCAGGCTCGGGTTGAAGGCGAAGACCGGGTCGCGGTCCATCTCGGTCGGGCCGATCTTCAGCACCAGGCGGGTCACGGTCTTGGCGGCCGCGAACTGCTCGCGCAGCGTGCGGATCGGCGCGGCGATCTCGGCCTCGAGCGCGGCGGCGAGCGCCTTGCCGTCGGTCGGCAGCAGCTTGGCGTCGCTCGCCTCCCAGGTCGCGCTCGGCGAGAAGAAGCTCTCGCCGGCCGGGATGCAGGTGTCGTTGCCGATCGGCGAGAAGGAGTTGCCGGACCAGATGCTGCCGCAGACCCAGAGCTGCGCGAGCGCCGCCGGGCCGTCCTTGACCCCGAAGATCTTGAAGATCGGCTCGACGATGCCGGCCTTCTCGACGAAGAGCTTGGCCGAGTCCGGGTGCAACCAAGGCGTCGACGCGCCCGACGGATCGGCGTTGAACAGCGCGATGCCGAGGTCGTAGAGGTTGGTCGCCTCGGCGGCCCACTTGGTGTCGAGCTTCTGCGGCGGGGGCAGCGCGCTCGCGGCCGAAGCGCCCGGCTGCGCCGACTCGGGGATGAAGGCGCGGCCAGCGGCCTCGTCGATCGCGGCGGCGACGACCTGCTCGTAGTTGTTCGCGCTCGAGAGCCAGTTGATGCGCGCCTGGTTGACCTCGACGTGCATCATGTTCTTGGGGATCGCGCGGCCGACGCCGGCGAGCGTCACCACTACGTTCATGTCGTCGGCAGCGGCGATGCTGGTCAGGCGCAGCGGCACACACGGCTCGGCGTCGTGCATCTCCAGCACCACCGGGCGGATCAGGTCGATGCCCTTGCCGTTCTGCAGCTTGATCGCGACGAAGACGTCGCCCTTGTCCGCGTGGCTCTGGATGATTGGCGTCGCGCTCACCGGCGTCTTGTAGCCGCGCGAGTCGAGCCATTGCTGCAGCGCCTTGGCGTCGCTGCCCTTGATCACGCTGTAGTCGTAGGGACCGGTCTGACCCTGGTCCAAGATCTCGACCTCACCCGCGGTGCCGCCGTCCGAGGTGCCGGCGTCCGCGCCCGGGAAGCCGCCCGACGAGTCACTGAGGTTCTGGAATTCGTCAGCGCAACCCTCGTCCGGGCTGCGGCAGTTCTCGCTGCCCTGCAACTTCGTCAGGTAGCGCGCCGCGGTCGCGCCGTCGATGCGGTCGAGCGCCACCGTCGTGCCCACCGTCACCGTCGGCTGCTTCGGCAGCGGCAACACCCAGCCGAAATCCTCGGCCGCGCCGGTGTAGCGCACCTCGACCCACACCCGGCTGGTCTTGGTCTGCTCGTCGCGCATGAAGACCACGCGCTCCGCGTTCTGCAGCACCGCCTGGCCGTTGTTGACCTGGCCCGGCGCGGGCGGCAACACCGGCGAGAAGCACCCGCCGCACGCCCACGCCGCGCTCGGCATCAGCGTTGCCGCCGCGAGCAACCACCCCAGCCCGCGCATCGTTCGAATTCCCTTTCGCATCCTGCTCTCCCTCGCGCCACCCACGGGACGCGCACCATGCATTCGCAACTCCCATTGGAGCAGCTTCCGTGCCGGCACCGCGCAGTCTGGGCATCAGCGATGGAAATACAAGGTCTTGGCGCAATTCTTCGCGTGCGCTTCCATGCCGGAAGTGTGGGCAGAATCCACATGGTCAGTCGAAATATTCAACACCCCATACGGACGCGCGCCGACGCCACGTCGAGCAGGCGGGCGCGGCTGGTATCACCCTGGGGCAGCAGCGGGAAGCGGCGCAGGCTGTGGCGCGTGGGGGCGACGGCGTGGGCGTCGAGCCAGGCGGGGGCTTCGCCGAGCAGGCTCGCGGCGACGGCTTCGCCGGCGGCCAGCCCGCAGCTGACGCCGAAGCCGCCGAGGCCGGCGCAGAGGTGCAGGCCGGGCAGGTCGGCGTCGGGGCCGAGCATCGGCGCGCGGTCGGGGCAGAAGGTACGCAGGCCGGACCAGCCGCCGCGCACGCGGGCGCCGCGCAGGGCGGGGAAGAGGCGCTCGGCCTTGGCGGCGAATAGGGCGATGGCGGCCGGGTCGGGGGCGCGGCGCGAGGGCGTCTGCGGGCGCGGCGGGTCGAGCGCTTCGTCGCAGGCCGAGACGAGGAAGCCGCCGGCTTCGGGGCGGGCGTACAACCCCGCGTCGTCGAACCAGATCCACGGCGCCTCGGGCGACGACGCCGGATGCGGAGCGGTCTGCAGCAGCGTCCGCCGCAGCGGCAGCAGCGGGCGCCACAGGCCGACGCCGGCGCACAAGCTCGCGGTCCAGGCGCCGGCGGCGAGCACGACGTGGTCGGCGTCGACGGCGCTGCCGTCCGCGAGCGTGACGCCGCGCAGCCGGTCGCCCTCGCGGCGCAGCGCGGCGACGGGCGTCTGCAGCTCGACGTCGCCGCCGAACCGGCGCAGCCGGCGCTGCAGGCCCCGGCACAAGGCGTGGGCGTCGGCGACGTGGGCGTCGGCGTCGTACCAGCCGACGCGGATCGGCGCGCCCTGCAGCAGCGGGCTGTCGACGCGGGCGCGCACGGCGTCGGCCCCGTCGAGGCGCTCGACGGCGATGCCGAGCGCGGCGAGGTGCGCGGCGGCGTCGTGCAGGCGCATCGGCTCGTGCCCGAGCAGCAGCAGCGCGCCGGTGCGCTTGGCGGGCGGGGCGTCGGCGAAGTCGGCGTCGTCGCGCAGGGCGAGCAGGGCGTCGTGGGTGCGGCGGGCGAGGGCGCGCTCGACGGGATCGTCGCCGAGGCGGCGGATCATGCCGGCGTTCTGGCTGCTGGCCTCGGCGCCGATCTGCGTGCCCGCTTCGAGCACCCGCACCCGCGCGCCGCGCTGCGCCAGCGCCGCCGCCGTCGCGAGCCCGGCGATGCCGGCGCCGATGACCAGGACGTCCGTCACCGCACCCCTTTTGACGATCATCGTTGCCTCTCGCCCCGCGCGGTCGAACGCTACCTGTTTTGGCCGGCGCGCGACAGGTCCGGGCGGCGCTGCTACGCTCGCGTGGCCCACATGGCGCGGGCGGCGAGGTGCGATGAGCGACAACGGCGAGATCGCTTCCCGACCCCGACCGGCGGTGGCGGCGCGCGACAAGCGCTTCCTCGGTCGGCAGGTGGCGGACGTGCACGGTCGGCGCGACGACGTACCGCTGCTCGCCCCCGATCCCGGCCTGCTCGCGCTCGCCGAGCACCTGACGCCCGCGGTCTATGTCGACCTCGGCCGCCCCTGCAACTCGGCCTGCCTGTACTGCGCCGTGCCGCCGCACGAAGACGCGCAGGGCTTCCAGCCCGCCGCCGGGGTGCCCGAGATCGTCGCGGCCGGACGCGCGGCCGGCTGCGACCGCGCCATCCTCGTCGGCGGCGAACCGACCATCCACCCCGAGCTCGACGCCATCCTCACGGCCTGCCGCGAGGGTGGGCTCGACGGCGGTCAGATCGTGATGACGAACGGGCTGCGCCTCGCGCGCCCCGGCTTCTGCGCGGGCCTGGCCGACGCCGGCGTCGGCACCCTGCACGTCTCGATCGACACCGCCGACGCCGCCGTCTACGACCAGCTCTCGCGCAGCGTCGGGCGCTTCCCGCAGCAACGCGCGGGCCTCGCCGCCGCGCTCGCCGAGCCGCGGCTGTGGACCTACGTCTACACCGCCGTCACCGCACTGAACGCGCCGGGCTTGCCCGCGTTGGCCGAGCTGCTCGCTGCGGCCGCCGCGGACGCCGGCCGTCCGCCACCGGTCTGGGTGCTCGCCGCGATCAAGCCGCTCGGCGACGGGCTGCGCTTCGCCGACCGCCTGCTGCTGCCGCCCGGCGCCATGCTCGAGGCGATGCGCGCCGGCATCGCCCGGGCCGACGCGCTGGGCGTGCCGGTCGGGCTGCGCAACGTGCAAGCGTGCCTGGCGCCCGAGCTGGTGCCGCGCCTGGTCGACTACTACCTCGACGACTTCAGCGTCGAGCTCGCCAGCGGTCGGCGCGTGCGGTTCTCGCACCACGAATATTGGTCCAAGCCCTCGGAGCGCTGCGGTCGGTGTGGACACGCCGCGCTGTGTACGGGCATCTACGCCGAGACCAGCCGCCGCTACGGCGACGACGCCTTCCGGCCGATCGGCCACGACGGGCTGCGGCCCCAGGAGCAGGGATGAGCGCACGCAACGACGCCGAGACCCCGAACCCCGCGACCCTCGTCGGACGCATCAAGGGCGCGCTCTCGGTCTGGGTGCAGGATGTCGAGATCGAGCGGGGCGAGGCCAGCGCCGCGCTCTCGTTCACGCATCCGGTGCACGGGGCCACGGTGATGGTCGTCGCCGATGCTGGCGAGCCCGACGCCGATCCCGTCGTCCCGCCCGGCGTCGGCATCTTCGTCGTGCTCGGCGATTTCGAGCCGATCGTCGGCGATCGCGCCGCCTTGGCCGGGCTCTTCGGCCTGAACGCGCGCCTGATGAGCTGCGCCGTCGGCCTGCTGCCGCTCAACGAGGACGAGCTCGCCACCGCGCTCTGCCGCCGCCTGCCCGCCGCAGACTTCGACGTCGCCGGCGTGCGCGAGCTCATCGACGCGATGATCTGGGAGTACGCCAGCTGCGCGGGCTTCCTGCGTGGCGACGCCGCCGAGGCACCCGCCGCCGAGGCTTGAGCCCACCGCCTCCGCGCGACGCCTCGAATCCCTGCCAAAACGGACGAAGCCCGCTGGCGAACCAGCGGGCTTCGTCGCAACTGTCGCGCGGATGCGCGGCTTACCAGCCGTCGCCGCCGCCGTAGCCGCCGCCGCCGCCGCCACGGCCGCCGCGACCACCGCCGCCGCCGCCGAAGCCGCCACCACGACCGCCGCGACCACCGCCGCCGCCGCCGTAGCCGCCGCCGCCGCCGTCACGGCCGCCGCCGCCGTAGCCACCACGGCCACCGCCGCCGCCGCCGTAGCCGCCGCCGCCGTAGCCGCCGCCGCCGCCGCCGTAGCCGCCGCCGCCGCCGCCGCCGAAGCGACCGCCGCCACCGCCGCCGCCGCCGCGACGCTCCTGAGCCTCGTTCACGTTGAGGGTACGGCCGTCGAGCACGCTACCGTTCATCTGGGCCATGGCGGCCTGGGCCTCTTCGTCGCCAGCGAACGTGACGAAACCGAAACCACGGCTGCGGCCGGTCTCGCGATCGGTGATGACCTTGGCGTCGGTGACATCGCCAAACTGGGCGAAGGCGGCGCGCAGGGCGTCGTCGTCGGTGCCCCAGCTGAGGCCGCCAACAAAAAGCTTCTTGGACATGGGTGCTTATCTCTCACTGGGCTCCCATGGCGGGAACCATCGAAACTGCGGCCCCCCTTGCGAGGGAGGGCCTCAGGACACAGCGACCTCCCCCTCGAGAGGCCAGGGGCCAGCGGGCTCGTTCCGGCGGGCCGTAACCATCGGTATCCACGTTTGCCGCGAAGATCGCAAGAAGTCTTTGCAAGGATCGACAAAAAACATCGTTGATTCATGTGTCAGCGTCCGCCGAGCCGTGCGCGACCCGGCGGCGTCGCGCGAAGACGGCGACCGTCGCCATCAGTGCCCCGAAGAGCCAACCGGTCGGCAGGCGCGATCGTCCGGCGGTGCCCGTCGCACAGCCGCTCGCAGGCTGCGGGGACGCGAGGTTGGAGCCGATCGCGCCGTTCGTCGTGGCGTCGATCGCGTCGGTGGCGCTGCCGGTCTGGCCGTCGGCCGCGCGTGCCGCGTCCTCCGAGGTCGGTGTCGTCGCGTCTTCGTCGGCCTTGCCGATGTCTGCAGCGACGTCGACGTCGACAGCGTCCGCGTCTGCGCTGGCCGCGTCGGCGTTTCCGGCGTCCTGACCGCCGGCGTCGGAGCTGCCTGCGTCGGAGCCGCCTGCGTCGGTGCCGCCTGCGTCGGTGCCGCCTGCGTCGGAGCCGCCTGCGTCGGAGCCGCCTGCGTCGGTGCCGCCGGCGTCGATGCCGCCTGCGTCGATGCCGCCTGCGTCGGTGCCGCCCGCGTCGGAGCCGCCGGCGTCGGAGCCGCCCGCGTCCTCGCCTCCGCCGCTCGGCGGCGCACGCCACGTCTCGAGCATCGACCAGACGCCCTCGTCCTTGTCGGCATAGCCGAGCGCCCAGCAGCCGAGCATCACGTCCCGCTCGTCCACCAAGTCGACTCGCAGCTGCATCGACGCGAGATCGTCGACCCAGGTCTGCATCCAGGTGCCACCCTCCTGGTACCGGTACCAACTCGATTGCGAGGCCGCGTCCCAGAGCCAGCCGCCCTTGGTCGGCGCTTGGGTGACGGCGTTCTCGTAGGTCACGCTCTTGCCCTTGGCGAGGGCGGCCGCGCCGGGGTTCTTGCTGTCCGAGGCCCAGCTGTGTCCGTAGAACGGCAGACCGACGATGAACTTGTGCTTGTTCGCGGCCTTGCCCCATTGGAAATAGTCGTCGAGGACCCAGCCCAGGGTCTTGTGCTTCCAGGGCGCGTCGGCCTTCATCGGCAGGTTCGGTCCGGGCGGACCGCCGGACCAGTGCAGGCCGTACGCCATGATGAACAGGCCGTCGGTCGCTTCTGCCAGGGCGTCGTAGTCCCAGGCACCGGTCCAATCGACGGCGGGCGTGGCGAGGGTCACGTCCGACCCTGGTAGCGCGGCGTGCATGGCGTTGGCGAGCTCGGTGGCGAAGGCGACCATATTGGCCTTGTCGGCCTTGGCGAGGCCCTCGAAGTCGATGTTGATGCCGTCGCCGCCGCCGTTGACGACCAGCGCGACGAGTTGCTGCACCAGGGCCGTGCGCTTGGTCGGCGTCGCGATCACGGCCGAGATGCCCGAGGTCGAGAAGAGCGTGATGCACAGCGTGACCTGCACGCCGTGCTGATGCGCCGTCGCGATCAGCGCCTTGGCCTCGGCGCCGCCCCAGCCGTGGGTGTTGCCCACGACGCCGTCGGCGCCGAGCTCGGCCGAGAACCAAGCGAGTTGCGTCAACGTCTGCCAATGCAGCTGTGTCGTCTTCTTGGTCCAATAGGGCAGGTAGCCGTAGAAGCGGCGGCCGGCCTTGGCGGGCCACGCCTTGGTGGTGCCGATCGCCGCCGGCATCCACGGCAGCGGCGCGAGCGCTCCGACGACGGCTCCGCCGGTCGCGTCGCCGAAGGTCCCACTGCCGTCGCCCGAGGCGGTGGCGGCTTGCAGCAAGGCGCGACGGTGCGGGCTCGCGGCGATGCGGGCGCGCAGATAGGCAGCTTCGTCAGCCGGGTCGAGGGTGACGCGGGCGTGGTCGTCGTGCCTGCTCGGCGCCGTGAAGCCGACCGCCGGGACGGCCAGCAGCGCGAGCCACAGCAGCGGCACCAGGCGCCGGCGCGCGGCGGCCACCAAGGGGGAAAGCGTTGCGATCATCGGGTCCCTCGCTTGCGGAGCCATGGGCGCAGCGCGTCGCGCTCGACGGGCTTGATCAGGTAGCCCTCCATGCCGGCGTCGCGGCAGCGCTTGCGGTCGTCGTCCAGGGCGTGTGCGGTCATCGCCACGACGGGCGTGTGCTGGTTGTGTCCCGCGGTGGCTCGCAGCCGGCGCGTGGCGTCGTAGCCGTCCAGTCGCGGCATCTGCAGGTCCATCAAGATCACGTCGTAGCTGCGCTCCCCGGCGCGCTCAAGCGCGGCGACGCCGTCCGAGGCGAGTGTGACGTCGCGCACGCCGAGGCCGCGCAGCTGCTCGATGGCGACGAGCTGGTTGATGAGGTTGTCCTCGACCAGCAGGACCGCGATGTCGTCGTCGACCTCACCGGTCATCGGGGGTACGTCCGTGGCGCGCTCGGCATGGGGCAGCGTGAGCGTCACGGTGACAACCCGGTTCGCGCCGAGGACCAGGTCGAACAGCGATTCCGCGAGTGAGGCCGGCATGGCATTCCGAGATCAGGGGCAGGTGTTGGCGAGTCCCGGCGTGCCTCGTTCGCGCGTCGCGCACTTCGGCTTGCCCGAGGCGCCCACCTTGAAGATGAAGCCGTCCTCGTACTCGGCGACGATGGTCATACACTTCTCGGGAAGCTGGCAATCGCCGTCCCCGCTGCAATCGGGCTTGCCGAGGTCGGCTTTGGTCGCGTCGAAGCCTTGTGCCGAGACGAGCTCGCCGAAGTAGCAGGTCGAGGTCGGCGCCTTCCAGCAATCCGATTTGTCGTTCTCGGTCGGGGTCAGGCAGCTGTCGAGCGCCATCATCGTGCCGCCCTTCACGAAGGGACCGTTGAGGGTGATCGAGTCGATCGGCTTGCCGTTGGCGTCGATGAGCGTGATCGGGGTGCCCACGCTCGGGGCGATGGCCAGCGTGCCGCCGACGGCGGCGTTGTCGGCCCAGCCGTACAGGGCGGTCAGGCCGTTGTTCTGCGTCGAGAGCTTGCGAGCGGCGACGACGACGAAGCCCTTCGGGGGCACCAACAGGGCGCCGCCACCCGTGGGGGCCTGCACCTTGTGGCTGGTCGCGCCGCTGACCAGGGTCCAGCCGACCAGATCGATGGCTTCCCCGGTCGGGTTGTAGAGCTCGAGCCACTGGCCGTTTTCGGTCGAGAGCGCGCCCGGATCCGGCATCACCTCGCTGATCACCAGCGTGCCCTTGGCCAGCGGGATCGGCTCCTTCTTGCAGAGCGCGTCGCAACCGTCGCCGGGGAACTTGTTGCCGTCGTCGCATTCCTCGCCGAGGTCCTGCTGGATCTTGCCGTCGCCGCAACCCGGCTTCTTCTCGCAGAGCTCCTTCTGGCACCACAGGTCCTCGCCGCACGCCTCGCCGTCGGCCTTGCCCTTGCACGGGTTGATGCAGGAGGGGTTGGCCTTGCCCGGGCTGCCCCAATCGCCGCTGCCGAAGGGCTCCTTGCCGGGGCACCAATTGGTCGCCGTGTCGTTGCCCGCCGCCGTCAGCTGGTCCGGCGCCACCGCATTGCTGCGGCCCTGCACGATCTGGAAGCCCGCCTGCGGGTTCCACGTGACCTGGTCGATGGTCAGGCCGTTCCACTCCAAGACGAGGTCGTCGGCGAATTGGTTCGAGAACACGATATCGGTCGCCTGCACCGCCCCCTTGTAGGCGTACGACGCCGCCACGCCGCCGTTCTGCGAGGCCTCGAGCGTGTAGGCGAGCACGAGATAGCCCTTGGGCGGAATGATCAGCGGCGTCTTGCTGTCGATGACGTGGTTCTCGATGCCGCTGTTCTTCAGCTTCCAACCATTGACGTCGATGGAACCCTCCGAGGCGTTGTACAACTCGATCCACTGGCCGAAGGGCACGAAGCTCGCGAGCGGCGAGATCATCAGCTCGCTGATCACGACCGAGCCCGGCACGAAGAATTCCTTCTGACATTGAGCGTCGCAGCCGTCGCCGGGCTTCTTGTTGCCGTCGTCGCAGCTCTCGAAGGCGTCGAGGCTGAAGTTGCCGCAGGTGGCGAGGTCGCAGACGTCACCGAGGCCGTTGCCGTCGCTGTCCTTCTGGTCGGCGTTGGGGACTTTGGCGCAGTTGTCGCACGCGTCGCCCACGCCGTCGCCGTCGGTGTCGGTCTGGTTCGGATCCGCCGCCGTCGGGCAGACGTCGCAGGCGTCGCCGATCTTGTCGCCGTCGCCGTCCTTCTGGTCCGGGTTGGCGACGTAGGGGCAGTTGTCGAAGGCGTTGGTGACGAGATCGCCGTCCTTGTCGCCCGAAGGCGGCGTGCAGCTCGGGTTCGCGCTGCCGGGCGTGCCGAGCAGACCGGGCGAGCCCTCGATCGGCACGCTCGAGCCACACCAATAGGTCGGGTCGTCGTTCTTGATCGTCGAGAGGAACTTCGGATCCAGCGACTTCGCGACGCCGTTCTCCATCACTTGGTCGTAGCCGAAGGTGACCTTGTCCACGAGCTTGTTGCCGATCGGGTCGATCAGCGTGACGGTGTCGCCGGTCAGCGCGAAGGTCATCGCCGGCTTGCCGCCGTTCATGATCGCGTAGTTGCCCTTGATGCCGCCGTTCTGCGCGGCCTCGGGGCTGTTGACGAGCACGATGTAGCCGCCCGCCGGCACCGTCAGCAGACCGGCCGCGCCGATCGTGTGCTCGAAGCCCTGTCCGTTGACCGACTTGTCGACGAGCAGCTTCCAACCGTTGACGTTCACGTCGAGCGCGCCCGGGTTGTGCAGCTCGATCCACTGCGGCGTCGCCGCGCCCGACCAGACCATGATCTCGGAGATCACGATCGTGCCCGGGCTCGAGGGCACCGCCTTGCAGTTCTCGCAACCGTCGTTACCGAGGCTGTTGCCGTCGTCGCATTGCTCGCCGGCGTCGAGCTCCTCGTCGCCGCAGACGGCCGGATCGCAGGCGTCGCCGAGCCCGTCGCCGTCGGTGTCCTTCTGATCGGGGTTCTGCAGCACGCAGTTGTCGCAGAGGTTGCCGACGCCGTCGTTGTCGTCGTCCTTCTGGTCCTCGTTGGCCACCTGCGGGCAGTTGTCGTCGCCGTCGAGGATGCCGTCCTTGTCGGCGTCTGGCGGGCTCGGGCAGGCCGGGTTCACGGTGCCGGGGGTGCCCTTGTCGCCCGCAGCCATCGGTTCGGTCGCCGGGCACCAATTCGCCAGCGCATCGTTGCTTTCGGCGGTGGTCTGCGTCGCGTCGAGCGCCATCGCGAGACCGGCGAGCTTGTTGGTCTGCCAAGTCGTATCCCAGCCGACCCGATCGATCTTGACCTTGTTGCCGTCCTTGTAGCGCGCCTCGAGGATCACCGAATCCTTGAGGTTGTTCAGGCTGTAGCCCTTCCATGCGTAGGCGACGTCGGCGCCGCCGTTCTTGCTCTTGTCGGTCGAGCTGCCGACCACCAGCACGCCGCCGGCGGCCACCGTCAGCGGCTTGCAGTGGTGGATGGTGTGCTCGTCGAAGGCGTCGTCCTCGGAGAGAACCAGGCCGTTCAGGTCGATCGGCTGCGCGCTCAAGTTGCGGATCTCGATCCACTCGCCGAGGTCGTCGCTGACCTTCGCCGGGTTGATCATCAGCTCGGTGATCACCAGGTCGCCCGGCGAGATCGCCGCGGGCTCGGGCGGCGCGCCCGTGGGCTGGCAACTCTCGATGCAGTTGCCGTTGCCGTCGTCCGTCCAGCCGCTGTCGCAGCCGCAGACCGCCGTGTCGCCGCTGACGGTGCAGACCGTCTTACTCGCGGTGGTGCAGGGGTTGGGCGTGCAGGGGTCATCGACCGTGTCGGCGGTGTCCGAGGCGTCGAGCGCGTCCTTGCCGCCGCCGGTATCGACCGTCGCGGTGTCCTTGTTGCCGCCGGTGGTGTCGCCGGGGTTGAAGGTCGGGATGTCGACGCCGTTGAACGGGTTACCGGCGTCGTTGTCGTCGTTGCTGCCGGTGCAGGCGGTCAACCACCAGCCACAGAGCAGCACGAGCGTGAGGAGGGGGCGGGGCGATTGCATCTCGAGAGGACTCCGCTAGCGCCTGCGGGCGCGACGAGCGCGCTGCGGCTTGGCGCGGGCCTTGCGGACCCGCTTGGGCGTGACGGCCGGCGCCTCGGCCGCGGTCGGGTCGAGCAGCGCGGTCAGGAATCGATCGTGCACGCGGCGCCACGGGCCGGCGTGGCCCGCGACGTCGTTGAAGAAGAGCGCGAAGGCGTAGCGACGCTTGCCGAGCGCGTAGCCGGCCAGGGCGGTCACGTCGTCGAGCGTGCCCGTCTTCGCAAAGACCTTGCCTTTCGTCGCGTTGCCTTTCATCCGGCCGCGCAGTGTACCGTCCACGCCAGCGACGGCAAGCGTCGCGCGAAAGCGATCGCCTTCCGGTGCGGCCGCCATCCCCCGCAGCAGCGCGGTCACTTGCGCCGGCGGGACCCGGGTGGCGTGGTACAGCCCCGAGCCGTTGCCGAGCGTGACCCGCGCGGGATCGACCCCGACCTGCGCGAGCGCGGTTTTCAACGCAGCTTCGGAGGCTTCAGCGGTCGAGGGCGTGGTGCCGGCCTTGGCGCCCAGCAGCTTGTAGAAGGTCTCGGCGTAGAGGTTGTTGCTCCACTTGTTGCAGAAGCTCAGCAGCTTGTCGAAAGGCTCGGAGCGATGCGTCGCGAGCGCCTTCCAGCCCGGATCTGCGGCCGCGTACGCGGTTTTGCCGCCGACCTGCACGCCACGCGCTTCGAGCATCGCGCGGAAGGTCTCGCCCGCGAAATAGCCCGCGTCGGCGACCCGACGGCGGCCGGCCCCGATCACCTTGCGGTCCACCCCGATCAGCCCCTGCACCAGCACCTCGGTGACTCGGCCCGCGCTGCGCGTGCTGACCGCGAGCGTGCTCTTGCGACCCGGCCCGGTCTTGGCCTGATCGTTGATCCGCACCGCCGCGCTCGCCGGCGTCAGCTCGACCTGCACCGGCGCCCCTGCCGTCGCACCCGGCCGCACGGCGATGGCGATGGTCGAGCCGTTGACCTCGAGCGCGTCGATGGGCGCACGATAGCTCGCGTCGGAGTTCTTCTCGTCGAAGGCACGCGGCAGGCGATCGTCAAAGAGTGTGTGATCGACGACCAATCGGTCCACGCTGCGGATGCCGGCGGAGACCACGGCGTCGGCCAGTTTCTCGAGGTCGCGTAGCTCCAGCGAGGGGTCGCCACCGCCGACCAGCGCCACCGTCGCGGCGCGCTGGCCCTTCTGGCCGTGCACGCGCACCACCGTCTCGAGGCGCATGTCCGGCACGAAGGTCCGCACCGCCGCCGCCGTCGTGAAGAGCTTGGCCACCGACGCGGGGTAGGCGGCCTCGTCGCCGCGCAGATCGACGACGACCTCGCCGCTGTCGAGGTCGACGACGTGCGCGTAGACCCTGCGCTTGCTGCCCGGAGCGCCCTGCAAGATCGCGCGCAGGCGGGCGGGATCGGGCGCGTCGGAGGGGCTCGCGGCCGGCGCGGCGGGCGCGGCGGCCGGCTCTTCGGCCTGCGCGGCGGTCGGATCGAGCGTCCACGCGAGCGCCGTCAGCAGCGCCAGCGGCGCTGCGAGACGCAGCAGGGAGATGTCCACGAACGGCCCACGGCCGCGAGGGATCGAACGTCGGGTCATGCCACTCCGGGCCGTGTCGCCAGCGTCACGGCGCGCGGAAGTGTACCCCTTTCCGAGCCACCTTGCAGCTTTCGCGCCCAGTTCGGGTTCGACGCTCGTTCAGAAGCCCTCGAGCGTCAGCGCCACGCCGTGCGCGGCGGCTTCGGCGACCGCGGCGTCCAGCGCAGCGCCGAGCGTCTCGGCGCGTTCGGGCTCGACTTCGGCGAGCATCACCCGCACCACGATCCAGCCCGCCCCCTCGGCCACCGCCTGGGCCACCAACGCCGGCAGCTCGGCCTCGGCGCCGGCGATTGGCAGCAGCCATGCGCCCACCCGCAGACCCGCCGCCCGCGCAGCGCGCACGCCCTCGCGCTGCTGCGCCCCGGCACCTGCGGCGTGCGCGTAGGCGTCCTCGTCCGCGTCGGCGAGGCGGTGGCGCTTGGCCAGTAGCCGCGTCGCACCCGCCCGGGCCAGTCGCTCCGCCACGCCCGGCAGCGCCAGCGCTCGCGCGTTGCTGACCAGCAAGACGTCGTCGGCACCTGCCGCCCGTGCCGCCCGCAGCAGCTTGGGCAGCGGCCGCACCAACGTCGGCTCGCGACCGCCGAAGACCACGCGCCCGTCCGCCGCCGCGCGCGCGACCATCGGCAGCAGTCGCTCGGCCGTGTCGTCGTGCCGGCGATGGCCACCGATGCAGCGCGAGCAGGCGTTGTTGCAGCCGCCACCGAGCAGGACGGTGCGTTGAGCCGCCGTCGAGTCGGCGCTGGTGCGGCCGCGCGGCGTTTCGGGCGCCATCGCCGCCGCTCCCACCCGCGCGTCGCCGGGCGTTCGCTGCCACCGGGCCTGCAGGCGGTCGATCGAATGGAGGACGGCGTCGATCGCGTCGCGCAGCGCGATGGCGTCGACGTCGGCACCGGCCTCGATGGCCTCGCGGCTGTTCGGCGGCAGCGCCGTCGGGAAGCGCCGCTCGACCCAGGCGGTGGCGAGCTCGAGCGCGTCGAGCGCGTCGCCCGGGCGGATGCGGCGCAGCAGGCCGGTGGCGAGGACCTCGGCGACGGCGAGCCGGCCGTCGCGGGCGAGCCAGGGCGTGGCCGCAGCGTAGCCCGTCCAGCGCGCGCCGGCGTCTTCGACGCCGCGTTCCTCGGCCTGCAGCAGCCCCTCGGCGCGTGCCTTGTGCCAGAGCGGCAGGTGTGGATAGAGGCGCAGCCGGGTGTCGCCGATGCCGTGCGCGAGGGGCAGCACATCGTGCGCGCGGCAGAACGTCGTGGTCGCGCGCAGGTCGTCGAGCGTGGTCCACGGGTTCCAGAGGATGAAGCTGCTCGCGCCGTAGGCGGTGAGGCGGAAGGTGTCCGGGTGGGCGCGGTGCAGCGCGTGCAGGTCGGTGAGCGCGGCGGCGTAATCGGCGACCCGTACGCCCTTGTTGTAGAGATCGAGCTGCGGCTGGCTGAAGCTCTCGAAGCCGATCAGGTAGAGCGTGAACCAGAAGCCGCTGCCCTCGCCGGCGTCGGCGGCGTCGCGCAGGGCGTCGGCGTAGCGCAAAATCGCGTCGCCGCGGCCGGGGACGAGGATGCCGACCGGCTGCAGCTCTGCCTGCCGCAGCGCGCGGACCAGGTGCGGCAGGTAGCGGATGGCGTGCTGGTCGCGCAGCACGATCTCGTCGAGCCGCTCGCCGCGGGCCGTGAGCGCGCGCTGGTACCAGCCGATCTGCCGCACGTGGATCGCGACGGTCTCGCGCCAGGGCAGGGCCTTGTAGTCGCCACCCATGAAGCAGAACGAGCAGCCGGCGCGGGTCACCCCCTCGGCGGGCATCGGCACGCCGTCGAAGGCGGGGTTCTCGTCGATCGGGGCCGAGAACGGGCAGCCCTTGTTGGTGTCGAGCGATTTGCGCAGCGGCGGCCGGCTGCCGTCGCGGGCACGGGGCTCGCCGATGCGGTGCAGGTCGACCACGGGCTCGAAGGGCAGCAGCGCGTCGGGCGTCGCCGGATGCGGCACCAGCGACGTCGGGCCCGTTGGCGCGTCGGCCTCGTCGAGCTGCCAGCGCAGGTTCGGGATCGCGGCGAGCGCGGCGGGATCGACGCCCGGCAGCCCGTCGCCCGCGCGCAGCGCGTCGACCAGCGCGTGCAGCGGCGCGCGATGGCTGGTCAGGTGCTGCAGGCGGAAATCCACGCGGCGACCCAGACCCGCGTCGGTCTCGGTGAGCAGCACGCGGGCGCCGGCGGCGTGCGCGGCGTCGACCAGCTCGGGTAGCCAGAGGTCCTCGAAGACCCAGAGGCCGAATTCGCCGGCGCGCAGCGCGTCGATCAGCTGCGCGACGTGGTCGGCGCTGCGGGCGGCGTCCTCGCGGTCGAGGAAGACCTCGAAGACCTCGGCGCGGCGGCCGGCGCGGCGCTGTTCGGAGGCGGCGAGGCAGAACGGGGTGTCGGCGAAGAAGTCGCCACCGGCCTGCGCGCGCAGGTAGACGAAGGCGATGGCCAGCGGCCGCTCGCCCGCGGGGCTCAGTGTGGCGCTCCCGCGGCCGGCGAGCCGATGGAGGGATCGGGCCGCGCGGGCTTGTCGGCGGTGTCGATGCAGGCGCAGTGGTCCTGCGCGATGACCTTGCCTTCGGGGCAGAGCGAGCCCTTGGATTTGTGCGGGCCGGCGCTCTTGACCACGATGATGCCGCCGACGAGCAGGACGGTGAAGGCGAGCGTCAGCCACTCGAGGTGCTTCTCGATGAAGCGCTTCATCGGCGGGCCGAAGAAGTAGAGCAGGCCGGCGACCAGGAAGAAGCGGGCGCCGCGGCCGACGATGGAGGCGCCGACCAGGGTCCAGAAGTCGACGAGATCGCTGTAGACGCCGGCCGAGATGGTGAAGACCTTGAACGGGATCGGCGTGAACGCGGCGGTGAAGATGGCGAGGAAGGCGTTGTCCGCGAAGCGGTTGCCGACCTCGAGGAAGTGGTGGCACTTGAAGAGCGTCGGGATGAAGATGCTCTCGGCGGCGGCCCAGAACGAGTGCCCGATGGTGTAGCCGAGCGTCGCGCCGGTGACCGAGGCCAGCGTGCAGAGCGCCGCGAAGCGCCACGCCTTCTGGCGGGCGCCGAGGACCAGCGCCATCAGCAGCGGGTCGGGCGGGATCGGGAAGAACGACGAGTCGCCGAAGCTGACCAGCATCATCGCCAGCACGCCGTAGGGCGTCTCGGCCCAGCCCAGGACCCACTCGTACAGGCGGCGGATCGGGTTGCGCTGCGGGGGCGCGTCGTTCGGCACCGGCTCCAGCGTGCTCTGCGTCATCGGAGGCTCCTCGAGGCGCTGCAGCGCGGCGAAGGGGCGGCGGTTTTGCCCGCCTCCGTGCGGCGCGTCAAATCTCGGCCGAGCCGCGGGCGCATGTGCTCAGGGTTGGCACGCCGGCGCGCTCGGAGCCTCGCACGGCGTCTTACCGTGGACCGCGACGACCGGCGCCCACAACCACGCCGATTTTCCCTTGCTACCGGTCAGCTTCACCTCGAGCCGGAGCGGTCGGCCGTCGATCGCGCACGGGCAGCTCACGTAGAGCGCCAACGGCCCCCGGCAGCGGTGGTTCGCCAGTGTCTTGGTGTCCTTGTGCCAACTCTTGAGCTTGACCGGGCTCGGGTCGTGTAGCTCGCCGGTCTGCTGGTCGCGCAGGCGCATCTCGACGGCGACCGGACCGGGCAACCACTGCGGCACACAGGTGGTGATCCAGACGTGGTG
>JBEARB010000101.1:0-17352 GCA_041163625.1 Pseudomonadota bacterium | reverse complement strand
GCGTCGGCCGCGCCGCGGAGATCGTCCCGTGCGGCCGCGATCCGAGCCGCCAGCTGGTGCATCGCCAACGCGCCGCCGAGCTCGCTCGCGCCGCTGCGCGCCAACACCAGCGCCGCCCGCTCGCCGCCCAGCCGCAGCCAGAGGTCGACCCGCTCGGACCGCGCCTCGACGCTGCGTCGCTCCGTGCCGGCCAAGGTGGCTCGCCAACGCACGTCGGCGGGAGCCGCCTCGAGCTCCCGAACCACGCACAATCCGAGCCGCAGGCGCGCCACCTCGTCCGGCGCGTGCTCCAGCGCGGCCTCACAGCGCGCACGCCGGTCTGCCCGCGTCGGGGCGAGCTGAGCCAGCGCCAAGGAGGGCTCGACCGCACCCGCCGTCGCCGCCGCCTCGAGGCGCTGCTTCACGGCCGCGGCAGTCGCCACGCCGTAGCTCGCGAACGGCCAATCCAAGGTCGCGAGCGCGGCCAAACCGTCGTCGGCGGCCGAGGCCCGAACGCCCGTGCTCGTCAGCCAACGCGTCAGCCACGCCGGTGGAGCCGGCGGCTCCACGCTCGACGCCGCCACCTTTCGTCCCTCCGGCGGCGCGATCCACGTCGGCGCGCCGGCGACCGCGTCGACGCGGACGGCGAACCCGCCCCGGACGTCGGCCAGCTTCAGCAGGACGCGATGCACACCGGGCTCCAAGTCCGCGCGTACGTGCACGGCAGCGGCCAACGGGCGCGGCCCTTCGGGCGGTGGCATCACCAGCGCCTCGGCGCCGTCGATGTAGAGCCGCGCCGCCCCCATCGCGCCGACCTGCAGCTCGAGCTTCGTCCGCGCCGGGACCCGCAGCCAACGCTCCCAGACGACGACGCTGCCGGGTCCGGCGTGCAGCGCCGCGGCGGCCTCGCCCAGCCCGTCGGGGGTGGCGGCGACGAGCTCGGATCGCACCGCACCATCCCGCCCGAGCGCCGGCGGGCCGGCGGCCGGGTCCCGCTCCCAGCCGGTCTGGCGGGCCAACGCCGACGCGTCGCTGCCCTCGAAGGGCCCGTAGAGGCGGGCCGCATCCGGCGGGGGCGCCGCGGGTGGGGACGTCGGGACCTCGCAGACCTCGCCCGAGCGCCGCCCGAGACGCTCGTCGATGAGCGCACGCAGGGCGACCGCCAGCTGCGCGGCCGGCGGCTCGAGTCGTGCGATCGGCAGCACCCGGCCGAGCGCGGCGTCGAGCGTGGGCGCGCCCAGAAGCTCGAGCAGCGTCCCCATCCGCACCAACGCCGCCGTGCTCACGCCGCCCGGGGCCGCTGCCCGCACGTTGGCGGCCAAACGCCTCGCTTCCTCGACCTCGAGCGAGGGCGCCGCCTCGGGGGACGCCACAGCCGGAGGCGCTGCCGCCGGACGCGCGGAAGCCACCGCGACCCCGCTCACCAGGGCCGTCCATCCGCACAGCAAGAGCATGGTCCCGCGCAGCATCGAGGGCATGGACGCACGTGGCCGACACACGGTCTAGCCCTCCACCAAGAGCGTGCGCAGCAGCGGCACCAGCGACGTCGACGACGCCAACGCGCCGAAGAGGCCGTAGCGCGGCGCGGCGACGGCATCGTCCGCGAGCCCTCGTGGCGGGTCGCGGCGCGGCGCGACCACCACCGGCCCGCCGGGCTCGACCGCCGCGAGCGCCGCTTGCAACGAACCGACCCAGGCACCGTGTACCGCCGTTTCGCGGCGCGGCCAGCTGCGTTCGCAGTGCAGCGTCACCCCCTCTGGCAGCGCCGCCTGCGTCGTCTGCAACCAAGCCTCGAGACTCGACTCGATCGCGAGGCTCACCCACAGGCTCGCCTCGCCCCCGCTGGCGTCCACCGTCATCACGTCGAGCGTGACGGCGTCGCGGCCCAGCCACGCGTCCCATCCGATGGGCAACGGCAACCGCCGACACGCCGCCTCGTGCGTGGTGGCGTGGAAGAGCCCGCGTCGGGTGACCGCCGCGCCGAGCCCGGCGTCGGCGAGCAGGTCGTCGAGCATCCGCTGCGTGGCCGGGTCGGGTCGGAAGCTCGTCGCAGGCGCGATCAGCGCGGCCACCGCCCGAACCAGCGGCGCGCCCGCCTCGGACCGGAGGCGCAGCCGGCCGCCGGCTCGCCGATCGACGCCGATCGCGCGCACGTCGCCGGTGCGCTCGCCGCCCGCGTCGACCACCACGGCCACCGTCGCCAGGGCGTCGGCGTCGACCGTGCCCTCGCCGATGACCAACAAGAGGTCACGGCCGGCGACGGCGCCGACTTCGGCCAACGCCGGCCACGTCGCCCCCGTCGCTTCGGCCTCGGCCTCGGACCACGACACCGCGACCGCGCTGCGTGCGCCGCTCTGGAACGCCGGTCGACCCGCCGGCAGGCGCGCGAGCACCACCCCGGCCCGCGGTTCCACGTGGAACCCGGCGGCCCGCAGCGCGTCGATCAAGGGGCCTCGTCGATCCAAGCCTGCAGCCAGGTGCGGCGCGCGGTGATGAAATCGTGGAGCTCCTGCACGCGCTGGGCCATCTCGTCGTTCTCGGCACGCTTCTGCGGGTCGATGGCGAGGTCGGCGCCGATGTGGCAGGCCATCGCGTCGATGCGCTTACCGAGCACCTCCTGCCGGAACGGCCCGTCGATCAGGTGCTGCACGAAGCTGCGCAGGCGCGCCCGCAGCGTCGCCGAGGCGTAGATGCGGTCGATGAGCCGGTTGTAGAAGGGGTGGCCGAAGTTCTTGCCCACCAGCGGCTCGCCGTCGTGGAAGATGTTCTCGTCGAGGATGTCGTTTTCCTCGGTCCACAGGTGGCCGAAGCTGACGTCGAGGTCCCACGGGATGAAGCGCCAGCGCTTGTCCGCACCGTCGACGGGCCGGTAGTAGTAGTAGTTCTTGCGCACCATATCGTGGTTCTGCAGGGCCATCATCGTGGCGAGGTAGACGATGATCTCGTCGACGGCGACGACGCGGTCGAGGTCGGCGGCGATCTCGCTGTCGGGCCGCTGCAGGAAGTCTTCGATGAAGACGATCAGGTCGTCGTGCTTCCACACGCCGGCGTGGTGTTGGTAGACGGTGCGGTAGGTCTCCAGGTCGGGCAGCGGCGTGAAATTGCCGCCGGGCGAGCTGAGCTCCAGCGGCGGGTCGGCTTCGTACAGGCTGCCGTGCGGCTGCATCCCGCGGCGCTCGAGGTAGTCGCGGTCGACCCGCTCGACCAGCAACATCACGCCCCAGAAGCGATCGTTGACGCGGAAGTGCACGTACTCGGTGTCCGACGCGGGCAGGGGCGTCGCGCCGCGGAACAAGTCCAAGGCCAGGAAGTTCCGCAGCATCGTCTTGTCGACGTACTCGGCCCGGAAGATCAGGCGGCGACGACCGTTGGGCAACGTGACCCCGTCCTCGAGATCGACGCGGAAGCTCTCCTTGTCGAAATAGCGCGAAGAGCCGCCGTGCAGCCGCGCCTTGGCCGGGTAGGTCTTGCCGTCGTAGCGCAGCGTCGCCGGCGACCAGATCTTCTCCGAGGGTGTCCCGAGCATCGCGGCAAGCGCCGTCTCGTCGAGTTGCAGCTCGACGCGCGGCAACTGCGACGCGAATCCGTGCACCGGCAACGTCGCGGTCTTGCCGTCGAATCCGGCCGTTACGGTGGTCGGGCCTTCGACGTCGACGCGGACCTTGGCGACGGCCACACCGGCGACCATCGGGCCGACCTCGAGCACGCTGACGCCGGTGTCGGCCGTCAACGTCGGCTGCCCGTTGGCGCTCGCGTCACGCTTGTCGTCGGCACCGACCGCGACAATCTCGACCCGCTCGACCGCGCCGATCGGCGTCGCCTTGGCGCTGGTCAGCAGCCGCAGCGGCCCCTTCTGCTTGGGGATCGTCGGCGCCGTGAAGCCACCAGCCGGCGGCGTGCAGCTCGGCAGCGGGACGAAATCGTCCTTCCACGCGACGTTGCCGTCACTGGTCGGCTCGGAGAACTCGAAGACCAAGCGCGCCGTGCTGCCGCTGCCGTCGCCGGCCACTTCCGTCGTGCCAGCGTCGGTGGTGCCCGAACTCACCGATTCCTCCTGCTCGCAACCGAGCGTCCACATGCCGATCAGCCAGGGAAGCACGAGCGGTAGGAGGCGGCGGGATGTGGGTCGGCGAAGGCAGAATCGGCTCATGCGGGCAGGCTACACGGTGCCGGAAGGTCGTCAACGCGAGGCGCGTCCGCGCGGCCAAGCGTAGGTCGCGTAGTCGCGCTCGCCCTCGCCTTCGGCGATCGCCGCGTCCATCGCCGCAGCCACCGCCGGCAACACCACCAAGCCGTCGGCGCCGGCAGCGCTCTCGATCATCAGCCGCACGTCCTTGCGCGCGGTGTGCAGATCCCAGCTCACGGGGTTGGTGCCACGCGCGGCGACCCGCTTGCCGAAGAGCGGCAACATGCTGCCCGGCCGCCAGACCTCGAACATCCGCAGCACGTCCTCGGGCGAGAGGCCCTGCTCACCGCCGAGCGCGAAGAGATCGCCGAACGCGCCCGAGATGCTGACGAGCAGAGCGTTGCCGAGCAGCTTGTAGACGGCGGCCAGGTCCGCGCGCTCGCCGACGACCCAGACCTTCCCCGTCATCTCGGCCAGCAACGGCTCGGCCATCGCGGCCTCGTCGGCGTCGGCGGCGAGCAGCATCAGGCCCGTGGCGTCGCGGGCGTTCTGTGGCGCCATGAAGACCGGCGCGTGCAGGTAGCGGACGCCGGCCGCGCGCAGGGTCGGCGTGCGCTCGGCGACGCGGGCCGGCAGGTTGGTACTGTGGTCGAAGACCGGCACGCCGGCACCGATCGCGCCCTCGGCGGCGGCGAGCACGGCGTCGACCGCCTCGTCGGCGGTCAACACGAGGTGGACGCGCTCCGCGCCGCGCACGCAGTCAGCAACGCTGGCCGCGACCTCGGCGCCGAGCGCCGCGAGCGGCGCGGTCTTGTCGGCGGTGCGATTCCACACCCGCACGGAATGGCCCTTGGCGAGCAAGTTCTCGGCCATGCCCGAGCCGAGCAGGCCGGTGCCGATGAGCGCGATGGTCATAGCGATCTCCGTAGTGCAGCGGCGCGCGCGGCCGCGGCTTCGGGCAGCGACGCGTCGTGAGAAAAAGCGGCGAGCAGCTCGCGGTCGTGCTCCAGACCACGCTGCGAGCCGGCGCCGACGTGAGCCTGCACCGCGCGCTCGAGCGCGTCGAGGGCCTCCTCGGGGCGCGCCGCCCGCAGCAGCGCCTCGGCCGAGGCGGAAGCGGCGTCGCCCACGCCGAGCAGGTCGCCCAGGCGCGCGGCGCTCTGGTCGGCGGCGGCGAGCGTCTGCAGCGCCTCGTCGGGCCGGCCCGCGCGCAGCAGCAGCCGCCCGGCGACGACGTCGGCCCGCGCGGCGCTACGCGCGTCACCGAGCGCGACGAAATGCGCCCGCGCGCTGCGGCACAGCGCCAGCGCCCGCTCGGCGGCGGCCTGCGCCTGACCCGGTCGGGCGGCCACGTGCAGGGGCAACCGCGCGATGCCGAGCTCGGTCTCCGCCAGCTCGTGGCGGGCGCCGGCGTCGTCCGTGGCGCGAGACGCGAAGACCTCACGCGAGCGCTCGAGCAGCCAGTTGGCGCGAACCGGATCGCCGAGGCGCACCCAGACCGCGGCCTGATCGTTGAGCAACGATGCGGCGGCGAGCGGCTCGCCGCCCTGCTCGTACAGACGCGAGGCGTCGGCGAGCGCGTCGAGCGCGCGGTCGAGGTGTGCGCGGTCGCCGATGTCGAAGCAGATGCCACCGAGCAGCGCTGTGACCTCGGCGCGCAGCGGCAAGGGATCGCGCTCGTCGAGCGCCGCGAGCACACGCTCGACGAGCTGCAGTGCCGCCTCGAGATCGACGCCGGCGACCGCGCCCGCAGCACGCCAGAGCTGCCGAGCCCGAGCCACGGCGACGTGCAGGTGCAGGGTCCGCATTTTGCCGGTCGCCGGGACGCGTCGCAGCACCGCCTGCGCTTGCTCGGCGAGCTCGACCGCCGCGCCGACCGCGCCGATCTGCCCGGCCAGCTCGGCCGCGACGAGGAATCGCTCGGCGGCGAGATCGGGCCGCCCGGCCCGCAGCATGTGGATCGCAGCCCGATGCGCCTGCTCCACGTCGCGCCCGGTCGGCGGGCGCGCCGAGGACGCGACCCTCACCGGGACGTCCACCGGCCCGTCGGCGGATTCGACGGCAGCGGCAGGGACAACGGCGGCGGGGCCATCGACGGGGACAGCGACGGGGACAGCGACGGAGCCGTCGACGGGCTCGGTCGCGGCGCCTGGGCCAGCATCAGCCGCAGCGTCGTCCCCGACGGCGACGTCCACCGGCGCGGCAGCGGCCTCGGGACCCGGCCCCTCGAGCGGTCGGACGTCTTCGACCGGCTCGACCTCGGGCTCGCCGACGGGCACGAGGGTCGGCGTCGGCACCACGGCGGCCTCCAACAGCGCCGCGAGCCGGCGATCCCACGCCCGCCGCAGCGGCGCGAGCAGCCCCTCGAGCAGCGTGGCACGCAACGACGCCGGCATGGTCATCGCGTCGTCCTCGCCCGGAACGAGCGGCACGCCGGCGTCGACCGCGCGCTGCAGGGCCTCGAGGACGGCGATCTCGTCGTGCTCGAGCAGCGCCGCCACCAGCTCGGGCTCGAAGTGCGCCCCGACGACGGCGGCGGCGCGCAGCACGCGCAAGCTCTCGGCATCCAGGCGAGGCTCGACGGGCGCTTGGTCTTCGACCGGCGTGTCAGCAGGCCCGCCCGCTGCGACGACCTCGGCGGGCTCGACGCCGGCACGGATGCAGGCGCCCGCGCCGAAGCGGCGCTCGACCGAGGCGACGAGGGCGCGCCCCGCCTCGCCATCCGGCTCGGCGTCGAAGGCGAGGACCACCGGTGCCTGCAGCCAATCCCGCGCGTCGAGCAGGCGGCGCAGCGCGTCGAGCGTGGTCGCGGCGGCGGCGTCGACGTGGTCGAGCCAGACGACGACGCCGCCGGGCGTGGTCTCGTGCAAGCGGTTGAGCAGCGGCACGAGATCGCGCAGGGCGTCGGTAGCGGGAGGGCCCGCGAGCAGGCGGCGACGGAGGTTTTCGCGCAGGTGGACGGCCGCGAGCTCGATCAGCGCGCGGTCGCCGCCGAACGCCGCGAGCGCCTGGTCGCGCAGACGTCCGAGCGGGCCGATCGGGCCGGCGTGACCGGCGTCCACGCGCAGGCAGAGCGCGTGTGGCGGGCTCGGCGGGGGTGGGCCGATCCAGACCACGGCCTGGCCCGCGCGCAGGGCTTGCTCGAGCGGATGCGATGCGTCGGTCATCGAGATCTCCTCGCAACGGCCGGGGCCGGTCGTCGAGTCCGTTCCGGCGCTCAGGCAAGGATCCGATCGGGTGCAGGTCAAGCACGGTCCACCGGGCAGGCGGCGGAGACTTCGCAACCGCGCCACTTTGCGGCACCCTCCCGGCCTCGCCGGCCTGCACGCGCCGGCCGGACGCCGGAGCGAACCATGGCCGAAGCCGAGATCCCCGAGCCGCTACGCCGCCTCGCGATGCGCCTGGACTACAGCACGCAGATGCGCCGCTTCCCGCGCGCGTCGGCCGCGGCGGGCCTGGCCCTGCTCGGCGCCCGCAGCGCGCTGCGCGAACTCGGCTGGTTCCGCAGCTTCGCCGAGCGCATGCCCGTCGACGCCGACGGCGCGCCGCTGCCCTGGTTCACCTACCCGGCCATCGCCCTGCTCGGCCCTCGCGTCCCACCGACCGCCCGCATCTTCGAGTACGGAGCCGGCCAGTCGACGCTCTGGTGGGCCGAGCGCGCCGCCGCCGTGCGCAGCGTCGAGCACGACGCCGATTGGGTCGCGCTGCTGCGCCCGCGCCTGCCCGACCACGCCCGCCTGCAACACGCCGCGCTCGAGGGCGAGGCCTATGTGGGTGCCGCCGCCGCGGTCGCCGAGGCCGAAGGCAACGGCTTCGATGTCGTCGTCATCGACGGTCGCGAGCGCAACCGCTGCGTACCCGCGGCGCTCGCGGCGTTGCGCGCTGGCGGCGTCATCGTCTGGGACAACGCCGAGCGCCCCCGCTACGCCGAGGGCCAAGCCGCCCTGCGCGACGCGGGTTTCCGCAGCGTCGAGCTGCACGGCATGGGCCCGTGCAACCCCTACGGCTGGTGCACCACGGTCTTCTATCGCGACGGCAACGTGCTCGGACTCTGAGCGCTCACCGCCCGGGATCGTCGGCGCGCGCGCGCCGCAGCGCCCAACAAGCCAGCGTGCTCGCCGCGTCGATGCGGCCGGCGGCAACGTCGGCGTCGAGCACGTCGCGAGCGACCCAGACCACCTCGATGTCTTCGTCGTCGTCGAGCTGCTGCGCGCCGGCGCGGAGCTCGCGCGCCAGGAACGCGAACATCCGCTCGTTGCTGCTGCCGGGCGCGAGGTAGAAGGCTCCGAGCGGCTCGACGCGCGCGGCGCACAGGCCGGTCTCTTCCTCGAGCTCTCGCGCCGCGGCCAGGGACGGATCTTCGCCCGGCCGCAGCGTACCCGCCGGCAACTCGCGCAGACGCGCACCGATGGCGTGCCGCTGATTGCGGATCATCGCCACGCGGCCGTCGGCGTCCTCGGCCCAGACGACGACCGCGCCGGGATGATCGATGAACGCACGCTCGATCGGCACCCCGCTGCGCGTCGGCACGCGGTGCACGTCGATGCGATAGCGCGACTCCTGCCAGAGCAACCGTCGTTCCGAGGCCATCGGCCGCTCCCCGCTGCGCGCGCTACTCGGCGAGCTCTTTCTCGAGCTCGGCCGTCAAGTCGGCGGCTGCCTTGTCGCCGTTCTCGTCGGTGATCGCGGCCTTGGCCTCGGCCTCGAGCGCGGCCGGATCGGGCGCAGGCGCGGCTTCGGCGGCCGGTTCCGCCGGCTTGGCGGGCTCCGCCTCGGCGGCCGGCTCGGCCTTGTACCTCCCCTCGACGCTATGTCGTTGCGGGGAGTTCAACAGCGTGCCGCCGTCGCGTAAAGGTTCGCGGTCAATAATGCCATGGGAACGGGGACCAATCCGGCGGCCGGCGCTGCAGGAAGGCGTCGCGGCCCTCCTGCGCTTCGGCCGTGCCGTAGCCGAGGCGGGTGGCCTCGCCGGCGAAGAGCTGCTGACCGACCAGGCCGTCGTCCGGCAGGTTCATCGCGTATTTGAGCATGCGGATGGCGGTCGGGCTCTTGCCGAGGATGGTCTCGGCCCAGCGCAGGGCTTCGTCTTCGAGCTCGGCGTGCGGCACGACCTTGTTGACCGCGCCCATCGCCGCGGCCTCCTCGGCGCTGTAGGTGTCGCCGAGGAAGAAGATCTCCCGCGCCTTCTTCTGCCCGACCATGCGCGCCAGGTAAGCCGAACCATAGCCGGCGTCGTAGCTCGCGACGTCGGCGTCGGTCTGCTTGAACTTGCCGTGTTCGCGGCTCGCCAGCGTCAGGTCGGCGACCACGTGCAGCGAGTGCCCGCCGCCGGCCGCCCAGCCGTTCACCAGACAGATGACGACCTTGGGCATGAAGCGGATCAGCCGCTGACACTCGAGGATGTGCAGGCGCCCGAGGCTGGCGGCGTCGACCGTGCTCGCGTCGTCGCCCTCGGCGTATTTGTAGCCATCCTTGCCGCGGATACGCTGGTCGCCGCCGGAGCAGAACGCCCAGCCGCCGTCTTTCTCCGACGGGCCGTTGCCGGTGAGCAGCACGACGCCGACGTCGGCGCTGCAGCGAGCGTGGTCCAATGCGCGGAAGAGCGCGTCGACCGTCGCGGGGCGGAAGGCGTTGCGCACCTCGGGTCGGTCGAAGGCGATGCGGACCACGCCGAGCGTGACGTGCCGATGGTAGGTCAGGTCGGGATGCTCGAAGCCTTCGACGGGGCGCCAGAGCTCGGGCTTGAACGGGTTGCCGGTGGTCATCCGCTTTCCTCCTCGCCCGGTTCGTGGGCGGCGGAGGTGTAGCATCGACCGCCGCCGTCGTCATCGGTGCGCAGTCGCTACTTGCCGATACAAAAACGCGAAAACACCACGTCGAGCACGTCGTCCGGCGCGACGCGACCGATCAACTCGTCGAGCGCGGCGACGGCGTCACGCAAATCGGCCGCGACGTATTCGAGCGGCAGCGCGTCGAGCGCAGCGGCGGCGCCACGCTCGGCGGCTTCGGCGGCGCGTTGCAGGGCGTCGGCGTGGCGGGCGCGCAGCAAGGCGAGGCCGCCCTCGGTCTCGCCGACGCGGGCGCGCAGGGCCGCAGCGATGGCGTCGCGCACGGCCTGCACGTCGGCGGGCTCGAGCGCCGAGACGGCGAGCGCGACGTCGGCAGGCGCGGCGCGCTCGGGCGCTCGGTCGGCGCGGGACCAGAGCGCGAGCAACGTCGCGCCCGGCGGCACCACCGGCGGCGGCGCAGCGGCGGCGGCGAGATCCGGATCGGCGGCGTCGCGCAGCCAGAGGACGACGTCGGCAGCGTCCAGGGCGGCGCGGGCGCGGGCGATGCCGGCGGCCTCGATGGCGAGCGCGTCGGCGGCGTCGGCGTCGACCTCGCGCACGCCGGCGGTGTCGACCAGCGTGACGTGCAGCCCGGCGAGCATCAGCGGCACCTCGACCACGTCGCGGGTGGTGCCGGGGCTGTCGTGGACCAGCGCGCGGTCGGCCTCGCAGAGCGCGTTGAGCAGCGTGGACTTGCCGGCGTTGGGCGGCCCGTGCAGCACGACGCGCGCGCCGTGCAGTCGCAGGCGCGCGGCGTCGGCGGTGGCGGCGAGCGCGCGCATGGCGGCGGCGCGCTCGCGCACGGCGACGGCGAGGGCGTCGCGGTCGAGGGTGTCGACGTCGTCTTCGAGGCCGAAGTCCAAGCGGGCCTCGACCTCGGCGACGGCCGCGACCAGCGGCGTCCGCAAGGCCGCAATTGCGGCCTCGGTGCGCCCGTCGAGGCCGGCGAGGGCGGCGCTGCGGGCGGCTTCGGAGCGCGCCGACACGAGATCGGCGATCGCCTCGGCCTGCAGCAGCGTGCGCTTGCCGGCCAGGTAGGCGCGGCGCGTGAACTCACCCGGACCGGCCGGCCGCAGCCCGAGCCCGCGCAGGGCCACGCCGACGGCCTCGACCACGGCCGCGGAGCCGTGCAGATGCAGCTCGACCATCGGCTCGCCGGTGTAGCTGCGCGGCGCGTGGAAGGCGACGACCATCGCCTCGTCGAGCGAGCGGCCATCGGCGTCACGCAGCGAGCGCACGCGCAGGCGTCCGGGCGGCTGGGCGCGCGCGAAGCCGGCGGCGTCGGTCGGCAGATCGGCGAGCGCGGCGAGCACGGCGTGGGCGTCGGGGCCGGAGAGCCGCAGCACGGCGATGGCGCCGCCGGGTGCGGTGGCGGGCGCGAAGATGGTGTCGCCCGGCGCGGCGGACATGGCGCTAGTGCTTGGCGGAGTGGACGAGCTGCATCAGCTCGGCGCGCGTCATCGGGTTGTCGCGGAACTCGCCGAGCATCGCGCTGGTGACGGTGATGGCGTTGGGCTTCTGCACGCCGCGCACGACCATGCACAGGTGGGTGGCCTCCATCACGACGGCGACGCCGACCGGGTTCAGCGCCTCCTGCAGCGCCTCGGCGACCTGCGTGGTCAGGCGCTCCTGCACCTGCAGGCGGCGGGCGAAGGTATCGACCACGCGGGCGAGCTTGGAGAGGCCGACGACCTTGCCGTTGGGGATGTAGGCGACGTGCGCCTTGCCCATGAAAGGCAGCATGTGGTGCTCGCACATGCTGGCGAAGTCGATGTCGCGGACCAGCACGATCTCCTGGTTGTCGACGGTGAACACCGCCGAGCGCAAGATCTGCAGCGGGTCTTCGTCATAGCCCTTGGTCATGAACTTCAGGGCTTTGGCGACGCGCTGCGGGGTCTTGACCAGGCCCTCGCGCGCGGGGTTCTCGCCGAGTTCCTCGAGGATGGCGCGGATTTTGTCTTCCATGGGTCTCTCCAAGCAGGGTCGGGCGCGGGCGTCGCGACGAGCGAATCGACGCTCGATGCCGCGCGTGGGCCACAGGTGCGCGAGGCGACGCTAGCGGCTGCTCACGACGGCGATGGCGTCGATCTCGACCAACGCGTCGACGGGCAACCGCGCGACCTCGACGGTAGCGCGGGCGGGGTACGGGGCCTCGAGGTAGCTCGCGTAGACCGCGTTGACGGTCGCGAAGTCCTCCAGGTTCTTGAGGTAGATGGTGGTGCGGACGATCGAGCGCAGGTCGCCGCCGGCCGCCAGCAACACCGCGCGCAGGTTGTGCATCACCTGCTGGGTCTGCTCGGCGACGCCGCCGCGCACCATCTTGGCGGTGGCCGGATCGATGCCGACCTGACCGCTGACGAAGACCATCCGTCCCTCGGAGACCACGAAAGCCTGCGAATAGGGGCCGATCGCCCGCGGCGCTTCCTCGGTCTGGATGGCGGCGAACTCGCTGGTCTCTTCGATGCTCATGCGGCCTCCTGGTGCCGGCTGCGGCCGTTCACGCCGCGATCGTGCCTGCGGTGGACAGGGGCGGCAACCATTGCGCGCGCAACAACGCGGTCCGCAACGACGCCGCCCGCGACCCCGTCAACGACCCCGTCAACGCAGGCCGAGGCGGGCCTCGACGTCGGCGCGAATGGACGCGAGCCGCTCCTCGCGCTCCTGCCGGGTCGCCGCGATGGCGGTCACGCTCTGCGGACGCCCGACGGCCTCGAGGTAGAACTTGATCTTCGGCTCGGTACCCGACGGCCGCACGATCAGGCGCGTACCCTCGGCGTCCTTGTAGACCAGGACGTTGCTCGGCGGCATGCCGAGCGGGCGCGCCTTGCCGTCCGCGCTCCAGACCGTGTCGGTGCGCAGGTCGCGACGCAACGAGACCGGCACGCCCGCGAGCGCCTCGGGCGGCTCGGCCCGCAACGACGCCATCAGCTGGCCGATCTGCTCCAGGCCGTCCTGCCCCGGCAGACGGTGCGACCATTGCGCGCCGACCGAGAGGCCGTGCTCGAGCGCGAGCCGATCGAGCTCCTCGAGCACCGTCCGCCCCTGCGTGTGCAGCCACGCAGCGAGCTCGCAGAAGCGCACGGTCGCGTGCACGCCGTCCTTGTCGCGGCACAGGCCGGCGCATTCGTAGCCGAGCGCCTCCTCGTAGCCGAAGACGAAACGGCTGCGGCCCTCGGCGAGCGCGATGTCCGCGGCGTTGGCGAGCCATTTGAAGCCGGTGAGCACTTCGGCGTAGTCCGCGCCGGTAGCCTCGGCCATCCGCCCGAGCATGGTCGAGCTGACGATGGTGGTGACGACGAGCTTGCGCTCGGGGCCCTCGCCCCAGCCGGCGGGCGGGTCGTGGGCGAGCGCGTCGGCGCCGAGCAACCAGCCGACCTCGTTGCCGGTGAGCATCCGATAGCCACCCTCGGGCAGCGGCACGGCGACGGCGAGGCGGTCGGCGTCGGGATCGTTGGCGACGACGAGATCGGCCGAGACCTCGGCGGCGAGCGCGAGCGCGCGGTCCATCGCGCCCGGTTCTTCGGGGTTCGGGAAGGCGACGGTCGGGAAGGCGCCGTCCGGATCGGCCTGCTCGGGCACGACCGCGACGCCGTCGAAGCCGGCGTTGCGCAGCGCACGCACGACGTCGCGGTGGCCGACGCCGTGCATCGCCGTGTAGACGATCGAGAGCGGCGCGGCTGCAGCGGCCTCGGGGTGCAGCGAGGCGGCGCGCATCGCGGCGTGCCAGGCGTCGGCGACCTCGGGCGGCACCGCGCGGCGCAGGCCGGATTGCGCTGCCGCGAAGGGCGAGAGCCGCGCCATCTCGGCGAACGCCGGCGCCGACGCGATATGCGCCGCGATCTGGCCGTCCTGCGGCGGGATGATCTGGCCGCCGCTGGCCTGGTAGACCTTGTAGCCATTGTCGGCCGGCGGGTTGTGGCTGGCCGTGACCATCACCGCGGCGGCCGCCCCGAGGTGGCGCACGGCGAACGCGCAGAGCGGCGTCGGCGCGACCTCGTCGAAGATCCAACAGGGGATGCCGTGCCCGGCCAAGATCGCCGCGGTGTCCTCGGCGAAGCGGCGGCTGCTGCGGCGACCGTCGAAGCCGATCACCACGCCGGCGCTGGCGGGTCGACCGAGCCCTTCGGCCTTGAGCATCGCGCCGAGGCCCCAGCTCGCGCGGGCGACCACGACGCGGTTCATCCGGTTGGTGCCCGGGGCGATGGCGCCGCGCAGGCCGGCGGTGCCGAAGGCGAGGGTGCCGGCGAAGCGGTCGTCGAGCTCGACGCCGGCCTGCACGTCACCGGCGCGGACGCGGGCGACGAGGGCTTGCAGCTCGGCGCGGTTGTCGGCATCGGGCTCTTCGAGGAGATAGGCAGCGGCGGCGGACAGGCTGGTCTGGGTCATCGGAACCTCCTGCTGCGCGCATGTACCATCGCGCCGGAAGTTGCGCTATCGTGAAGGTCGATGAACGCCAGCGGAGGTCGGATGCGTGGCGAGGACCAGGGACGAATCACGCGCGTTGCGCGACGCGACGCGGCTGCGGTGACCACGCAACCGGCGGCGGACGCGACGCGTCGTGAGGTGCTGCGCGCGTTCGCAGCCGGCGCGGCGGTCCTCGGCGGCGCGCTCGCCGGCGGCTGCGGCCCGATCGAGACCGTTCGCGCGCCGGGAGAGGGCTATGGCGCTGCCGAGCGCAAGGTCATCGGCGCCGTGCTGGTCGCGCGCCGCGCCGGCATCATCTTCCATCACCTCGGCCCGGCGCTGCGTCCGTTCGCGTCCGATGCGGTGATCACCTATGCCCGCGACCGCGAGCCCGATCCCCACGACGTGCCGTTCAACTACGACCAGCTCCTCGACCGTTGGATCCAGGAGATGCACGCGTCGCCGCCACAAGGCACCACGCTGCAGGCGCAAGACGTGCAGGCGACCGTCTTCGGCGGCACCGCCAAGCTGGTCTGCACGCTGCGGACGATGAGCGCGACGCGCACGTGGGTGCAGCGCGAGGAGTACAAGCTGGTCCTGCGCGACGGCGCATGGCTGATCGCAGAGGCGCGCTGGATCCCGCTCGAAGCCGAGGTCGGCCGCTACGCCTATCGCTTCTCGCGCTTCGAATGGCGCCGCCGCGACGCGGCCGTCAAGGAAGCCCGCGAGATGGGCGACAGCCGCAGCCTCGTCGGGGCCCTGCGCGACGCGCACCGCTGGCCCGAGGCGCACGACGAGCTCACGCTCTGGTCGCAGCGCGCCACCAAGGACATGGCGGCCAAGGACGCCGCGGCGATCTGGCGTCTGCGCGGGATCGTCGCCGTCGAAGCCGGTCGCGCCCGCGACGCGCTGCCGAGTTTCAAGATGGCGCTCAAGCTCGACCCCGAGATCCAGCTGCCGATGCTGAAAGCGGCAGACGACGCGCGTGTGGGCTAGCCCTTGGCGCTGACGGCCACCATCTTCCGCGTCGAGCTCGACGTCGCCGATGTCGATCGCGGCGTCTACCTGCAAGAGCAGCACCGCCTCGCCCTGCATCCCTCCGAGGAGCCCGAGCGCCTGGTCGCGCGCCTGCTCGCCTACACGCTGCTGTGGGAAGACGGCTTGGTCTTCGCCAAAGACCTCAACGACGTCGACGAACCGGCGCTGTGGCGCCACGACGATCTCGGCCAGCTCGCGCATTGGGTCGAAGTCGGCGCCCCGACCGCGCGCCGCCTGCACATCCGCAGCAAGGCCTCGCCGCGGCTCTCGGTCGTCGTCTACAAGGGCAGCGACGACGGCCGTGACGCCCTGCGCCGAGAGCTGCAGCGCGAAGGCCGCGTCCATCGCGCCGACGCCATCGAGGTGATCACGCTGCCCGGCGTGATGGTCTCCGAGATCGCCGAGGCGATGAGCCGCTCGAGCGCGCTGACCGTCATCCGCACCGGCGACACGCTGCAGGTCCTGGTCGACGGCGTCTCCTTCGACGGGACGCTGCGCGAGGGCTCGCTGCAATCCTTGCTCGGCTGAGACCGCCCGGAGCGCTGCGCGTGGACGACGCGAGTGGCGCCGGCGACACCGACTCGGCGTGAGTGAAAGTCGATTTCAAAAGTGTTGACATTGATTTTCAACGTCAGTATCTAGCCGACCGTCGGGCCAGGGCTGGGCCCGCACGAGCGAACTCCGAAGCTGAAAGTGAATGTTGCTTTCAGTGGACCGAGTCCTAGATTCAGCGCCGCGAAGCGGACCGAGGACGGCGCGCAGAGCGCAGAGAGGCAGCACGATGGGACGAACCGGACGGGAGATCGGGATGACGGGCGCGATGCGCTGGGGTCGCGGCGCGACCGCGCTCGGCCTGTGCGCGCTGCTCGGCGCGTGCGGTAGCGACGACGGCAACGCCGGCGACGACACGCTGACGGTGCCGACGACCTACACCTTCGAGAGCCGGCTGACGCCAGGGACCTCGAGCGTGGACTACGGTGGTCAGGTCGGCCGGCACGTCCTGATCGCCAAGATCAGCGAGGAGATGGAGGACCTCACCGCCGAGATCGACGGCGGCAAGGTCTACGCGGCCGGTGAGGTGCAGGCCAAGCTCGCGTTCTACTACGACTTCGACGGCAGCACCGGCGGCGACGTCGAGCACGGCCTCTCGTTCACGCCCGAGCCGCTGCAGAAGACGCTCGGGGCGGCTTCGGGCAAGAAGATCTCGGAGAAGATCGCCGGCAACGATCCCGTCGGCCAACACGTCGAGTGGAGCAAGGGCGGCCTGATCGGCTGGGACGGCGCCGCCACCCCCGACGCCCTGGTCCGCAACTGGTTCGCCGAGCTCGACCAAGCCGCCGCCGACCGCTCGGCCGGCACCATCGCCAAGGGCGCCGACGGCAAGCCGCTCGCCGAGGTCCACATCACCGCCGGCGGGCACCACCTCGAGGAGCTGGTCTCGAAGTTCCTGCTCGGCGCGGTCGCCTACAGCCAGGCGGCCGACGACTACCTGGACGACGACACCGACGGCAAGGGCCTGCGCGCGGACCACAGCAAGGCCGACGGCGACGGCAAGCCCTACACCGCGCTCGAGCACGCCTGGGACGAGGGTTTCGGCTACTTCGGCGCCGCCCGCGACTACGGCGCCTACACCGACGCCGAGCTCAACGGCAGCGGCGGCGACGCGGCCCGCAAGACCGGCGCGTACGACACCGACGGCGACGGCAAGATCGACCTGTTCTCGGAGTGGAACCGCGGCCACGCCCTGTACTGCGGCAAGCGCGACGCGGGCGCCGCCGGTAAGGCCGAGCTCGACTTCACCGGCGCGGTCTGGACCGCCCTGCTGCGTGGCCGCGCGCGCATCGCCGCGACGCCGCTCGGTGGCAACGACGCCGCGATGCTCGCCGAGCTCGCCAAGGACCGCGACGCCGCGCTGACCGCCTGGGAGAACTGCCTCGCCGCCTCGCTGGTGCACTACATCAACGAGACGCTGGCCGA
>JBEARB010000100.1:0-31920 GCA_041163625.1 Pseudomonadota bacterium | reverse complement strand
ACGGCCGCCTCGGCGGCGGTGAGCGTGGTGATGACCGGGATGCCGGCTCCGGCGGCGGCGACGCGGATCGCCTTCTCGTCGTGGCGCGAGGTGCGGCCGAGCGGCGTGTCGATGACCAGCTGCAGGCGCCCGGCGGCGATCCAGGCGCGCGCGTTGGGCTCGCCCTCTTGCACCTTGAACACCATCTGCACCGGGATGCCGGCGTCGAACAGGCGCACGGCGGTCCCGCGGGTGGCCACGAGCTCGAAGCCGAGCGCGGTCAGCCGACGGGCTACAGGGACGAGCGCGTCCTTGTCGTGGTCGTTCACGCTGAGGAAGACCGTGCCCGATTCCGGGAGCTTCACGCCGGCGGCGTCCAGGGCCTTGTGGTAGGCCTCGCCGGCGCAGCGACCGACGCCCATCACCTCGCCGGTGCTGCGCATCTCGGGGCCGAGCAGGACATCGACGCCCGGGAACTTCGAGAACGGGAACACCGGCGCCTTGGCGAAGACGTGCGGCGGCACGGGATCTTCGGTCAGGCCGACCTCGGCCAGCGTCTCGCCCAACATCACCCGAGTGGCCTGCTGCACCAGCGGCAAGCCCATCGCCTTGGCGAGGAAGGGGATGGTGCGCGAGGCGCGTGGGTTGACCTCGAGCACGTAGAGCAGCCCGTCTTTCTCGGCGAACTGCACGTTCATCAGGCCGCGGACGCCGAGCCGAACGCCGATGCGGCGGGTTGCGTCGCGCATCTGCTCGAGGATGCCCGGCTTGACCTTCTGCGGCGGCAGGATCGCCGAGCTGTCGCCCGAGTGCACGCCGGCTTCTTCGATATGCTCGAGTAGGCCGGCGATGACGACATTCTCGCCATCGCAGATCGCGTCGACGTCGTATTCGAAGGCGTCCTCGAGGAAGGCGTCGATGAGCACGTCGTACTGCTCGGAAACCTCGCCGCCCTGCTCGAGCCAAGCGCGCAGTTGGTCGGCGTCGTAGATGATCCGCATCTTCTGGCCGCCGAGCACGTAGCTCGGGCGCACCAGCACGGGGTAGCCGACGTGCTCGGCGACCTGGAGCGCCTCGTCGCGGCGACGCGCCACGCCCCAACGCGGCGTGCGCAGGCCCATCTCGTCCATCAGCGCGCCGAAGCGGCCGCGATCCTCGGCCAGATCGATGGCGTCGACCGAGGTGCCGACGATGCGGACGCCGGCGTCCTCGAGCGCGCGCGCCAAGCGCAACGGCGTCTGTCCGCCGAGCTGCACGATGGCGCCCACAGGCTGCTCCTTGCGCCAGATCTCGAGTACGTGCTCCAGGTCGAGCGCCTCGAAGTAGAGGCGGTCGGCCGTGTCGTAGTCCGTGCTGACGGTCTCCGGGTTGCAGTTGACCATGATGGTCTCGTACCCGGCGCCCTGCAGCGCGTAGACCGCGTGGCAGCAGCAATAGTCGAACTCGATGCCCTGGCCGATGCGGTTCGGACCCGAGCCCAGGATCATCACCTTCTTGCGGTCCGAGACGTTCGCCTCGCAGCGACCTTCGTAGGTCGAGTAGAGGTAGGGCGTGTAGCTCTCGAACTCGCCGGCACAGGTGTCCACGCGCAAAAAGGAGGGCAGCACGCCGTCCTGCTCGCGCCAACCGCGCACGGTGGCGGCGTCGGTCCCGAGCCACTCGGCGAGGCTCTGATCCGAAGCGCCCTCGCGCTTGGCCGAGCGCAGCCGGTCCGCCGGCGGGCGGCCGCCGGCGAAGGCGCGCAGCTCGCGCTCCTTGTCGGCCATGATCTGGAACTGCGACAGGAACCACGGGTCGATGCCCGTGATCTCGTGCACCTCGGCCGTCGATCGGCCCGCGCGGATCGCGGCGAAGACCGCGAAGATGCGCGTGGGCGTCGGCGTGCGCAGGTCGCCGTCGCTCCACGGCGTCGAGAGCGCCGGCGGCTTCTCCTCCAGGCTCGCGATGCCCTTACGGAACGCCTCGCGGAAGGTGCGGCCGATGGCCATCACCTCGCCGACCGACTTCATTTGCGGACCGAGCGTGGTGCCCGCGTCGGGGAAGCGCGCGAAGTCGAAGCGCGGGATCTTCACCACGACGTAGTCGATCACCGGCTCGAAGCAGCACGAGGTGGTCTGCGTGATGTCGTTGCGCAGCTGGTCGAGCGTGTAGCCGAGCGCGAGCTTCGCGGCGATCTTGGCGATCGGGAAGCCCGTGGCCTTGCTCGCGAGCGCCGAGCTGCGGCTGACGCGCGGGTTCATCTCGATGACGGTCAGGCGACCATCGGCCGGATCGACGGCGAACTGGATGTTGCTGCCGCCGGTCTCGACGCCGACGCGGCGGATGATCGCCAGCGCCGCATCGCGCATCGCTTGGTACTCTTGGTCGGTCAGCGTCTGCGCCGGCGCCACGGTGATCGAATCACCCGTGTGCACGCCCATCGGGTCGAGGTTCTCGATGCTGCACACGATCACGACGTTGTCGTTGCGATCGCGCATCACCTCGAGCTCGTACTCCTTCCAGCCTTCGATGCTCTCCTCGACCAGGACCTGCGAAACCGGGCTCGCGTCCAGGCCTTTCTGCACCGCGGCACGAAACGCCTCGACGGTGTACGCCATGCCGCCGCCGGTGCCGCCGAGCGTGAAGGACGGGCGAACGATGGCCGGCACGCCGACGCGCTCGAGCGCCTCGTCGATCTGCTCGCTGCGGTGCACGATCATCGAGCGAGGCATGTCCAGGCCGATCTCGCGCATCGCGTCGGCGAAGCGCTCGCGGTCTTCGGCCAGGTCGATGGCGTCGATGCTCGCGCCGATCAGCTCGACGTCGTAGCGCTCGAGCAGACCCGAGCGGCCCGCGGCCATCGCGAGGTTCAGCGCCGTTTGACCACCGACGGTCGGCAGCAGGTAGCCGGGGCGTTCGGCCGCGAGGATGTCCTCGAGCGACTCGAGCGTGAGCGGCTCGATATAGGTGCGATCGGCGACCGAGGGGTCGGTCATGATCGTCGCCGGGTTCGAGTTCAGCAGCACGACCTCGGCGCCCTCGTCGCGCAGCGCGCGGCACGCCTGCGTCCCCGAATAGTCGAACTCGCAGGCCTGACCGATGACGATCGGGCCCGATCCGATGACCAGGATGCGCTTGCCCTTGCCCTTCATGCCGCGGCTCCGTGCTGACCTCGCTTCCAGCGCCGCATGGCGTCGCCGAAGCGCTCGAAGAGATGGTGGCTGTCGTGCGGCCCTGGGCTCGCCTCGGGGTGGAACTGCACCGAGAACGTCGGCGTGAAGCGATGCCGCAGCCCCGCCACCGTGTCGTCGTTCAGGTGCAGGTGCGTCAGCGCGACCTTGCTGCCGTCGAGGCTGCCCGGGTCGACCGCGAAGCCGTGATTCTGCGAAGTGATCTCGACGCGGCCGGTGTCCAGGTCGCGCACCGGATGGTTTGCGCCGCGATGGCCGAAGGGCAGCTTGAAGGTGCGACCGCCGAGCGCGATGCCGAGCAGCTGGTGGCCGAGGCAGATGCCGAAGATCGGGATGCGGCCGACGAGCGCGCGGATCGTCTCGACCGCGTAGGTCACCGGCTCCGGATCGCCGGGGCCGTTGCTGAGCATCACGCCGTCGGGCTGCATCGCGAGGATGGCTTCGGCGGTGGTCGAGGCGGGGACCACCGTCAGCCGGCAGCCCTGCTGCAGCAATTGACGCAGGATGTTTTTCTTTGCGCCGAAGTCGACGACGACGACGTGCAGCTCGGCGTCGGGCTCTCCGAGCGTGTACGGAGCGGCGCACGTCACAGCACGGGCGAGGTCTTGACCGGCCATGCTGGGCAGCGCCGAGGCCTCGGCGTGCGCGCGCTGCAAGCGGGCGTCGTCGGCAGCGGGCAGGTCTGCGTCGGCGCCGGTCGCGCTGGCGAGGCGGCCGACCAGGGGCAGGGCGTCGGCGTCGTGGAGGTCGCGGATGACGCCGCGGAGCGCGCCGTGTCGGCGGATGTGGCCGACCAGGGCGCGGGTGTCGACGCCGCACAGACCGGGTGTGCCCGAGGCCGCCAGATACTCCGAGAGCGTCGCCGTGCTGCGCCAGTTCGACGGCACCGGGTGGTGGTCGCGGACGATCAAGCCCGCCGCGTGGATTCGCGCCGACTCGACGTCCTCGGCGTTCACGCCGTAGTTGCCGATGTGAGGATAGGTGAGGACGACCATCTGGCCGGCATACGACGGGTCGGTGACGATCTCCTGGTAGCCGGTCAGCGAGGTGTTGAAGACGACCTCACCGCCGCCACCATCCGCCGCACCGAAGCGGGTGCCGCGGAAAAAAGTGCCGTCTTCCAACATCAACACGCCATCCATGGGGCCTCCCTGGCTGCGGCACCCGACCGCGCGAAATGCCGCGCTGCGTCAGGGCGGGGGGAGCCTGTGTTCGCCCCGGGATCTTGTCAACGTGCAACGCATCGAATGCCGTATGGCTGCATCGGTTGAGGGAGTTGCCGCGCACGTCGGGACGCGCGCCGTTGGTACGGTCGAAGGCGATAATGGAAGACGTCGAACAACCTGCACTGCTCAGCATCGGCGCCTTGGCACAGGCGACCGGCATCCCCACGGCGACGCTTCGCACGTGGGAGCGCCGCTACGGCTTCCCCCGCCCGGTCCGCACCGAGTCCGGCCATCGGCGCTATCGCCTCGCCGACGCGCGCATCCTCGAGCACGTGCGTGACCTGCTCGCCGAGGGCCACCGTGCGGCCGACGTGCTCGCCGCCGGACCCGACCGGATTCGCACGCTCTGCGCGTTCGCTGGGGGGGCTGACGCGCCCACGTCGTCGGAGGCGTCCGACGCCGGCGGCGCGCCCGCGGCCCGCGCCGCAGACGACGCGCCGACGCCGTCGCCCCCCGCGGCGCCGACGCCCACCCTCGACCCGCGCGCGGTCGTCGAAGGGCTGCACGACGCCGTGCTGCGCCTGGACGCGGTGGCCTTCCTCGCCGGCCTGCAGGTGGCGTGGGCCCGCTTGGGCACGCTGGCCGCGATCGAGCGGGTGGTCGGGCCGCTGCTGGTGGGCATCGGCGAAGGCTGGCGCGCGGGCCGCGTCGAAATCCTGCACGAGCACTTCGCGAGCGAGCGCCTGCGAGATTTCCTCGCCGAGCAGTGGCGGCCGCTGGCGTCGCGGGCGCCGGTCCGCGTCGTCGCGACGACGCTGCCGGGGGAGCGCCACGTCCTCGGGCTGCATCTCTGCGCCACCGTCTTGGCCCACAGCGGCCTCGGCGTGGTCTTCCTCGGCGCCGAGACCCCGATCAGCGACGTCCCGGCAGCCCTGGACGCCACCGGGGCCGTCGCCCTGGTGCTTTCGTCGGCCGCCGGCGCCGATCCCGGGCGAGTGCGCTCCCAGCTGCTCGAGCTGCGGGACCAGACGCCAGACAGTGTGACGATCCTGATCGGCGGGCAGGGCGCGATGGAGGTCGAACTGCCCCTCGGGGTCCGCCGCGTGCACGACCTCGCGTCGCTCTCGGATTGGGCGACCTCGCGCCGTCTCTCGCGCGAGTCCGCTCGATGAGCGGACAATTCGACGCCTTCGAGACCGCGCTGCCGGTGCCGGCGCCGGTCGCCTTCGCGTGGCACGATCGGCCGGGAGCGCTGCGCCGCCTCCTGCCGCCCTGGCAGTCGATGCGCGTGCTCCGCGACGACGCCTCGCTCCAGGTCGGCTCGCGCGTCGTGATGCAGCTGCGATTCGTGGGTCTGCCGATGCCGCGCGCGTGGCACGCGCGCCACGTCGCCTACGAACCGCCGCACGTCTTCGAGGACATCGCCGAGCGCGGTCCGTTCGCCCACTGGCGACACCGTCACCGCTTCCTCCCCGCGGGCCCGGACGGCGTGGACGCGCGCCTTCGCGACGAGGTGCAATGGTCGCTACCCTTTGCCGCGATGACGCAGCCGCTGCTCGGGCGGTGGGTCCGGGGGGAGTTGCAGCGCATGTTCGATTTTCGCCATCGCCGGACACGCGAGGACCTCCAACGGCACGCCGCGTTCGACGCGAACCTCGCGGGTCGACGCCTGCGCGTCGGCATCACCGGTGCTACCGGCGCGATCGGGGCCGAGTTGACGGCATTCTTGCAGACCGGTGGGCATCATGTGGTCGGGTTCGGCCGTCGGCCGGGCCAAGCCCACTTCGACGCCGAAGCCGGCACGATCGACGCCGCCGCGCTCGATGGCCTCGACGTCGTCGTGCACCTCGCCGGCACCACCATCGGCCAGCGCTGGACCGACGCCGCGCAGCGCTCGATTCGACGGAGCCGGGAGGTCGGTACCCGCGCCCTGGCCGAGGCGATGGCGTCGCGCCCGGACGGGCCACGCCGGCTCGTCTCGGTCTCGGCCGTGGGCTGGTACGGCGACCGCACGACGCGCGTGGACGCGGACAGCGAGCCTGGGCAGGGCTTCGCCGCCGAGGTGGCCGCCGCCTGGGAGGGCGCCGCCGAGCCGGCCCGTGCCGCCGGGCTCTCCGTGGTGAATCCGCGGATGGCGGTGGTCCTCGACCCTCGCTCCGGCGCATTGCACCGGATGCTGCCTGCCTTCCGCGCGGGCGTCGGCGGACCCGTGGGTCACGGCCGCCAAGCGATGCCGTGGATCGCGCTGGACGACGCGGTCTACGGCCTCGCCGCGCTCGCGGTCGACCCCGCCCTCGCGCTCGAGGGGCCGGTCGATCTGGTCGCCCCGCAGGCCGTCGCGCAGGCCGAATTCGCGCGCACGCTCGGCCGTGTGCTCGGCCGCCCGGCCGTCCTCCCGCTGCCCGCGCTGGCCGTGCGGACCCTGTTCGGGGCGATGGGGGACGAGCTGCTCCTCCGCGGCGCACCCGTCCACCCGACGCATCTGCTCCGCGCAGGCTTCCGCTTTGCCTATCCGGACCTCGAAGGCGCGCTCCGCCACCTGCTCGGGTACTCGTGATGCGCGCGCGCCCCGCCGTTCTGCTCTGGCTGCAACGCGACCTCCGACTTCACGACCACCCGGCGTGGCACGAGGCCCTGCGGCTGGCGGGGCCGGACGGCGTCGTCGTGCCGGTCTTCGTATGGCCCGACGACGACGAGGAGGGCGGCTGGCCGCTCGGCGCCGCCGCCCGGGTGTGGCTGCATCACGCCTTGGTCGCGCTCGACGCCGACCTTCGTGCGCGGGGCTCCCGTCTGGTCGTTCGGGCGGGGCCGACGCTGCCGACGTTGCAAGGGCTCGCGAGCGCGCTCGGCGGCGCGCGGGTGGTCTTCCACGGCCGACCAGAGGGGTTTGCCCGTCGACGCGAGGCGGCGCTGCTGGCGGCGGCGGGGCGCGACGCCCGCCGGATCGACGACGCCGACATCGCGCGTCCCCGCGATCTGCGCACCGGCAGCGGCGGCCCCTATCGCGTCTTCACCCCGATGTACCGCACCTTCCTCGCTCAGACGGTTGTCGAGCCGCCGCTCCCGGCGCCGTCCTCCCTGCCGGCGGTGCCGGACGCCATCGCCGACGAGCCGGTGCAGGCGCTCGGGTTGCTCCCGCGCATCCCGTGGGACGAACCGATGATGCGAGGCTGGACGCCCGGTGAGCAGGGCGCGCGCGCGGCGCTCACGGCCTTCGTCGCAGGCCCGGGGCCGGGCTACGACACGCTCCGGGATCGGCCGGGCGAGGCCGGGACGTCGCGGCTCTCCCCGGCGCTGGCGTTCGGCGAGCTCTCCGCGCGGGAGGCGTACGTCTGCGCCGCTGCTGCGGGCGACGCGCTAGCGCCCTGGCAACGGCAGCTGGTCTGGCGCGTCTTCGGGCGCAACCTGCTCGCCATCGACGAGCGCCTGCCGGACCAGCCGCTGCAGCCGCGATTCGGCGCGTTCCCCTGGCGCGACGACGCGGCGGCGCTGCGGGCATGGCAGCGCGGCCGCACCGGCTACCCGATCGTCGACGCGGGGATGCGCGAACTCTGGGCGCGCGGTTGGATGCACAACCGCGTCCGAATGATCGTGGGGTCGTTCCTGGTCAAGGATCTGCTGCTGCCGTGGCAGGCGGGCGAGCGTTGGTTCTGGGATACGCTGGTCGACGCCGACCTCGGCAACAACGCGATGGGGTGGCAGTGGGTCGCCGGCTGCGGTGCCGACGCCGCGCCGTATTTCCGCGTCTTCCATCCGACGACGCAGAGCCGCCGCTACGACGCCGACGGCGCCTACCTCCGTCGGTGGCTGCCCGAGCTCGCGCTGCTGCCCGACCGCTGGATTCACGAACCGGCCGCGGCGCCGCCCCTGGTGCTCCTCGAGGCCGGCGTGCGCCTCGGGCGCGACTATCCGATGCCCATCGTCGATCACGCCGCCGCCCGCGACGCCGCGCTCGCCGCGTTCCGCGCGCTGCCGCCCGCCTGAGTCGGCTAGTCCGGGACGCCGGGCAGGCAGTTGCCTCCGCCGGTGCAATAGTCGGTCTGCGCGGCGAGGTCGGCGTCGTCGCGGTCTGACGGGGCCAGCGCTGGCTCGCCGCCACCGGAACCTGCGCCGTTCTCGGAGTCCGTGGCCTCGTAGGCGTTCTGGGCCGCGAAATCGGGCGCCTGCGCCCCATTGACGACGACGGCGAACTGACCACCGACGAAGGTGCTGCCGTCGATGGTGACGTCGATGCTGCCGTCGCGCCGGGTGCCGGCGTCGTGGACGAGCACGGCGGCGCGGACATTGTCGACCATGCGAGCGCCGGTGATGGTTGCGCGGGCGCCGTCGAAGATGCCGATGCCGTCGGCGACCGCGCTCGATCCTTCGCCCTGCAGCGCGCGGGTCTCGGCGAAGGTAGCGCCGTCGACCGTGAGGCGAGCGCCGGCCGAGACGCCCGCCGCGACGAGGTGATTTCGGTACAGCCGCGCCGCTGACCCGATGGAGAGGGTGGCGCCCTCGGCGGCGACCCAGACGCCGGCGTAGCCGTTGTTGCTCACGTCGGCCTCGACGCTGACCGCCGATTTGGCGAGCGCGACCACGCCGCCGCGAGCGTTGCCGGCGATGACGCTGTCGGCTTCCACCGAGAGCGCCGGCGTCTTGCCGTCCGCCGCCGCCGCGAGGAGCACGCCGTCGGCCCACGGGCCGCCGCTGCCGATGGCGGTCGAGACGATCGCGCTGGCCTTGATCCGAGCCGACGCGCCGTAGAGCGCGACGCCGAAGCCGACGTTGCCCTGGACCATCGCTCCCTCGAGCAAGAGCGAGTGACCAGCGTCGGGGGCCGGCAGGAAGATCGGCTCGACGATGGCGATGCCGCCACCGACGTTGCCCTCGATCCGGGTCGAGGGCAGGAAGATCGGCTCGACGATGCCGATCTTGTCGTCGCCCTCGCCGCGCGGTCCGACATCGAAGATCGGCTCGACGATGGAGATGGCGCCCGCCCCCTTGGCGAGCACGCCGACGCCGGCGCTTTGCAGGACGGCGCTCGCACGCAACGCCAGGCTCCCGGCCTCGCGGACCTCGATGCCGTGGCCGGTGGAGCCGCGAATTCGGCTGGATTCCAGCGTCACGGTCGCGCCGACCACGCGCAGGCCGAATTCCTCGGGCGATTCGATCCGCATCCCGCTCAGCCGCGAGCTCCCGGCGCCCTCGACCGTCACGCCGCGCGTGAGCTCGGTCCGCTCGGGCAGGGCGACCACGGCGTCGACACCGCCCGGCAGTTGCAGCGCACCCTCGTAGGTTCCCGGCAGCAGCACGAGCGTCTCGCCGGCGGTCAGCCCCCTGGCGGCCTCGAGGCCTCGGAAGGGCGCGTCGCGGGACCCGTCACCGTCGGCGTCCACGCAGCCGACCGGTGCCACGAAGCGCGGCGAAGCGACGCCCGTCGGCTCCTCGACCGTCAGGTCGCAGCCCGCCGCGGCGCCGCGCATGTCCGCGCAGCCCGGCGCAAGCCCTGTAACTAGTGCCAACCCAGCGAGAAAGCTCGAAATCCGCTTCATGTTCCCACCTCGGTCACTTCTCGACACGCGGAAGAGTAGCATGTCCCGCCGGGTCTCGCTGCCTCCCGTGAGAATTCACCGATTCGTCACCGGCCCGTTCCCGCACCGTCCCGAGCGGCCATGGCGCCGCGCGGCCGACACGCTAGCTTGCATCCGGGGTCGGAGCGGCCGGCCCGCCGACACGAGCCTGGACAAGACGGAGCGATTCCATGACCCTCGCGCACCGAATGGACCGCCCGGCCGCGACTGCGGCAGGCACCGAGACCGAGATGGCACCGCTGGTACTCATCGTGGACGACGAGCCCGACTTGGTGCGGGCGCTCGACTACAGCCTCCGCCGGGAGGGCTACCGGACGCGTCTGGCCACCGACGGCCGCGCGGCGCTCGAGTCCGCGCGCACCGAACCCGTGCCGGATCTCATCCTGCTCGACCTGATGCTGCCCGATATCTCCGGCACCGAGATCTGTCGGCGCCTGCGAGAAGATCCCAAGACGCGCTCGATGCTGGTCGTGATGCTGACCGCCAAGGCCGAGGAGATCGACCGGGTCGTCGGCTTCGAGGTCGGCGCGGACGACTACGTCGTCAAGCCGTACAGCGTGCGCGAGTTGATGCTGCGGCTGCGGGCCATCCTGCGCCGACAGCAGACCGGCTCGGCGCCGGTGCAGAGCGCCGAGACGCTGGTGGTGCCCGGTCTCCAGGTCGACCTGGCCGGCCACCGCGTGCTGGTCGACGGCGAGCTGGTACGCCTGACGGCCCTGGAATTCCGCCTGCTGGCGACCCTGCTCGAGCGACGTGGCCGTGTGCAGTCGCGCGACCAGCTGCTCGCCGACGTCTGGGGCTACGCGCCGGACGTCACCACCCGCACCGTCGACACGCACGTCAAGCGCCTGCGCGCCAAGCTCGGCAGCGCCGGAGACCACATCGAGACGGTCCGCGGCGTCGGCTACTGCATCCGCTCGGGAGCCGACGTCTGAGCGACGAGCTCGCCACCCTCCGACGGCGCATCACCCGCCTGGTCGCCGAGCGCGCCCGCCTCGCCGCGGTGCTCGGCGCGCTGGACGACGGCGTGGTCGCCCTGGACGCCGAGGGCCGTTTGCTGCTCGCGAACGCTGCGGCGCGCGAGCTGCTGGAACTCGACGATACCGCCGCCGGCGAGCCGCTGCTCGACTTCGTCCGGCTGCCGGCGGTGCACGAAGCCGTCGGCGTCGCCCTGCACGGCGAGCTCTTCGAGCGCGACGCCGAGCTGCCCGGCCCGGTGTCGCGAAGCCTGCGCGTCCGTGCTGCGCCGCAGCCGAGCGGTGGCGTGCTCCTCGTGCTCACGGACCGCACCCGCGTCTCGCGCCTCGAGCGCGTGCGGCGCGATTTCGTCGCGAACGTCAGCCACGAGCTGCGCACGCCGGTCTCGGTGATCAAGGCCAGCGCCGAGACGCTCCTCGACGGCGCGATCGACGACGCCGAGGCCGCCCGCAGCTTCGTCGAGGCCATCGAGCGCAACGCCGACCGCCTCGGCGCGCTGGTCGCCGACCTGCTCGACCTCAGCCGCATCGAGTCCGGTCGGCAGGTTTTGGTTCGCCGCGCCATCGACGCCGTCCAAGCCGTGCGCGACGCGATGGTCAGCCTCGAGCCCGCCGCCGCGGCCGCGGGCGTCCGCTTCGCCGTCGAGGCCGAGGCCGAGGGGCAATTCTCCGTGCATGCGGACGCGCAGGCGACCGAGCAGATCCTGGTCAACCTGCTGCACAACGCGCTCAAGCACAGCCCCGAAGGCGGGGTCGTGCGCGTTCGCGTCGCGGAAGCGGGAGATCTGGTTCGATTCGAAGTCCTCGACGAAGGACCGGGCATCCCGCTGGACCAGATCCCGCGCCTGTTCGAGCGCTTCTACCGAGTCGACGTCGGGCGCGCGCGCGGGCAGGGCGGCACCGGGCTCGGATTGGCCATCACCAAGCACCTGACCCAAGCGATGGGCGGCTCGGTCGACGTCCGCGTGCCGGCGGCCGAGGACGGTGTCGGCACCTGCTTCTGGTTCACGTTGCCGGCCCACCGCAGCGTGCTGGCCGACGGCGCGGCCTTCGCCGCCGCCGCCGACGCGGGTGGGGACGCCGACGCCTCGGACGAGGACATCGACGCCGACTCCGACGCCGAGACCAGCGGTGCCTTCCCGGCCTCGACCGAGCCCGAGTTCCTGGCCTCGGGCGAGGCCGCGATCCTCGCCCTCGGCCCGGGCGTGCAGGAGCTGCGGCGTCGCCTGTTGCGCATGGCCGGACGCGTCGAGGAGATGATCGGCGCGGCCGTGCGGGCGGTGCTCAGCCGCGACGCGGAGCTCGCCGCGCGCACGATCCTCTCGGACCGCGCGGTGAATCGGGACGAGCTCGAAGCCGACGAGCTCTGCCTGGAGTTGCTGGCCGCCGGGCCGGGCTCGCCCTCGGAGCTGCGCTTCGTCACGCGGGCGGCGAAGATGGTCACCGACCTCGAGCGCATCGCCGATCTGGCCGTCAACATCTGCGAGCGTGCCGAGCCGCTCGCGAAGATCGGCCGCCCGCGCGACGACGTCTCGATCGAGCGGATGGCGGCGATCGTGCAGGCGATGGTGCGCGACGTGATGGACGCCTTCGTCGCTGCCGACGTGCCCGCCGCCCGCGCTGTCATCGCCCGCGACGACGAGGTCGACGACCTCTACCACGCGCTGAGTCGCCGCCTGATCGCGCACATGGCCTCGGACGCCCGCCTGGTCGAGGGGGCCATCCACCTGCAGGCGGTGGCGAAGTTCCTCGAGCGCATCGGAGATCACGCCACCAACCTCGGCGAGCAGGTGATCTTCATGGCGCGCGGCGACGACGTCCGCCACAGCGGCAAGCGCGACGCACCGCACCCTTCGCCGGTGGCCGGAGACGCTGCCATGACGCGGGGTCACGGGCCCCGCGCCTAGCGCCTCGCCGGGAGCCTTGGTAGAACCGCGTAGCGCGCCCGCCTCCCGAACCGACCATCCGCGCGCAGGGAGATGTTGCATGCCACAGCATTTCGTCCGGTTGCTGCTGCCGTTCGCGCTGTTTGCCGTCGCGCTCGCTCCGACCTGCGCATTCGCCGATGGGGAGGTCGTCGCCGAGGACCTCGAGAAGAAGGCGCAGGCCCGCACCAAGGCCGACGACAAGGCCGACAGCAAGCGCAAGGATGGCTGGACCAAGAAGTTGGGCCTCGGCGCCAACGGCTCGGCGACGTCGTCGTCGAGCGTGGTGGGCGCTGTCGACGGCACGACCTACCAGATCGGCGTATTGCTCGACGGCGAGTTCAACCTCGTCTCCGGTCGCCACGATTGGCAGAACTCGCTGAAGGTCCAGCACGCGCAGACCCGCACGCCCGCCGTGGCTGCGTGGCTGAAGTCCGCGGACAACTTCGAGCTGCAGTCGACCTGGCTCTACCGACTCGAGGCCATCGATTGGGTTGGTCCGTTCGCCCGTGCCCGCCTGCAGACGCAGCTCTGGCGCGGCGAGACGGTCCGCGCCGGCGAGACCATCGTCGAGCGCACGCCGGCCGGCGGCACCGCCACCAGCACGACCGTCGCCGCCGAGACCTCGATCGACCTCACGTCGGCCTTCGAGCCGGTGATCGTCGCGGAGACCGCCGGATTCTTCGCCAACCCGTTCGAGGGCAAGTCGCTGACCCTGCATGCCAAGCTCGGCGCCGGCGGCCAGCACATCTTCTCGCAGGGTGGCTACGCGATGACGGCGTTCGACGACGCCACCAACACCCTGAAGCTGGCCGAGATCGAGACCACGCACCAGGTCGGTGGCGAGCTCGAGCTCGAGGCCAAGGGCGAGGTCAACGCGAACGTGAAGTGGATGGCGCGCACCCGCCTGTTCTACCCCTTCGTCACCAAGAGCGAGCAGGCGCTCACCGGCGTCGACGCGATGACCACCGAGCTGCAGGGCGGCCTCTCGGTCAAGCTGGCCAAGTGGGCGAGCCTGGACTACGTCGTCAACGTCAAGCGGATTCCGCTGGTCGTCGACGTGTGGCAGGTCCAGCACGGCCTTCTTTTGACCACGGGCTTCAACCTGCTCTAGGGCGCTCAGGAGGCTCTCATGAACGACGTTCACGGCTACGCACAGCTCGCGCTGCCCTATATCATCAAGATCGCCGGCGCGCTCGTCGGGCTGTTCATCGCCAACGTGCTCGCCGGGATGACGCGCGACTTGGTTCGACGGCAACTCGAGCGCTCGAATTTCGACACCACGCTGACCCGCTTCTTCTCGCAGGCCGCCCGCTGGGTGGTCCTGCTGATGGCGGTGCTCGCGGTGCTCGGCGTATTCGGCGTGCAGACCACGACCTTCGCCGCGGTGCTCGGTGGCGCCTCGCTCGCCGTCGGCCTCGCCTTCCAAGGCACCCTCGGCAGCTTCGCGGCCGGCGTGATGTTGCTCGTCTTCCGGCCTTTCAAGGTCGGTGACGCCATCAAAGCCGCCGGTTCGGTGGGCAAGGTCGAGGAGATCGGCCTGTTCACGACCACCCTCGACACCGCGGACAATCGCCGCATCTTCGTGCCGAACGGCGCGATCTTCGGCTCGACGATCGAGAACGTCAGCCATCACGACCAGCGCCGCGTCGATGTCGACGTCGGCTGCGCGTACGACGCGGATATCGACGCCACCCGAGCGGCGCTCGAGGCTGCGGTGGCAGAGGTGCCGGGGCAGCCCGACGGCAAGGCGGGGCAAGTGTTCCTGGTCGGTCTCGGCGCTTCGAGCGTCGATTGGCAGGTCCGCGTCTGGACCGAATCCGCGAACTTCTGGGTGACCCACGAAGCGACCGTGCGGGCGATCAAGCGCTCGCTCGACGCCGCCGGCATCGGGATCCCCTACCAGACGATCGACGTGAATTTGATGAAGCCGGACGCCTAGACTGCGGGGAACAGGAAAGGAAGCACGCAGGGGTGAACCATGGTCGAGGACCCGACGCAGTCTCAGGCAAGTGAAGCGCCACAGTGGCTGTGTCCGGTCTGTGGAACGCTGACGCCCGACGCCTTCTGCCCGAAAGATCGCACGGCGACGGTGATGGCGCAGGCGTTCACCAAGCACCCGCGCAGCTACGCCGTCGACGACGTGGTGGCAGGACGGTTCCGCATCACGGGCGCGCTCGGCGCAGGCGGCTTCGCCGCTGTGTACGCCTCGGTCGACGTCGAGACCGGCGACGAGGTCGCGGTCAAGCTGATGTCGTTCGATCCGGCTGCCGAGTCGGCTCGCGTCGCGGTGCGGCGCTTCTTCCGCGAAGCCAAGGTCATGGCCGACTTGCGGTCGGACAATACCGTTCGGGTGTACGGCGTCGGCCAGGACGATGGTGGCGCGCTCTACATCGCGATGGAGCAGTTGCACGGAGAGTCGCTCGAGGAGCTGCTGCAGCGTCGCCTCCGCGCCCGCGCCCCGCTCTCGGAGCAAGAGACCATCGACATCGCGCTGCCCATCCTCGACAGCCTCGCCGAAGCGCACGCGCAGGGCCTGGTCCACCGAGACCTCAAGCCAGCCAACGTCTTCCTCTGCAGCCGCGAGGACGGCCCGCCCGTGGTCAAGGTGCTCGACTTCGGTATCGCGCGGACCGCGGATTCCTCTTTGACCGTCGGCGGTTCCATCCCCGGCACGCCCCCTTTCATGAGCCCGGAACAGTGCCGCGGTGAGACCGTCGACGGTCGCTCGGACCTCTACAGCCTCGCGGTCATGCTCTACCTCTGCGCCACCGGTCGGTTGCCCTTCCATCACGCAAACGCGCTGAAGCTGATGCGGATGCACGCCTTCGATCCGGCACCGGATCCACGCGAGATGACGAGCTTGCCGCTCAGCGACGGCTTCGCGACCGTGCTGTTGCGAAGCTTGGCCAAGCAGCCTGCTGGCCGGCCGCGAGACGCGGCAGAGCTGCGCGCGGATCTGGCGCGGATTCGCGAAGGCGAATGGGAAGGCGACATCTGGGACGGCGAGACCGGCGCCATCCAACCGCTGTCGGGCGACTCCGAGTTCGAGATGGTGCGCGATCCGTCTGACCCGCCGGTGCCCAAACCCAGCAGCGAAGGGCCATCCTCGTCGGTGCGCGTGGCGCCGTCGGTCGCGCCAGCGCCCGCAGCGCCCGCAGCGCCCGCGGCGCCGGTCGTGTCGGCGGAGGCACCGCAGCTGGGTCTCTCGCGTCGTGAGGTCGGCCGAGAGCTGCTCAGCACCGAGCAGGTCGATGCACCGGTCGCGGGGCCGGCGCAAGGCCGCGGTGGATGGATCGGTGCCGCCATCGTCTTCGCCCTCTTGCTCGGTATCGTCGGCGCATGGTTCGCCTTGCGCGGTCAAGCCGAGGAGGCCGCGGCCCGCGCCGCCTCCGAGGCCGCCGAGGCTGCAGTGAAGCAAGCCCAGGCGGCTGCGGAGGCAGCGAAGCAGGCCGCGCAGCGCAACGCGGAGCTCGCGGCCGCAGCCGGCCAGCGCGCGGCGCAGGCGACCGATCCCGAGGAGCAGCTCCGTCACGTGCTCGAAGCGCAGCGGCTCGAGCCCGACAACGCCGCTTGGGGAGTGCTCGTGAAGTCGGCGCGTACGGCGGCCGAGGCGGCGCGGCAGAAGGCCGCGGCGGCGACTGCCGCGGCTGCCGCGGCTGCCGCGGCAGCCGACGCCGGCAGCGCCGAAGCCGCACCTTCGGCAGCCAAGCCCGAGACCGCCCCGTCCGAGCCGCGCGTGCGTCGCGCAAACCCGAGCAAGCCCGCGACCGCGCGGGACAAGCCACCGGAGCTCGCGCCTGCGTTGATGGATTGAGGTCCGGCGCCCGCAGATGCGGGTGTCAGAAGCGCATCGTGACGTGCACGCCGCGGAAGCGGTTGTACGGCTTGACCGACACGCGCTTGCCGGGCGACGTCCACACCAACCACGCACCGATGCCGCCGCTCAGCAGGCCGGCACCGAGCAGGGCACCGCCCAGCCCCGTCTTTCGGTTGGCGGATCCCTGCTTCACCTCGGCGTCGTCGTAGGTGATGCCGATGATCTTGTCGTTTGCGTCGCGCTTGGCGAGCTGCGCCTCGAGTTCGGCGAGTTCGCTGCTGCCGGCGTTGAGGAGGTAGACACCGGCGCCGACGGCGGCCACACCGACGGCGATGGTCGCCCAGCCTGTCGGTTTGCGCCAACCGTCCGGCTGCTTCGCCGCGACGCCCGGCGCGCCGGCCTTGTGTGCGAGCGCGGCGGCCTTGCGCTGCGCCTCTGCCTTTCGGGCGGCCTCGGCCTTGCGGGCGGCTTCGGCCTTGCGGGCGGCCTCGGCCTTGTCGGCCTGTACCTTGCGCCAGGCTGCCTCGCATTCGGCCTTGTGCTGCGCCGACTTCAGCGCCAACGGGTCGCCCGAGGACGCGCGAGCCAAGACGGCGCTGTAGTGCTCGATGGCGCGGTCGAACTTGCCGGCCTTCTGCTCGCAGCGCGCTGCGCTGTAGAGGTAGCCGAGCGTGTTCGGGTCGAGTTTGTGGGCCTCGAGGTACATCGCCGCACAGGCGTCGTACTCCGCGTTCATGCCCTTGGTGCGCGCGGCCAACGAGACCGCGGCCGCTTGTTCGGCGGTCGTGAGCGGGGCGCCGCTCGCCGCACAATGGCCGACGCGAGGGGCCCAGACGCTCGCGAGCCCGACGGTGCACGCCAGCGTGAGCGTGACCAGCCGCACGCTGCGGAATGGGCGCAGCGCCGCGATCAGTCGATGAAGGCTGCTGGGATGCGAGAGCGTGACGGTTCCTCCTGTGCGGGCCGGGCGCGCTCTTTGCGGAGGGGCTTGCGCCGATCAGTCGTCGGACGCTGGGCTTTCGCCTCATTCTGGGCTTTTTTCAGGGCTTGCTGCAAGTCCGGATCGTCCGGTTTCAACCGGAGCGCCTCGCGAAGCAGCCCGATGCGCTGCCGCAGGTTGCTGGTCACCGCGGCCGCAGCGGCCAACGAAGCGGCCTTGGCGGCGTTCGGATTCTCCGGAGCGACCGGCGCAGCCCCGCCCGCGTCAGCCGGCGCAACGGCCACGTTGACCGCGTCCGGCGGGGCGGCTTCTGCGTCGGCGGCGCCGGAGGGCATCGCCGCTGCGGCCTCGGGCGCGGGTGCGGGCGCCGGCTCCGGCGTCGCTGCAGGTGACGGCGTCGCGGCGGCGGCCGTGCTCGCGGAGGCACCGCGGGCTTGGCGGACGTCCTCGCGCTCCCGCAGCCCGAGCCAGGTCCCAATCGCCAAGGTCAGCAGCAGCACCGCGATCGCGGCGACGACCTTCATCGCTGGCCCCGCCGGCTCTTGCGGCGGAAGGACCGTGCGTTGGCTCGGCGTGTCGCCCACCGGGACGGCGCCTTCCTGGTAGAACGCCTCGGATTGGCTCGGCGCCGACGCAGCCCGCTTGGCCGGCTCGGTCACGGGCCGACCGCTCGCATCGCCATCCTCGCGCGGAGCGTTGTAGGGCAGGGTGCGCGCGCTCAAGGCGACGTGCTCGAGCTTCGCGTCGTATTCCACGCCCTCGGGCCGCCAGCCGTCCCACGCCGACGCGAGCAAGCCGACCAGTACGCCCTTGTCCGCGCCGCCGAGTGCCGCCCCGATTCGCGTCGCGCCGCCGAGGTGGCGCGGGTTGGTGAGCACGTCCTGCCGGATGGCCTCGAGCGCGATGCGCATCTCCTGCGCGCTCGCGAAGCGCTGCGTCGGATCCTTCGCGAGTGCGCGCTCGAGGACGTGCGCGAACGCCGGCGATACGCGGCCTTCGCTCACCTCGAGCGGATCGGGCACGGGCGCGTTGGCGTGCTGGTACATCAGCGTCAGCGGATCCGAGCCGACGAAGGGTAGCCGCCCACACAGCGCGCGGTACAGGATGACGCCGAGGCTGTAGAGATCCGCGCGCGCGTCGACGTCCTCGCCATTGCACTGCTCCGGGCTCATGTAGCCGGGGGTGCCGAGCACGATGCCGTCGCTGGTCAACTCGGAGTCGAGCGTTCGCGAACACCCGAAGTCGAGCACTTTGACGACGGGCTCGTTGCCGCTCACGTCGCTGAGCATGACGTTGGCGGGCTTGAGGTCGCGGTGGACCAAGCCGGCGCTGTGGGCCTCGGCGAGGCTGCCGAGGACGGGTAGGGCGATCTGCACCGCGGCGAGCTCGCTCATCGTGACGTCCCGGTCTTCGAGTTTGCTCAGGATCTGCTCGAGGGTGGGCCCCCGCAACAGCTCCATGACCAAGAAGAGCGGTCCGTCCTCCGCCTCGCCGACGTCGAAGACGCGTACGGTGTTCGGATGCGCCAAGCGGGCGGTGATCCGTGCCTCGCGCAGGAAGCGTTCACGATGCTCGCGCGCGACGTCTCCCTCGCTCGAGGGGGGCGAGAGCATCTTGATGGCGACCGCCTGGCTCGTGCCGAGGTGCTCGCCCGTGTAGACCGTGCCGAATCCGCCACGTCCGAGGGCGTGGCCCACGCGGTAGCGGTCGGCGATGCGGTCGCCATCCTGGTAGGAGAACGCGTCGCGACGGAACAGCGCGCCCACTAGGGGACCTCGAACTTGCCGGCGACGCACGCGCCCTCGCTGCCCGATGAGAGACAGGGTGCGCCGCTGCTGGGGAGGTTCTGGCAGCCTGTCGCAGGGTTGCACACGTCGATGGTGCAGGGGTTGAGGTCGTCGCAATCGACGCCACTCCCGCCCTTGCAGGTCGACTCCTCGCAGACGGTGTTCTTGGTGCACGCGTCGCCGTCGTCACACGCCTTGCCTTGCAGCGCCACGATCGGCTTGGCGATACAGGTCGCCGACTGGCTGTCGCACGCCATCTCCGCGCACGGCAGCGTCAGGTCCGGGCAATCGATGACGCTGCCCGGCTTGACCTTGCAGGTGTACGGAGCCGCGGCCTTGACGTAGAAAAGCGTGCCGTTGCAGGGGTTCGCGTCGTCCTTGGCGGCGCAGTCCGCGTCGGCGTCGCAGCCGCACACGTTCGCCCCGGCGACGCAGTTGCCTGCCTTGCAGACGTCTCCGAGCGTGCACGGGTTGCCGTCCGCGTCGCAGGTCGCCCCCTCGGCTCGCGGCGTCAGCTTGCAGGCACCGGTGGTCGGATCGCAGAGATTGGCCTGGCAGTCGGTGTCGTCTGCGCTCGAGCAATAGGGGACGGTCGCCGGGTTGATGCGGCAGCGCGGTTCTGCGCCGCTGGTATCGCAATCGAGCTTGCCGACGCAGGGGTTGTTCGGGTCGTGGGCGGCGCAGTCGGCGTCGACCTTGCACGGGCAGCTGTCGAGTCCGGGCTTGCAGGCGCCGTCTTGGCAGGCATCGCCCTTGATACACGCCTTGCCGTCGTCGCAGACGGTGCCGAGTGGCGCAGAGACGGCCTCGCACTCGCCCGTCGACGGCTTGCAGACCTTGCTCGAGCACGGGTCGCCGTCGCTCGCGCCGCAGTTCACCTGCGTCAGCGGGTGCACCTTGCAGGCGGGCGGGCTGGCGAGCAGGTCGCAGTAGAGCGTGCCGTTGCAGAGGTTGCCGTCCTCCTTGGCCGCGCAATCGGCGTCGACGGTACAGCCACAGATCGGCTTGCCCGCCTGGCAGGCACCGCCGAGGCAGACCTCGCCGCTACTGCACGGGTCCCCGTCGTCGCAATCCGCTCCGTCGGACACCGGCTGCAGCGCGCAGGTACCGGTCGTCGGAGCGCAGGTCGATTTCGCGCACGCGGTGTCGTCGACCGTCGGGCAGACCACGACGGTCGCGAGCTGCGTCTTGCAGACGTGCGCGCTCGGATCGCAGATCTCCCTGCCGTTGCAGAGGTTGCCGTCGTCGCAGTCGGCGTCGCTCTGGCAGGGGCAAATCGAGACACCGGCGCAGGTGCCGGCCTTGCAGACGCCGTCCACGGTGCAGTCGTTGCCGTCGTCGCAGGCCGTGCCGTCGGCCGCGGCGGTGTTGGCGCAGGTACCCGTCTTCGGGTCGCAGGTCGCGATCTCGCACGCGGTGGCGGGGGCCGGGCACGCGACCGGCTCGTCACCGGCGGGCACGCAGCGCGAGCCCTCCGGCACACCGACGAGACAGGTCAGGGTGCCGTCGCAGAGGTCGTCGTCCAAGGCGGCGCAATCGGCGTCGCCCTTGCAGCCGCAGCCGCCGGCCTTGCCCGCGCAGACGCCTTCGCCGCAGCGGTCGAGCACGGTGCAAGGATCGCCGTCGTCGCAGGCGCTGCCGTCCACGCGGTCGACCAGGACGCAGAAGCCGGCCTTGCCGCAGCGGGCGTCGATGCAGGCCGTGGCCCGCGCGGCGCAATCGGTGTCGGCCTTGCAGGCATCCTCGGCGCCGCCGGTGTCGGTCCCGTCCTTGCCGGCGGGGGTGTCGGTGCCGCAGCCGCCGAGCACCCGACCGAACGCGAGCAGCCACGCCATCGCGGTCGACGCTCGGAACCACGTCGCGTCGTGCGCGCAGTCGGGCTGAGGAGCGAGAGCCGTCATCGAGAGTCTGCCTCCGCATTGCAGGGGGGCGCGGCCACGCGGCGGTTGCAACCGAGAGTCAGAGGAAGCGGCCGACCCCGGCCTCACCGCCGGCGGCACCGTCGGGCGCGAGGTAGCGCTCGTCGAGCAGGGCGCCGATGGCGCGCATCACCTCGGCGGTGGCGGCTTCGTAGTGCGCTCCGTAGCGGTGGCCCGCGTCGAAGGTGAGTGGTAGCACGTCCGGCGGAACGGCGTGCGGCGCCAGCTCGGGGCCATCGAGTCGCAGCGGCGCACCGATCCGGTAGACGATGCGCCCGCCGCGGCTGAACGGCGAGTTGCCCGGATAGCAGTCGTTGCTGCCGTTGCATCCGACCGGGACGATATCGTGGCCGAGGTGCCAGGCCATCTGCATCAGGCCGGTCTGGCCCTTGCGAAGCGTCAAGCTGCGGGTGCCCTCGGGAAAGACCAGGAGGTTGTTGCCGGCGCGCTCGAGCGCGTGGCGGGTCAACCGCACGATCTCCTCGAGATAGCGGGCCCAGAGCGCGTCGAAGGCGTCTCGGAAGGCGACGCCGTCGCGCTTCCCGGCGAACGCCTCGACGAATCGGCCGACATCGCCGGGTGCGTCGTCGAAGGGGACCTCGGCGCCCACGCGGCGATCGACGCGGTCGCGCAGGGCGCGGTACTCGTCGCCGCTCGGCTTGCGCCCGATCCGGTCGCGGAACTCGGTCGCGATGACGTAGCCGCGCGAGGGCAGCGGGATGTTGTTGCAAGCGTCCATGAACGCCGCCATCGCCGGGTGTTCGTAGTATTTTCCCTTGACCCAGGTCGCGGTGAAGGGCCGGCCGAGCTGATACATGCGATATTGGAAAGGCCAGTAATTGTAGCGATCCGTATGGTTCATCGCAAAGAAGACGGTGCGGTCGGTCGGTACGTTGTCCAGGCCCTCGACGACGATCTCGGTGCGCCGCGGAAGCAGGTAGTCCCAACGCAGCACGACGTTGGCGAACGCGACCTGGCCGGGCGGCGTGCGCGTCAGGCGGATCCTCTGTAGGCGTTCGAGGGTCAACATCGCGAGAACTCCGGTGCGCTCGGGTGCGCACGGCGAGGGCTAGTCGAGGTTAGAGCGAGGACTCGATGCGGGCGGTGAGGCCGGGTTCGGCGATGCTGCCGGGCGGCGCATCGACCGCCGATGGCGCCTCGGCGTCGACCGCGAGGTGTGCGTCGGCGTCCAGGCCCAGCGGCCGGCCGCCGCGCGCGCTGGTCGCTGCCGAGACGAACAGGACGGCCCCGAGCCCCGAAGCCTTGCGCTCCTGCGCCTCGGTCCAGCCGCTCGGATCGGCGGGGTCGGGCGGCGCGAGGCCCATCAGCACCAAGTCGGCGTGCTTGCTGCGCTCGCGCAGCAAGTCGATGGGCGACTTGGACTCGAGCGAGCCATCCATCACCACGACCTCGGCGCGCACGCGCCCGGCGCTCAGCAGCCGCCGCAGGGCCTTCTCGCGCCCCCGAATCTCGGCCGGATCGGAGACCACCGTGACCACGCGCACCCGGGCACGCGCCCACGCGGGGTTGCGCTGGATGAAGTGGGCGATCATCAGCATCAGGCCGCCGTTGTCCTGGTGCGAGCCCCACCACACATCGAGCTTTTCGCGGCGACCGAACCCCCGCTTCGGGTCGGCGCGGAGCAGCAGCACGTTGAGATCACGCTTCATCAGCCCGGCGACGGTGGTGGCGAAGCCGCCGTGGCGCTGCCTTCGCCGCGGCCAGCCCAGCATCGCCGCGTTGGGGGCGAGACCGACCACGCCGAACCAATCCGCCGCCGAGAGGATGCCGTCGGCGACGGTCGGGCAGCTGCGCGTGGTGTGGAAGACGCTGTGATACTGGAGTTCCTCGTAGGAGTCCGGCGACGGCAGGTGCATCGCCGGGTCGGTGATCTCCGCCGCGGGTTCGGGCTCGGCGCTGCCGGCGGGGAAGGCACCGGAGGCGCGCGAATCCCCAATCGCCGGCCGCTCGGTCGGCATCAACGTGAAGTTGGTCAGCAGGCCGTGCTCCTGCACGATCCACTGCGAGAGCTTGAGCAGCGCGGGGCGGTGGCCCGGATGACCGCCGAAGACCATCACGTTCGGCCGCCAGACGCCGCGGGACTCGCGCGCGCCCTGCAGGCGGTACAGCCCCGAGCGCACCAGCGACTGCCAGATGCCGCCCCAGATATCGGTGCTGTCGAGCTCGAGCGACCGTCGCTTCACCCAGAGGTACAGGCCCGTCACCGCGCCGAGCGCCCCCGCCATCGCGGTCGCATCGACCTTGAACATCGTGCCGAAGCAGACCACCGCGCCGACCACGCTCACCAGCGCCGGCGTGCGGAATCGCGGTCGGAAGTCGGGGTTGGCCCAGCTCTCGAGCGCGCATGCGAGGTTCAGCGTGCCGTAGGTGGTCAGGAAGAAGAGCGTGAGCACACGGGCGACCACCTCGAGCTCGCCGACCAGGATGCCGGCCTCGGCGATGATGAAGGTGGCGATGGTGGCGACACGCGGCTCGTTGTCCGGTCCGTCGCCACGCCCGAGCACGCGGGGGCCGACGCCGTCGAGTGCCAACGCCTGCAGGATGCGCGGAGCGCCCAGCATCGAGCCAATCGCCGAGGAGAGTGTCGCGCCCCAGACGCCGAGCAGGACGAGCTCGGGGACCGCGGCGTAGGATCCCCAGATGTCGCCGTCCGTCCGGAGGGTTGAGGTATCGACCGTGAGGCCGAACAACACGGCGAGGCCGACGTAGATCAGCATGCCGGTGCCGACCGAGGTCAGCGTGCCGAGCGGAATGGCGCGCAGCGGATCCTTGAGGTCGCCGGACATCGCGACGCCGGCGGTGAAGCCCGTCACCGCCGGAAAGAAGATGGCGAAGACCAACTCCATCGGCTGCGAGCTCGCGTCGGGCCAGAGCTGAACGGTCTCCGGCGGGACGGGCGATGCGCCGAGCAGCAACGAGAGCAACGAGAGCGCGATCGCGGCCATGATCACGTATTGGGCCTTGATGGCGAGGTTTGCGGAGAGAAAGGCGAGGGCCGTGAGCGCGACCAACGTCAGGCTGCCGATCCAGCGAATCGCGTGCAGCGGCGATTCCAGACCGAGCGTGCTCCAGAACGCCTGCACGCCGGGGCCGCCGGGCAGTGCCTCCACCCCGAGTCCGAAGCCGAGCAGCTTTGCGACGGTTCCGGAGAAACCAATGATATACAGGCTGGTTCCGAGCGCGGTCGCCATGTAGAGCGCGCCGCCGATGGCGGCGCCGACCGGCAGGCCCAGGCTGCGCGAGATGATGTAGTACACGCCACCGCCGCCGATCACGCGGTTGCTGGCGAGCGAGGCGATGGAGAGGCTGGTCGGCACCGAGATGAGGTGCGCGAGCAGGATGATCAGCACGGCACCGAGCAGACCGGCTTGGCCGACCACCCAGCCCAGCTTCAGGTACATGATGACGCCGAGAATCGTCAGCAACGACGGCGTGTAGACACCCGCGAAGGTGCCGAAACGGCCGGTGCTGCTCTGCTCGTCGCGCATCGTGGGCGTCCCTCCCGAAGCCCGGGATTCTGGCATGGAACGTCGGAGCGAGGAAGCGAGCTCGGCGGCGGGTTCCCGCGCTCGGCTCCCGTGCATCCCTGCAATCGGCGAGGGGGGGAGGCCCTGCAAATCGGTCGCGAATTCCGTCGCGTTCTATGGTAGCACCGCGCGCCGCGCGGGCCGGGCGAGGTCCTCACGGGTCGGAGAACACGCGATGCGAAGCCCCAAACCCCGTCGGAATCCGCCGCTTCGGCGCCTGTTGGGCGCCGCATGGGTGCTGTGCGCGCTCGCGGCCTGTGACGAGGTCGACCCGGAGATCGGGCGCCAACAAGGCGCGGATGGCCTCGTGGTCGCCGACGCCCAACTCGACGGCGAGTCACTTCCCGACGCCGTGACCCTCGGTGACGCCGTCGTCGCCCCGGTCGGCTGCAGCAACGACAGTCATTGCGGCGCGTTCGGGATGGTCTGCGACCTGGCGACCGGCCTGTGCGTCGAGTGCCTGACGGACCAGAACTGCCCACAGGAGCAGTTCTGCCTGGATCACACGTGCGTCGACGACGTCTGCAAGCCCGGCGAGACGCGCTGCTACGGCAAGCCGCAGGTGGCGATGTGCGCCGCCAACGGCGGCGCTTGGCTGCCGAGCGATTGCCCCGCCGGCCAACTCTGCCTCGACGGCAAGTGCCGCAAGCCGCCCTGCAAGCCGGGCGCGAAGCACTGCGACGGCACGGTGGTGATGCGCTGTGCGGACGACGGTAGCGGCGCGGTGCCCGACGAGGATTGCGCCGACACGCAGCAGATCTGCGTACTCGGCGTCTGCAAGCCCAATGGCTGCACCAAGGGCGCGATCGCCTGCGCCGACGAGGACACCGCGCTGGTCTGCACCGACCCGAAGAAGGGCTTCCAATCGCAGGACTGCGACGACGGAGATCCGTGCACCTTCGATCTCTGCAAGACCGGAGTCGGCTGCACCCATCCGCCCAAGCCGGACGGCATGGCCTGCGGCAGCGACACCTGGTGCATGGCCGGGCAGTGCACCAACGTCGTGAACAACCTCGTGGTGATGTTCGACACCTCGGGTTCGATGTCGGCGAAGGTCCCGGGCAAGATCTGCTACGACCAGAAGTGGCCCGACTGCTCGCTGCCGAACAAGGCGTGCGACCGAATGGGCGTCTCCAAGAACATCTTCCGCAAGGCGTTCTCGACCGTCGATCCGCAGAAGACCCGGCTCGCGATGTTCCGCTTCCCGCAGCTCTGGCTGCCGCCCGAGGCCGAAACCTCGCCCAAGCCGCCATTCTTCAAGCCGCCGATCGCGTGCGCCAACGGCTACTACCTCGGCTACGGCACGATGACCGGTCACACCGTCGAGGAGGGCATCGGACCCGACACCACGTGGTATTGGGACAACCTGGGCGAGGTGCTCTGCGTGCCCTATCCGGTCACGCCCGACCACGATCCGAGCCCCGAGATCGACGCGTGGATGAACGGCGAAGAGGAGTACGGCGTCGAGCCCGAGCTGCGCGCCATCGGTGGCACGCCCATCGGCCGCACGCTCTTCTACATCGGCGAGTACCTGCGCAACCGCGTCGTCATCGACGGCAAGGCGTGCCTCACCGACGCCGACTGCGGCAACCCCAACTACGCCTGCGACGCCGGCGCCTGTCGCGACCCGGCGCGCGCCTGCCGGCAGACCACGGTCGTGGTGTTCACCGACGGCGGCGAGAACAACTTCTACGACAAGTTCTTCTCGCCCTGGGTGCAAGCCAAGCGCCTCGCCTATGGTCTGATGTGCGACTCGGACGCCGATTGCGTCGGCGGCGCGCGCTGCGTCTGCCCGCTCAGCAATCCGGGTTGTGCGCCCGCGGCGCGGCGCTGCATGCCGGATGGCCAGGACACCGGCTTCTTCTGCCGCACCACGATGCAGCCTTGCCTGCCGACCGCCAACGAGGGTGCGCCCGGCTTCTGCCCGAAGAAGAACGGCCAGAACCAATGCGTCGAGGACCCGGTCGCGAACGTCGCGGCGACCTCGGACATCGACAAGAAATACGACGTGCTGCGCTCCCCGGACGGGCAGCCCTTCGGCGTGAAGGTGCACGTCGTCGACATCAGCAACGACGGCAACGGCGTCGAGCGTTCGGGCAACCTCGCCCGCGCCGGCAACGGCTTGCTGCTCGCGCCCGACGGCGCCGACGAGAACGCCTTCCTCGCCAGCCTCGTGAAGGCGTTCGACGTCGAGCCCAAGCCGACCTGCGGTGTCGGCGTGCTGCCCTGCGGCAAGGCCGGATTCTCGGCCGATTGCGACGACGGCAACGCGTGCACCAACGATGCTTGCAACCAGACGACCGGCACCTGCAGCCACGTCGCCAACACCGCGCCGTGCGACGACGGCAACGCCTGCACGCTCTCGGACCGTTGCCTCGAGGGCGATTGCCGCCCAGGCATCGGCTGGGTCGAGACGGTCGCCGGCAACGGTCTCTCGCAGCCCGGCTTCGGCGCCGCCAAGGTGGTGGGGTTGCCCGACCCGCGCGGCGTGGTCGAGCTGGCCGACGGTCGCGTCGTCATCTCCGAGGGCAACCGTCTCGTGGCCCTGCAGGCCGGCCAGATCGTGGCATTCGCCGGGAGCGGCAAGGCTGGCAAGGCCGACGGGCCCGCCGCCTCCGCCGGCTTCCTGCTGCCCGCCGGCCTCGACCGCGACGGCGACGCCGTGGTCGTCGCGGACGCCGGCAACCGCCGCATTCGTCGGGTCGCGATGGGGAGCGATGGGTTGGTCGTGAGCACCCTGGCGGGCTCGAGCAAGGGCTCGATCGACGGCCCCGCGCTCACGGCCGCGTTCCGCGACCCGATCGACGTCGCGGTCGACCACGACGGCGCGGTGCTCGTCGCCGATCGCGAGGACCATCGGCTGCGCCGCGTCGCGAACGGGCTCGTCAGCACCGTCCTCGGCGACAGCGTCGCGGGTTCGATCGACGGTCCTGTCGAGAGCGCGCGCTTGGCCTACCCCGGGGCGCTGGCGGTCGGGGCGCCCGGCGTCGTCTTCATCGCCGAGCGCTACCGCGTCCGGCGCCTGTCGGGCGGCTACATCGTCACCGTCGCCGGCGGCAAGCCCGGCTACTACAACGCGGTGGGCACCAAGGCCCAGTTCGACCAGATCGTCGGCATCGCCGCGCGCGGCGACGGAGGCCTCATCGTCGCCGACGGCGCCAATCACACGATCCGGGACGTCTCGCCGAACTTCGCCGTCACCACCTTGGCCGGCGACGTGCAGCCCGGCTGGGTCGACGGCTTCGCGGGAGGCGCGCGCTTTTGGGGCCTGCGCAACCTCGCGCTCGGTCCAGGCGGGCGCGTCTGGCTCACCGACTATGAGAACCACCGCCTGCGCCTGCTGCAGCTGCCGGTGGTGGCCTGTCCGGACGGCGGCCCCTGCAACGCCGGCGCCTGCGACCCGAGCACCGGCGCCTGCGTCACCAAGCCCAAGGCCGACGGCGAACCCTGCGACCTCGGTCCCTGCCTCGAAGACGAGACCTGTGCCGGTCTGCTCTGCGTCGGCGGCACCGCCAAGACCTGCGACGACGGCGAGACCTGCACCGCCGACGCCTGCCATCCGGATACCGGCCTGTGTCTGCACACACCGGTCGGCGGCCCGTGCGACGACGGCTCGGCCTGCACCGCCGAGGACGCGTGCAAGGCCGGGGCGTGCGTCGGCGTCGCGCTCGACTGCGACGACGGCGTCTCCACCACGCTCGACGTCTGCGAGGCCGGTCAGTGCCTGCACCGCGTCGGCCCGTGCGACAAGGACATCGAATGCTTCGACGGTGAGTCGGTTTGCACCAAGGACCGCTGCGAGGCCGGGAATTGCGTCTACGAAGCGACCGGCGCCGAGGGGTGCTGCACGCCCGCCATCTGGCGCGTCGACTTCGAGGACGGCACGCCAGGCGACGCGCAGCTGTTCGCGACGCTCGGGCCCGGCAAGGGGTGGCGGCCCTGGACCAGCGCCGGCGCCCCCGGCGAGGCCAAGGTGCTCTACTACGGCGATCCGGCCGTCGGCAGCTACGATCTCGCCGCCGACGGCCACGGCGGCACCGTGCTGCGCGCCGGCCTGCAGCTGCCGCCGGGGCGCAAGGCGCGCGTCCGGCTGCGCTTGTGGCTCGATACCGAGCGGGCGACGCTCTACGACGAGCTGACGCTGGTCGTGCGACGCTCGGGCGTGACGACGCTGCTGTGGCAAAAGGGCCCGAAGACGCCGACGCAGCAGTGGTTCGATGTCGAGGTGCCGCTCGATGCCTGGGCCGGCCGGGTGGTCGAGCTCGAGCTCGGCTTCCGCACCATCGACGCCATCGACAACGGCGGTCTCGGCGTGCTCGTCGATTGGGCCGAAGTCGTCGCGGACTGCGAGTAGCCGCCGCGGCGGCGCCGCGCGAACGCTAGTACTGCTGGCGCGGCCACGCGCCCGGCGGGGCCTGTGGCCCCTTCTCCTCGGCGCTCGGTGCCTCCGCGGGTGCCGACGGGGCGGGGCGGGCCCGCGCCTTCGGCTTCGGGACCTCGTCCTTGCGCTCGGGCGCGGCGGCCGCCGGCTCGGTCGCTTCCGTCGTCGCTTTGCGGTTCGCCGCGGTCGCGGCCGGTCGCGGGGCTGCGTCGCGTCGCGCCTGCATCCACCGGCGCAGCTGCCCGCCGGCCTCGGCGAGGATCGCTGCGTGTCCGCTCGCGCCGCGGCCGGGCAGGGTGGCAGCAAGCTGCAGGGCCTCGTCGTGCGCCCCGGCCACCCAGCGGGCGTGAGCGAGGCGGTACCGCGCGTAGTCGGTGAAGGCGTGGCGGGGCTCGGCGGTCGCGAGCACGTGCCAACGGGGCGCGGCGAGGTCGGTGCGGCCCGCGTCGGCGTCGTCCTCGGCCAGCCAATGAATCACCGGCCAGCGCAGCGAGCCCGGCGGTAGGTCGCGCTCCAGGCGGTCGAGCGCCGTGCGGGCGGCGAGCGCGGCTTCGATCTCGTTGCGCTCGCGCGCGGCCCGGAGCTGCAGGATCGCCAACTGGACCCGCAACTCCGGCGCGCGCAGGTGGTTCGGGTAGGCCGCGAGCGCGCGCTGATAGGCCGCGACGGCGTCGTCGAGGGCGAGGGTCTCGGCGCCGCAATCGTCCGGATTGGCGGGCGCGCCGCGCTTGCGACGTGCGTTGGCTGCGGTGACCTGGCTGCGGCAGATCGCGGCGTCGTGCCAGCGCAACAGCGCCCGGTCGCGCAACACCTCGGCGAGCTCCTGATCGCGGTTGGCGGCGTCGCGGGCCATCGGCGCGCGGGACCGTCGGGCTTCGAGTCCGCCGAGGCGCTTGTCCAACGCGGCGAGCTCGTTGCGGCGTGCGCGGTCCCCGTGACGGGCCAGCGCGGCCCGCTCGACGTCTTCCCAATCACGGGCGGCCGGGGTTGCAGCGGCGGCGAGATCGGCGGCGCCACGTTGGGCGTGCGCGACCTCGTGCCAACCGCCGAGCACCAGCATGGCGAGGGTTGCGAGCGAGACGGAGGGGCGGGATCGGGACATGGCGGCCTCTGGGTGAGAGCCGCATTGCAGCAGGAAGGCCGCTCGCGCGCCAGTCCCTCAGCCCGCCGCGATGGCGTCCGCCGCGGCGGCGACGTCGTCGAGCAGGGTCGCGAGGTCGGCGGCGTCGTGTGCCGGATCGACGACGGCGGCCCGAATCACCACCTCGCCGCGGACCGTGCCGTAGCCGACGAGCTGCCGGCGCGTCTCGGCCAGGCGCGCACAGATCGCGGCGGCGTCCACGCCCGGCACGCGGAAGCAGACGTTGAGCGAGGGCGGGGGCTCGACCAACTCGAGCCTCGGATGCGCCTCGATGCGCGCCGCGAGCTGCTGTGCCAGCCCGAGCTGCCGCTCGACGCGCCGCGCCCAGCCGGCGTCGCCGTAGGTCTGCCACGCCGCCCAGAGCTTGAGCGCGTCGTTGCGCCGGCCGCACTGCAACGAGCGCGTGCCCGGGTTGAGCGCGTCGGTGTCCCCTTGGAAGAGGTAGCTCGCACATTCGCCGAGGTGGTGGGTGAGCAAGCCGGCGCGGCGCACCATGACGATCGAGCAGAGCAGCGGCACGCCCATCAGCTTGTGGGCGTCCCAGGTGAACGAGTCGGCCCGCTCCAGGCCCGCGAGCAGCGGACGGCCGGCGTCGGAGAGCAGAAGCGTGCCGCCGAACGCGCCGTCGACGTGGAGCCAGACGCCGTGCTCGGCGCAGACGTCGGCGACAGCGTCGATTGGGTCGAAGGCGCCGCGGACGGTGGTGCCCGCGGTCGCGTTGACCAGGATCGGCAGCAACCCCGCGGCGCGATCCGCCCGCAGGCGTGCGTCGAGCGCGGACGGATCGAGGCGACCGGCCGCGTCGACCTCGACCGCGACGCAATGCTCCCGCCCGATGCCGGCGACCATCGCGGCCTTGCGGATCGAATAGTGGGATTCGGACGAGGTGTAGATGCGGTAGCGGCGCGCGTCGACGCCGGCGCTTCGTGCCTCGGGGATGGCCTCGCCGCGGGCCACCAGCAGCGCGACCAGGTTCGAGAGTGAGCCGCCGGGGGCGAACGTGGCCTCTCCGCCGGCGAAGCCCGCGATCGCCATCATCCGCTCGGCGAGCAGGTTCTCGATCAGCACCTGCGGGCCGGCGACCTTGTAGGTGTACATCGAGTTGTTGGCGAGGCTGGCGAGCATGTCCGCCACCGTCGCCGCGGCTTCGCGCCCGCCGAAGAGCTGGTTCCAGAATCGGGAGCCGGCCGTCGCGGGCGTCGCCAGCAACACGCGCTCGAGGGCGTCGAGGACCTCGTCGAGCGGCCGCCCCTGCTGCGGCAACGCCAGCTCCAATGCATCGTGAGCGTGCTCGGCTTCGAGCGTCTCGCGCACCGGGTCGGCGCGGTCCGCTGCGACGAAGCGCGTCGCGATGGCGACCATCCGCGCGAGCGCTGCGACCATCGCCTCCGACTCACGACCCGGCTCGGACATCCTCGCACCTCCCCGCCCCTGCGAGCATGTCGTACCGCAGTCGCGATGCGCTGCAAATCGTGATCATGGTCGATGCGCCGAAAGACCGAAATGTTGCGGTCGGTCCGAGCCTGGCGAGAGACGCGACCAGAACATGCAGCTTGGCATTTTCTGGCCGAGTCTCTCGTCTGTTGTTTGGGGG
>JBEARB010000099.1:0-10860 GCA_041163625.1 Pseudomonadota bacterium | reverse complement strand
CCCTCGGCCGACCGCGCTCTGCCACGGCGATCTGCACCTGCGCCACGTCCTCTGCGACGCCGAAACCTTCGCGCTGACCGGCATCATCGATTGGGGCGACGTCCACATCGGCGACCCGGCCATCGATCTGGCGATCGGACCGCTGATCTTGCCGGCCGAGGCGTGGCCGGCCTTCCGCGCCGCCTACGGCGAGGTCAGCCCCGATGCCTGGCGCCTGGCGCGGCTGCGGGCCTGGTTCTCCGCCCTGGCGCTCGTCGTCTACGGCCACGACGTCGGTGAGCACGCGCTGGTCGGCAACGCCGTCGCCGCGCTGCATCGCCTCGCCGCGACGCTGCCACCCGCCGCTCGCACCACGGACGACCCGCCGCGCTGCGCCGCCGTCGTCTTCGCCCGCGGCTTCCACCACGCCGGGGTGCACTACGTCGACGCCGACGCCGTGCAGCAGGACGACGCGACCGTGCGCCTGCTCCGCGAAGGCCGCGTGGTCTGGCAAGGCACGGCCGCCGCCGTCGCCGAGGTGCGCTTCTTTGCCGACCGCCACGCCGCGCTCGACTTCCACCGCCGCCGCGGGCGAGGGCTGCAACAGGCGAGCGGTCCGCGTGGCGGCAGCACGGCCAAGACCGAGCGCGCCGCGTACGTCGAGGGCGTGCGGGCGCGACTGCGTGGCGACGACGGGGACGCCTGACCCGGCGCGACCCCGATGCGTCGCTACCGAATGATGTGCACGACCACGCCGGCATCGACGTCGCGCCACGCGCGGTCTGCCGTCATCACCTCGTGGCCCCGGGAGCGGGCCAGCGCCAGGCAGGCGCGGTCGCCGAGCGAGAGGCCCGCAGCGCGCGTCGCCGGCAGCGAGCTCGCGCAGAGCTGCGCCTGCACCGCGTCGAAGGGCACGAGCTCGATGGCCCCTGATTCGAGCCGCTGCCGCACCTTCGCGACGTCGTGACCGTCGCGCGCGAACCGCGCCAAGACCTCTGCGAGATTCACCGTCGACATCGAGGCGCGGTCGAGCACGCGCGCGACCGCCTCGTGTCCGGGCTCGCGAAAGAGGAAGGCCAACAGCGCCGAGGCGTCCAGCACGATCACGGCGCGTCCGCCTTCGGCCCGGCGCCCGCGTCGGCTTCGTCGGCTTCACGCCGCGCTTCGAGGCGGCGCTCGGCGAGGAAATCGTCGGTGACGCCGCCGGGCAGCGCGTCGCCGTAGAGGTCGACGACGAACTGCTGCAGGTCGGTCGCTGCGGCCGCCGCCGACGCGATCTCGGCCGCCATCGCGTCTTCGAGGATCTGCCGCGCCTCGGCCTCCATGCTCCGGCGATTGCGCGCCGCCCGCATGCGCAAGCGCTGATGGCTCTCGTCGTCGAAGTTGCGGATGTTCAAGATCGCCATACCGACCCTCCGAGTGCACACACTGTAGGCACTGTAGGCACTGTAGGCATTGTAGGCATTGCCTCCAAGTCCGACAAGGCGCGCGTATTGCGAGCGGACGCGCGCTGGGCGACAAGTCCGGGGCCGGCTCGCATCACGACCGCGAAGCCGGGCCGCATCGACCGCGCCAAGGATCGCCTGCATGACCCAACGCACCGCCGGTACCGACGCGCTGGAGCTGCTCGGCCGCCTCTGGCAGCAGGAAGCCGCCGCCGCCCGCGCCCGCGCGCAGGCCGAGCGCGCCGGGCGCAGCCTCGCCGAGCGCGTCGAAGCGGGCGTGGCGCTCGATCAGCTCGCGGTCGTCGATCTCTTCGCCGTGCCGGGCCCGCGCATCGGGCTGCGGCTCGAATCCGATCGCCCCGGCGCGGTGGCGAGCAGCCGCCTGCGGCCCGGCGATCCGGTCCTGCTCTGGCGCCGCGACCCCGAGGAGCGCGAGGCCGTCCGCGGCGTGGTCGGCCGGCGTGGCGGTCGCCGCCTCGACGTCGTGGTCGACGAAGCCTTCGCCGACACCTTCGACGCGCCCGGCTTCCGCCTCGACCGCGACACCCCGGACGTCACCGTCGCCCGCGGCGCCGCCGCCCTGCGACGCGCCATCGAGGCGAGCCCGGGCAGCCCGCTCGGCAAGATGCGCGATCGACTCTGGGGCGCGCAATCCGGCCCCGACGCGGGCGGACACAGCGCACAGACGCCGCATTTCCGGGACGCGGCGCTGCACCCGCGGCAGCAGGAGGCAGTGGCGCACGCGCTCGCGGCGGCGCCGGTCGCGTTGGTGCACGGCCCGCCCGGCACCGGCAAGACGCGCGTGCTGGTCGAGGTCGTGCGGCAGGCGCTCGGCCGGGGCGAGCGGGTGCTCTGCGCGGCGGCGAGCCACGCGGCGGTCGACCACCTCGTCGCCAAGCTCGGCGAGGCCGGCGTCGACGTGCTGCGGCTCGGCCATCCGGCGCGATTGGATCCGGGCACCGTCGACCGCTCGCTCGACGCGCGCATCGAGGCCTCGCCAGCGTCGGCGATGGCCGCGAAATGGGTCGCCGAGGCGCGCCAACTCTTCGGCAAGATGGACAGCAAGCGCGCCCGCGGCAGCCTCTCGCGCGACGAGGCGCGGGCGATGCGCGAGCAGGCGCGCGGCCTGTTGCGCGACGCCCGCCGGCAACTCGCGCTGCACCGCGACGCGCTGATCGAGCAAGCGCGCGTGGTCGCCGTGACCTGCGCTGGGGCCGACGCCGCCGAGCTCGACGGGCAGCGCTTCGACCTCGGCGTCGTCGACGAGGCCACGCAGGCCGTCGATCCGCTGCTGCTCGTGCCGCTCGGCCTCTGCGAGCGCGCCGTACTCGCCGGCGACCCCGAGCAGCTGCCGCCGACGGTGCTCGACCACGACGCCGCCCGCGACGGCCTGGGCGTCACCGCCTTCGAGCGCCTCGCCCGCCGCGACGCCGGCGCCGCCGTGATGCTGCGCCGCCAACACCGGATGCACGCCGACCTGATGGCGTTCCCCTCGGCGCAGAGCTACGGCGGCGAACTCGAGGCCGACGCCGCGGTCGCCGGCTGGCGCCTCGAAGACCTCGACGGCGTGCAAGCCGACCCGCTGCGACCCGCGGCGCTGGTCTTCGTCGACGCGGCGGGCGCCGGCTGGGAGGAGTCGCGCGCCGCCTCGGCCGACGGCGAGCGCGGCAGCTGCCGCAACGTCGACGCGGCCGTCGCCACCGAGCGCGAGGTGCGCACGCTGCTCGAACGCGGCGTCGCCGCCGAGGCGATCGCGGTGCTGACGCCCTACGACGCCCAACGCCGCCTGCTGCGCGAGCGCCTCGCCGACGCGATGGCCGAAGGGCTGCGCGTCGACAGCATCGACGCCTTCCAGGGCCGCGAGGCGCCAGCGGTGGTGCTGGACCTGGTCCGCAGCAACGACCGCGGGGAGATCGGCTTTTTGGCCGAGACGCGACGGATGAACGTCGCCATCACGCGGGCGCAGCGGCTGCTCGTGGTCGTCGGCGACTCGGCGACGCTGGCGAGCCATCCCTACTACGCCGCGCTGCTCGACGCGGTGCAGGCGCGCGGGGATTGGCTGTCGGTGTTCGCGCTCGACGCGTAGCGCCACCACGACCGTTCCCCCACCGAACGTTCCGCCGCCGCGACGGTCCGGGCACCGCGCCCGACGCGAACGGCCGACGACGCGCGCCTGCTCGCCCCCTCGGCCATCGCCTGCCCCGGCCAGATGTGGACCGATCAGGCGATGATGCAGGACTACCCGGTGCCCGAGGCGATGGGCGAGGCCGAGATCGAGGCCGCCATCGAGGGCTACGTGCAGGCCAGCCGCAACGCCATCGCCGGGGGCTTGCACGGCGTCGAGCTGCACGGAGCCAACGGCTACCTCATCGACCCATTCCTCAACACGGCCAGCAACCAGCGCGATGACCGCTGGGGCGGCAGCATCGAGAACCGCGCCCGCTTCGCCATCGAGGTCGCGCGGCGGGTGGTGGAGGCGACCGGCGGCGAGCGCGTCGGCACGCGCCTCTCGCCCTACGGCATCTTCTCGGGCATGCGCCCCGACGCCGAGACGACGGCGACCCCTGCACGATCGAGGACCATGGCGTGCAGTGCAGGCCACGGTCACCGCGATCTTCGACCCCGACCTGCCCGGCGAGCACGAGAGGAAGCTCGAGCAGCAGGGCCGCAACACGGTGCTGCGCGGCGATTGGCCGATCCAGGGCTACCAGCGCCCGAGCCCGGCGAGCGCGCAGGCGCCCTATCCCGGCCACGTCCGCATCTACCGGCGCGTGGCGGGCGTGTTCACGCTGCAGCAGACGCTGACGCATCCGGCGATGACGTCGACGCCGCGGGCACCTACCAGCCCGACGCCGCCGAGCTCACGCCCTTCGCGTCGTTCTCGGCCGCGCCGCTGCCCATCGATACCGACGGCCTCACGCTTGCGGTCGGCCACCCCAACAGCGGCGTCATCGTCTACCGGCGCGTGGGCGGGGCGTGGCAGCAGGAGCACGCCGTCGGGGCCAGCCCGGCCGGAGTCGGCGCGTTCGGCGCTTCGGTCGCCGTCGACGGCGATCGGGTCTTGGTCGGCGCCCCATCGACCGCCGGAGGCGTCGTCATCTACGCCCGCGATCCCGCTGGTGCCTGGAGCCAACAGACCATCCTCACCGATCCCGACGGCAAGAACGGCGATCGCTTCGGCGAGGTCCTCGCGCTCGACGGCGACGATTTGTGGATCGCGGCGCCGAACGCGATGCACCAGCGACAGCTGCGACCCGGCGAGCGGCTGCGTCCACACCGGCACAACCGGGCCTGGTTGCGGCGTGCTCGCGGCCTGCGATGCGGCGGGCTCGGTGCCGATGATGCAGGAGGCGACGGTGCTGCTGGACCCGGGGCCGGCGAGCGTCGGCTGGGCCAGCGACGTGCCGACCGCGGTGCTGCTGCGCGGCGATTGGCTCTTCCGCGGCTGGGCGAGCCCCGGCGCCAACCCCACCGTCGAGCGCATCACGATCCACCGCCGCGTCGCCGGCGTCTGGACCGAGACGCAGACGCTGAAGCCGCCGGCCGGCAGCGTCGTCGCCGGCCCGATGCGCTTCGCCGCGGCGATGGCCGCCAACGCCGACGGCTCGATCCTGGTCGTCGCCGACGCGCCGCGCCGCCGCCTGCTCACCGCCACCCGCGACGCCAACGGCAGCTACGCTTGGCAGCCGAGCCAGCAGATCGACTCGGCGAACGGCAGGCAAGACCCGCTTTTCCAGAACGTGCGGCAGGGCCTGCGTTTCGACGGCACGACCCTGGTCCTGCATACCCAATATGCCGGCCATCGCCTTCGACGGCGACCCCTGCACCGAGCTCGACCTCTGCCAGAGCGGCGCCTGCATCGGCCTGCAGCCGAAGGATTGCAACGACGGCCAGTTCTGCACCGACGACCAATGCGACAGCCAGACCGGTCACTGCGTCTCGGTGAAGGTGCCGAATTGCAAGGGTTGATCAGGACGCAGCAGCAGCCCGTACGCCAGCTTCGGTGATGCCGAACCACCAGGCGCCGTCCTCGTCGCAGCTCGCGGCGATCAGCCCCGCCTTGCCGAGCTCCTCCAACCCCTGCTGGACCTCCTCGGCCGAGCGGTCCATCGCCAGCAGCAGCACGCCCTCGATGCTGTATTCCTCGCCCGGCGTCTCGGCCAGCGGACGCAGCAACCTGCGCGCGTGCGGGCCGAGCGCGGCGGCGGCGTTCGCGGCTGCCGGCGTGGTCGCCATCGGCGCAGGCGCGGGCTCCTCCGGCGCGAAGTCGACGCCGAAGATCGCGGCGAGGTCGTCGTCCGCGCCGAGTTCGCCAACGTCTGCGGCGGGGGCGGTGCCGAGCGCCTCGATGCCGCCGAGCAGCACGCCGACGTCGACCTGCCGCAGAGTGAAGAGCAGCTCCGGCTGCGCGTCGAGGCGGTTGCCGACGCCGTAGAGCGTCGCCGCGAGGTGTTTGCAGAGCCGCGCGCCGTCGGGGCAGGAGCAGCGCAGGGTGATCTCCGTGGCGAGGGGGAACATGCCGTCCGTCGGGTGGCAGAGCCGCTTCAGCGTCGCGTTGTCGAGCTTGCCCTGCAGCAGCGCCACCAGCGAGGCGACCTTGCCGCCGCAGTCGCGGGCGAGCTGGCCCCAGCGCTCGGCGCCGAGCGGCGTGATGCCGACGCAGACTTGGTAGGGCGAGGTGCCGGCGACCACAGCCTCGATCGCGCCGGGGCCGATGCGCAGGTCGACGACCGAGCCGTTGCGCAGGTAGCGCTTGCCGCGGTCGAGACGGTTCAGCCAATCGGCGTGGCGCTCGATCTGGGCGCACCAGCCCTTGCCCCAGAAGGTCCGCGCCATGAGGTTGCCGCGGACCTCGACCGGCTCGAGCGGGTGGCCGACGCCGCGCAGCCGCTCGACCTCGCGCCGCGCCGCCTCGAGCCGCGCCGGCACCGAGACGTAGGGTTGGAAATCGCCGTAGCTGTGGCCCGAGCGTCCCCAGCGCGACATGGCGTCTTCCTCACTCCGCCGCGTCGACCTCGACCCAACGCCCGCGCAGCAGCACCAAGCCCTCGGTGCTCGCCAGCAGCGCCCGGCGCTCCTCCTCGCTCAGCGGCTCGTCGTCGACGCAGACGGCGGCGTCGAAGCGCAGCAGCGTCTCGGCGTCGAGCTGGCCCTTGCCGGTGTCGAGCGTCGCCCGCACCCGCGCCCGCGCTGGCCGGCCGCGCGCCCGGCCCGCCGGCATCCGCACCTGTACGCCAGCTTCTTCCAGCGCGGGCACGTCGCGCAGCAGTGCCAGCGCCTCGGCCGGGGTCCAGCGCGCCGGGCGGTAGAGCTCGCCGGCGTCGAGCTTCTCGGCCAGCCAATCGCAGCGCTCGGCGGCGCGCTGCACCGGCGCGAGCAGCCGCAGCAGCTCGGTCTTGTCGCCGCTCGCCGCCGCCGCCTGCACCGCCCGGCCGAGCGGGACGTGCTGTGGCCGCGCCGCCGCCGAGAGCCGCGTCGTGAAGGTCGCGACGAAGGCGAAGGGCCGGGCCTGGTCGCCCTTGTGCTCGGCCAGGTGCAGGTGCACGCGCCCCACGGCCTGCCAAGACGGATGCTGCGCTGCGAGCCAGGCGTGGCGCAGCGCCTTCGAGGCTGCGGGGTTGGCGGCCGAGGCGATCCCGCGCGACCTCGGCGACGAACCCGGCCTGCCCTTCTGGGAGTGCGTCTGGCTGCTGCGGGCTCCGGTCGTAGCCGCCCCGTGATGCTGCCAGATCGATACATGGGCTGTTCAAAGACTGCAGAATGCAGTAAAGTCGAACTTGGGACCTCGCCCTGGAGCCACCGATGCCGCACCTCAGCCTCCGTGACCTCCCGCAACCGACCTACGATGCGCTCAAGCGCCTCGCAGCCCGCGAGCGTCGAAGCATGCAGCAGCAAGCGATCTTGCTCCTCGACGCCGCCCGCGTCATCGAGGGCAGCGCCGACGTTCTGGTCCGCGCAGCAGCGTGGCGCGAACGCATCGCGCTGCCCGAAGACTTCGACCTCACTGCAGAGATCGCTGACGCGCGCGAGGCCCGCCGGTGACGTCCCACTTCGTGCTCGACGCCTCTGCCGCGCTGCGCCTCTTCCTCGCCGACGGTCCACTCCCCGATGACGTACACGCCGCCGTCGCCGCTGCCTCGGCCGGATCGGCGCTGCTCTTCGTGCCAGCGCTCTTCCACGCCGAAGTTCTGCACGTCGTCCTGCGCTTGGAGCGGCGCGGCATTCTGGATGCTGCTGGCGCAGACGCCCTGCTACTCGACCTACGCGCCTTGCCGGTCCTGACCGTGCCGCACGGTGCGGCATTCGACGCCGCCGCCGAGCTCGCCCGCCGATTCGGGCTCTCGGCCTACGACGCGACCTATCTGGCGCTGGCAATGCACCACGGCGCAGTGCTGCTGACGGCCGACGCGGCGCTGGCTGCCGCTGCGGCGGCACGGTGATGCGCAACGTGAGCCCGTATTCCTCGACCATTGGGTCGCGCAATTGTGGTCCGTTGGCAGCACCGCCGCGGCGGTGGCATTCTCGCGGCCGGCCTGAGTGAATTTCCGGGCGAGGGGATCGCTGGTGGCGGAGAGGGACTCCCAAACCATCGGCATGAACGAGCCCCCGGCGCAGCGGATGCGGCAGGCGATGGCGATGCAGCAGCTCGGCATCCAACTCCTGCGGCAGCGTTTGTTGCGGTTGGCACGCGAGGCTGGCGAGCCGACGGACGACGCCGCGATCGACGCCAAGCTCTACGCCTGGTTGTTGCACCGGCCGGGTGAGCGCAGCGACACCGCGCGGCTCGCGGCGTTGCGGGCGAAGGTCGGCGTCATCGCCCCGGGCGGCTCAGCCGCCGGCAGCGGTGAACGCGACCGGCGACGCGACGACGAGCCCCGCCCGAACGACAAAGTCCTGCTGCCCCGGCAGCGCCGCGAGGCCGTCGACGTCCGCGGTGGCGAAGCACTCGACGAAGGCAAGGGCCAGCTCCTTCGCCGTCGCGGCGACCATCGATGACGCCCCCGCCCGCCTCGGCTACGCTCCTCGGAGCACGGAGCGTCGCACGACCATGGGCATCATCCGCCGCCAACTCGAACACGGCACCGTCTGGCTCGACCGCCACGACCTGGGCCCACTCGACGGCCTGCGCCGCGCCGCCGAGGCCGCCGCCCCACGCACCCTCGCCGCGTGGGGCCGCGAGAACCTCCAATTGCTCCGCGACCCCGACCTGACGCTGCGCACCCGCGCCATCGCGGCGCTGGACCACCTCCCCTTCGAACCCGCCGCCATCGTCGCCCTGCTGCGCGAGCACCCCGCGCTCTTCCGCGACGTCGAGGCGCAGGGCTACCCGCTCTTCCCGCCGCTGCTCGAGCACGCGCTCTACCAACGCCTCGCCCGCGACTGCCACCCCGACGCCCTCCCCGCCCTGCGCACGCAGCTGCCGCAGCAGCCCATGCTCGCGGTGCTCCTCGCCCGGCGCGACGGCGCCTGGCTGGTCGCGAACGCGCACCTGGTCGAGCGTGCCGTGCTCGGTGGCACGTTGCGGGGGTTGCCGCAGGCGCTGCGGCCGAAGTTGCTCGCGGCGATGGCGCCTTGGGGGGATGCGATTGCGGTGTTGCAGCAGCCTTGGTGGCGGGGGTTGGAGGATGCGGAGGGGTTGCGGGGGATCGTTGCGGCGGGGTGATGCGATGGAGGGGCCGGCATTGACGCCGCGAGCGCCGGGCGCGACCCTCCCCCGCAATGTCCGTCTTCCTCGACCGCCCCGCCCGTGACCATGTTGCCCGCAACGCGCTCGCCTTCGCGATCCGCGACGGCTTCCCCGTCTCGCCCGGCCACACGTTGGTCATCCCGTTCCGTGAGGTCGCGACCTGGTTCGACGCCAGCCGCGAGGAGCAGCTCGCCATCCTCGAGCTGATCGACGTGGTCAAGTCGCAGCTCGACGCTGAGTACGCCCCGGCCGCCTACAACGTCGGCTTCAACGCGGGCGCCGCCGCCGGCCAGACCGTGATGCACCTGCACGTGCACGTGATCCCGCGCTTCGAGGGGGATGTCCCCGACCCGCGCGGTGGCGTCCGGCACGTGATGCCGGGGAAGGGGAACTACCTTGCTGACGCGTTCGAGCCGGCCCACGAGCCGGGGCCGCGACGCGACGCGCTGACGACGGGCGGTCCGGACGACCCCTTCCTGCGCGCGTTGGGCCCGGAATTGCGGGGCGCCAGCGCGCTCGACGTCGTCGCCGCCTTCGTGCAGCAGGCCGGTTTGGCGACGCTGGCGCCAGCGCTGGCGACGATGGCGCCGGGCGCGCGCCTGCGCCTGATCACCGGCGACTACCTCGCCATCACGCAGGTCGACGCGCTCGAGACGCTGCTCGACTGGCAAAGCGGCGTCTCGCCGGTCGCCGCGCGCAGCCTCGACGCCGTCGAAGCCGATGGCGCAGACGACAGCGGTCGGGAGACGGCCCTCGCAGCCGAGGCGCGCGTCGAGGTCCGGGTGGTGCGGACGGCCAAGCTCGCCACTCGCTCGCGCTCGTTCCACCCCAAGGCGTGGTTGGTCGAGCAGGGGGCGGAGCGGGCGGTCGGCTGGGTCGGCAGCAGCAACATCTCCAGCGCCGCGCTGCACGACGGCGTCGAGTGGAACCTGCGGCTGGACCGCGCCGCCGACCTCTCGGCGTGGCAGCGGTTGCGGCAGGCGTTCGACGCGCTCTGGGCCGATGCCGAGCCGCTGGACGCCGGCTTCGTCGCTGCCTATCGCGAACGCGTACGGCAGACCGTGTCGACGAGCGACGACGCGCTCGCGGGCGAGATCGAGACCGAGGGCGCGTCGTTGGTCGCGCCCGAGCCGCACGTGGTGCAGCGCGAGGCGTTGGCGGCGCTGGCGGCGGCGCGGGTCGAACAGCGTGGACGCGCGCTGGCGGTGATGGCGACGGGACTGGGCAAGACCTGGCTGGCGGCGATGGACTTGGCCGCGCTGGCGAAGCAGCTGGGCCGGACACCGCGGCTGCTCTTTCTCGCGCATCGGCGAGAGCTGCTGGTCCAGGCGGCGCAGACCTTCGGGACGATGGCCCACGCAGCCGGCCTCCAAGGCGTGCGGATGGGCATGTTCGTCGGCTCCGAAGACGCGCTGCACGCCGATTTCGTCTTCGCGTCGATCCAGAAGATCGGCCGCGGACCAGCGCGTGAGCGGCTGGCGCGCGAGCGCTGGGACTACGTCGTCGTCGACGAGGTGCACCACGCCACCGCCGACACCTACCGCAAGGTCCTCGGCGCGCTCGACGCCGGCTTCGTCTTGGGGCTGACGGCGACGCCGGACCGCGCCGACGCCGCGGACGTCGGCGGCTTGTTCGACGACCACGTCGCCATCCGCGCCGACCTCGCCCGCGGCATCGCGTTGGGGTTGCTGGTGCCCATCGCCTACCACGGGCTCTGCGATCCGGTCGACTACGCGCCGATCCCCTGGC
>JBEARB010000098.1:0-13251 GCA_041163625.1 Pseudomonadota bacterium | reverse complement strand
CATCGACTTCGGGAAACCGGCGCCCGTCATGCCTTCGCCCCAAGCGACCTTGTCCGAGGCGATGTCACCGCTTGGGAAGGGCTTGGCGCTGGTCCGAACCAAGCGCAGCGCGCCCTGGGTGGTGTTGAACGCCCAGGCGAGGCTGCTGGTCAGGTCGGCCTTGGGCAGCTTCGGATCGTGCTTGGGCGGCAGGACGAGGAAGCGGCTGCGCGGCGCGATGTAGGTCGCGTTGCAGGGCGCCGGGTTGCTGCAGCTGATCGACTCCTCGCCCTCGCAGGTGCAGGTCTCGCCGGCCGTGCAGTCGGCCTTCTTGCTGTTGACGCAGCGCCCGGAGGGGAAGATCTGCGTGCGCGTCTGCCAGCCCGAGGTGCCCCCGGGGTTGTACTGGATCACCATCGCGCCGATGTTCACCAGGTTGTCGCTCGGGTTGTAGAGCTCGATGGCTTCGTTCTCGGTCGGCAGCAGCTTCGGGTTGTCCAGCGCGTCGCCCTGCAGCGCGACCTGGCTGATCAGGATCGACTCGTCGCATTTGCCGGTCTTCACGTTGCAGACCTCGGCGATGCCGCATTGACCGTTGCAGGTCGGGTCGACACACGATTCCGCGCCCCGCACGAAGTTGCAGACCTGGCCGGAGGGGCAGAAGCCGCCGCACGCCGGCCCGTAGGAGCCGCCGTGCCAAGTCCGCGGCGTCGCGCTCAGCATGATCACCCAATCAGCGCTGTTGTTCTTGGTATTCCGGGCGTTGCCGGCGTTGGCCTCGTTGCCGGTCGCCGCCATCGTCAGCGAGTTGCTGCTCTGGCTGGCCTTGCGCGCCATCGAGAGGCCGGCCGAGAGGCCGCCGCCGATATTCAAGCCGGCGCCCGCGGCGGACTTGGTCTGGCCCCAGCCGAAGCGGTCGAACTCGACGCCGCTGTGCGGGTCGCGGATGCGCAGGGTGCCGCCGGTGCTGCCGAGCGCGAGCGTCGCGATCTGATCGACACCGCCGCCAGCCTCGGCCCACGCCTGCGTCGCGAAGAGGTAGTAGGCCCCCGGCTCGAGCACCACGCCCGCGGGCACCTGCGCGATGGCGAAGGTCCACGCCTCGGAGACGGTCGCCTCGGCGGGCTTGAGGTCGAGCACGAAGCCGCCGATGTCGATGGCCGCCTTGCCGCCGTTGTGCAGCTCGACGAACCGCGCCTCGGAGCCCGATTTCGCGGCCAGCATCACCTCGGAGAGGACCAGACCCGCCGCGGGATCGAGCGCGCAGCCGCCGACCTGCGTGTTGCACTTCTGGCCGCCACCGCAGCCGTAGGCGCAGGCGAGGTCGTCGACGCAGGCGTCCTTGCCGGTGCCGGCGTTGTTGCAGACCTTGCCGCCGCCGCAGGTGCCGCCGCACGCCGGCTCGTAGAAGCCCTTGCCCTGCGGCTCCGGCGTCAGGCGCGCGACGAAATCCTTGCTGCTGTCGCCGGTATCCCAAGCGTTGCCGGCGAGCCAATGCTTGCCGTCGCGCGAGAGCTCGGTCGCGGTCGCGGTCTCGTTGGCCCGGCGCTCGATCGAGCCGCCCTCGGGCATCACGGGCGCCGCGTCGGCGGCCTGGTCGCAGGCGCTTCCGCCCCAGCGGATCGCGTCGTGCTCGAGGTTGTGGGCCTTGTCGTGCAGGCGCAGCGCGCCGGCGTCACGGGTGAGCGCCAACGCGCTCGCGACCAAATCCGCCTTGCGGCCCGCGAACACGGTCTGCGAGCCACCGACGAGCAGGTAGCCGCCGGGCGCGATGGTCGTGTTCTTCGGGATCACCAACACGTCGGCCCAATCGCCCGTGTCGCTGCTGCCGAAGGACCGCTGCTGAAGCGCGTAGTCGCCCAGATCCACCTGCTGCCCGGTCGGGTTGTGCAGCTCGACGAAATCATCGGCAGTGGTCAACGGCGCGCCGACCGCGACCTCGCTGATCAACACGCGCTGTTTGTCCTTGAACACGCACGCTTGCCCGCCGCCTTCGACTTCGCCGCAGGTCGCGAAGACGCCGCAATCGCCGAGCGCCGGCGTATAGATGCAGCCCGTCTTCGGATCGCAGGCGTCGTTGGTGCAGGTGTTGCCGTCGTTGCAGTCCTTCGGCCCGCCGGTGCAGGCGGACTTGAAGCATTTGTCGCCCTCGGTGCAGGCGTCACCGTCGTCGCAGGCACCGTCCTGATGCTCGTGGGTGCAGCCGATCTTGCTGTCGCAGGCGTCGGCGGTGCACAGGTTGTCGTCGTCGCAATCGGTCGGCGTGCCGGCCTTGCACAGCCCGATCGCGCAGAAATCGCCGAACGAGCACGGGTCGCCGTTGTTGCAGGGCTTGTCGTTCGGCGAGAACACGCAGCCGCCCTTCTCGCTGTCGCAGCTGTCGTCGGTGCAGGCGTTGGCGTCGACGCAGTTCTTCGGCTTGCCGCCCTCGCATTTGCCGAAGACGCCGTCGCATGTGTCCTCGGTGGTGCAGGCGTCGCCGTCGTCGCAGGGACCACTGCCGGCGGGGTGCACGCAGCCCTTGCCGGGCAGGCAGGCGTCGGCCGTGCAGGGTTTGCCGTCGTCGCAGTCGACCAGCTTGCCGCCCTTGCAGCCGCCGTTCTGGCAGAGGTCGCCTTCGGTGCAGCTGTTGCCGTCGCTGCATTCCTTGCCTTCGAGCGCGGCGCTGCCGAGCAGACAGCCACCCGGCTGGGTCGGCGAGCAATCCGCGTCGGTGCACGGATTCCCGTCATTGCAGGGGTTGGGGACGCTGGTGCAGGCGCCGCCCTTGCAGGTGTCCGAGATGGTGCAGGGGCTGCCGTCGTTGCAGGGCTTGCCGTCGGCCGCGAAGGTGGCCTTGCAGGTGCCGTCGGCCGGATCGCAGGCCGTCGCTTGGCACGCGCTGTCCGCCGACCACGTGCCGCCGCTGTTGGCGCACTGGGTCGCGTCGGTCCACTGCGCATTGCTGCACACGCCCTTGGCGCAGACCACGGCCTTGCTCGCGTCGAAGGTGCACTTGTTCGCGAGCTTGCTGCAGAACCAATCGCCCTTGCACTTGTTGCCGTCGCCGAACGCGGCGCAGTCGCTGTCCTGGATGCATTGGCAGGTGTCGTCGCCGGGGGTGCACGCGCCGCCCTTGCAGATATCGCCCTTGGTGCAGGGCTGGCCGTCGTCGCAGGCCGCCGCATTGGGGCTCGAGACGCAGCCGAGCGCCGGGTTGCAGGTGTCGTCGGTGCAGGCGTTGCCGTCGTCGCAGCTCGGCGCGGCGCCGCCCTTGCACGAGCCGCCCTCGCAGGCGTCGGCGGTGGTGCATGCGTCGCCGTCGTCGCAGGGCGTGCCCTTGTCGAGCTCGGTCGCTTTGCACTTGCCGTCGGCCGGATCGCAGGAGACCGGCGCACACGCGCTGCCGAGCGCCGGGTCGCAGGTCACCACGGTGGCGAGGTCGAGCTTGCACTTGCCGGCACCCTTGTCGCAGACGAGCTTGCCCGCACAGAGGTTCTGGCTCTGCGCGTCGCTGGCGCAGTCCTTGTCCTCGGTGCAGTCGAGGATCGCGGTGCCCTTGCAGACGCCGGCCGCGCATTTGTCGCCGGCCGTGCTGGCGTCGGCGTCGTCGCAGGGCGTGGTGTTCGGCTTGTGCACGCAGCCCTGCTTCGGATCGCAAGAGTCGTCGGTGCAGGGGTTGTCGTCGTCGCAATCGGCAGCCTTGCCGGCGCACTTGCCGGCGCTGCAGAGGTCGGGCGCCGTGCAGGCGTCGCCGTCGTCGCACGCCTTGAAGTCGATCGCCGCCTCGGGGACGCAGATCGCCAGCGTCGTCGAGCAGGTCGCCTGCAGGCAGCCGCTGTTGGCCTGCCAGATGCCCTTGGCGCCGTTGCATTCGACCTGTGATTTGGCCTTGGCTTCGATGCAGAGCACGCCCGTCCAGACGCCGCCCGCGTCGGTGCAGGCGCCCTTGGTGTTGTCGCCACGCACGCACACGCCCTCGCCGCATTGCACGACGCTGCCCGGTTTGGGCTCGCAGGTCCCCGAGAGGCACGCCATCACGCCGTTGCAGGGGTCGCCGTCGTCGTAGCCGGCGCAGTCCTCGTCCTTGCTGCAGCCGCAGGCGTTCAGGCCGGATTGGCAGGCGCCCGCGGCGCATTTGTCGCCGACGGTGCAGTCGTTGCCGTCGTCGCAGGGCACGCCGTTCTGGCCCTTGTTGACGCAGCCGGTGGCGGGCGCGCAGCTGTCGAGGGTGCACGGGTCGCCGTCGTCACAGCTCTTGGCGACGCCGACGCACAGACCCTGGACGCAATGGTCGCCGATGGTGCAGGCGTCGCCGTCGTCGCAGCCGCCGACGGTCTTGGCGATGGCGAGGCATTGGCCCGAGACGCAGAGGTAGCTCGCGATGCACGAGCCGCCCAGGCCCTGGCAATCGGCCGGGCTGACGCATTTGCCCGAGCTCGCTTTGCAGTTCTCGTCGCAGGTCTTGCCGAGCTTGCCGTTGTCGGCGCCGAGGTCGCACTCCTCGCTCTCGGCGTTGACCTTGCCGTCGCCGCAGGTCGGGGCGGCGCAGACCGGCGTGCCGTCCTTGTCGACGCAGCTCTCGCCGGTCTTGGCGCAATCGGTGCCGCCCGGCTCGGCGGCCGAGCCGCTGGCGTTGCAGACCGTCAGCACCTCGCCGGCGCAGACCGGCTGGGCGGGCTCGCAGATCTTCGGCACGCAAGCGGCCTTGCCCGTGCCGCCGACGAAGCAGACCTCTCCGCTCTCGCAGGCCAGAATCTGCGTCCCAGCGGTGCCGGTCTCGTTGCATTTGTGGGGGTTGCCGTTCTGGCAGTACTCGCCATTGGGCTCGCAGACCTTCTTGGCGACGCAGACGGCGTCCTTGCACTCCAGTCCCTGGTTGGCGCAGTCGGTGCCGCCGGGCTGGTAGCCCTGGCCGGTCGCGTCGCAGATGCGGATCACGTCGCCGACGCAATAGGTCACGCCGGGCGTGCAGGAGATGCCGCTGCTCGTGGTGTCGCCGGGGACGTCGACCGCGTCGATGTCGGCGCTGTCGGCACCGTCCGTCGCGTCGGCGTCGCCGCCGTCGGTCGCGTCCTCCACCTCCGCGTCGGTGCCGCCACCGCCCAGGTCGATGCTGATGTCGGGCAGGCCGCCGCCGGTGTCTTCCTCGGCGTCGAGGACGTCTTGGGCGCCGCCGGTGTCCTGCGGCGTGCCGCCGCCGGTGTCGTCGGACGGCCCGTCGATCGAGCACGCCGAGACGACGAACACCAGGGCGAGGAGGGAGAGAACGCGGGCGAATGCGGCCATGGGGCGGGCTCCGACGCGCGAGGGGATGACCGTGAAAGCGGAAGACTCGCCCCGGGATCGTAGCGAAGGCGCACGGCTCCCGCAAAGGGGGCCAGCGGGTCGCGGTGGTGTGTGGCCTCGGCGCTCAGCCGAGCTCGACGCGGACCAGGCTGATCAGGCGCGAGAGCGCGTGCTGCACTTCGGCGGTCGTCTCGGCACGCACCAGCACCCAGCCTTCGCCCTCGTAGCCGCTGGCTTGCGGGGCGCCGATCTGCGGCAGGCGGGTCTCGACGACGTAGCGGCCGATCTCGCGCTGCGCCGCGTCCAGGCCGTGCAGGCGCACGACGCGACCGCCTGGTCGACCCTGGCCGCGCAAGAAGGCCGCGCCCGCAGCCCAGCGCTGGCGCGGCGGGGTGAAGCGGTCGTGCACCACGGTGTCGGCCCAGGCGGTGAAGAAATCGCGCTCGAAGGCGAGTGTGTTCAGCCGCACGATATTGGCGCCGGGCGGGCGCGCGGCGATCTCGTTGATGCAGACGCTGCCGTCGCGGCGCCGGAACCACTCCATATGTGAGATCCCGGTCTGCATGCCGAGCGCCTGCAGCGCGGCAAAACCGACGCGGCGGACCTCGTCGTAGGCGGAATCATCGATCTCGCGCGGCAGCGTCACCGTCCACTGCACCCAGGGCTGCTGCAGCACCTCGAGCGGACGCGGATCGTACCAGCACAGCGAATGCCAGACCGGCTGGCCCGCCACGCTGACCACCTCGAAGCTGCGCTCGAGGCCGAGCACGAACTCTTCGACCTGCGCCGGACGAGCCGGTCCGACGCGGGCGGCGGCGAGGGCGGCCTCGAGCTGGTCGTCGCGATCGCAGCGCCAAGTCGCGATCGAGCCGGCGCCCGCCGGCGGCTTGACCACCACGGGCAGCCCGACGCGACGCACGAAAGCGCGCGCTTCGGCGACGTCACGGACCTGCGCGTGGCGCGCCACCGGCAGGCCGGCGGCGTTGAGCACGTCCTTCATCCGGCCCTTGTCGCGGAAGTTGTTGGCGGTCTGCACGCCGTGGCCGGGGATGCCGAGCAGCTCGCGGACCTCGGCGACCGGCACCTGCAGCTGCTCGAGCGTGGCGAGCAGGCGGTGCGGCTTGCCGTGGCGGCCGGCGAGGACGCGGGTGGCGTCGGCGATGTGTTGGGCGTCGAGCGCGTCGCCGACCTGCACCGCATCGGTGAGCAGCTTGCGCGTCGCTGCGGGCAGGGCGCCGCGGGGCTCTTGGTGGATCAGCGTGGTTCGTACGCCGGGCAACGCGGCGACCGCGTGCACGAAGCGGACGGTGGCCTCGCGGAAGAAGGGGGCGACGAAGACGACGTGCGGCGCGCTCATGGTGGCCTCGATGATCCGAAGGGCAGATCCGGCGCGAGAATGGCGCAAGTCCGCACGGTCGGCTAGGGGCCGCCTGTCGCTACGGGAAGGCTTTCAGGTTGGCCGCGACGCCCTTGGCACCAGCGTTGCCAGCCTTGCCCGCCGAGCTGCCACCGGGGCCACCGGGGCCGCCGACGCCGAGCGTCTGGTAGGTCACGCCCTGCTCGAGCGCCGTCAGGCCGGCCTTGGGCATCGACACCGTCGCCAACAGCCAGCTCGGGCCGCCGCGGCCGCCCGCGCCACCGCCGCCGTGACCGCCGTTGCCGCCGCCGCCGCCGTTGCCGCCGCGCACGGTGCAGAAGGTCTTGGATTGGCCGGGGCTGCCCTGACCGGCGCCGCCGCCGAAGCCGCCGAAGCCGCCGAGGCCGCCCGCGCCGCCTGCACCGCCCGCGCCGCCGGTGCCGCCGATCAGCACCAGGCCCGAGACGGTCGGGATCGCGCCGCCCGTGGCCGGCGCCACCCAGAGCGCCACGCTCGCGCCGCCGCCCTGGCCACCCTTGCCGCCGCGCCCGCCGCAGCCGCCCGCGCCGCCGCCGCCACCCGAGCCGCCGATATCGGTGAAGCCGGCGTTCTGCTGGCAGCCGATCACCTCGATGCCGCCGGCCGCGCCGCCGCCGCCGCCACCGCTGCCGTGGCCACCGTTTCCGCCCGCGCCGCCGGTCGGCGGCTCGAAGCTCGCGGCGACGGCCGCGCCCACGCTGGTCTGCGCCGCGCCGGCGTTGCCGGTCGTGCCGTCGTCGCCGTCGGTGCCCGAGGTGCCGGTGTTCTTGTGGTCACCGGTCTCGCATTTGATGCAGCCCTCGAAGTCGGCCTTGCACTTGGTCAGCTTGCCGTCCATCGGCTCGATGGTGCTGTCCCAGCCGGCGGTGCCACCCTTGCCGGCCTTGCTGCCTTTGCCGTTCTTGCCGAGCTCGGCGCTCTTGTGCGTCTGCTTCCAATCGGCGTCGACGGCGCAGAGCGGCGGGTCGATGTCGTCGTGGAAGTCCGGGCAGATGGCGTCGCCGCCGGCGCCACCGGAGACGTCGACCGTCGCGCCGTCGCCGCTGCAGGTGCGCTGGCCGCCGGCGCCGCCCTTGTTGTGGTCACTGGCGACGCAGGTCTTGTGGCCGATGTCCTTGGCGAGCTTGCCGCTGCCGCCGGGCGTGCCGTTGCTGCCGTCGCCGCCCGCGTTGCCGGCCACGCCGGGCGCGCCGTCGCCGGCCTGCAGGCGCAGCGCCACCAACGCCACCCGCGCCCCGCAGCCCACGCTGCGCAGCGCCACGCTGGAGCGGCCCTTGGCGGTCGCGTCGGCCGCGACGACGGTGAAGCCGTCGAGCCGCGTCGCGTCGCCTTCGCCGGCGATCCCTTCGCAGCGCACCGCGACCGCGTCTTCGATCGGGTCGCTGGTGCCGAGCAGCACGCTCTCCCACGTCTTCGCGTCGCGCTTGCCGAAGCCCTTGGCGAAGCCGCCGAAGACGCGCTTGCCGTCGGCGAGTTCGACCTCGCCGGCGTAGCTGCCACCGGCGACGTAGACGTCGCGCTTGTCCTTCTTCACGGCGAGCTCGAGGCCTTTGCCGACGGTCCGCACCGGCTGGGTGCGGGTGCCGGGGAAGCTGTCGCTGCCGTCGGTGGCGACGAAGATGGCGTCGTCCGCGATGCCGTCGACGCCGTCGCAGTTGTCGTCGCCGCCGCCGGGCTCGTCGGTCTCGCTGAGCTTCTTGCACTCGCAGCCGTTCCAGCCGGCGCCGTCGACGTCGACCCAGCCGTCGTCGCAGCCCATGCCGCAGCTCGCGAGCCCCTTGCTCGCCGTGCATTGGGCGAAGGCGTGCGGGCCGAAGCTCTGCGGGCAGGGCTGGTTGCAGGCGCCGCAATGCTGCGGGTGCAGGTACAGCCCGCTGGCCGCGTCGAGGTAGCCCTGGTCGGTGGCGCCGTCGCAGTCGTCGTCCTTGCCGTTGCAGACGTCCTCGGCCGGGGCGGTGCCGAGACACAGGCTGCCGGCGCCGCCGAAGCAGCCGAGCACGCCGGGGCAGGTGCCGAAGCTGTTGGTGAAGGCGCAGGTCTCGCCGGCGCCGGCGGACTCGTCGATCTCGCCGTCGCAATCGTCGTCGACGCCGTTGCAGACGTCGGCGGCCGGCGATTTGCCCTGGCAGCTGCCCCAGCCGGCGGCGGTGCAGGTCTGGCTGCCGACGCAGGTGCCGAGGTCGTTGGCGATGGCGCAGGCCCGATCTTGGCCGATCTGCTTCTCGGTGCACGAGCAGGCGCCGGTCTGCGGGCTACAGCGGCCGGATTGGCAGGCGAAGCCGGTCGGGCAGCCGCCGGCGCAGGTCGGGGCACAATGCTTGGTGCCGCTGACGCCGGTGTCGGCGCCGGTCACGGCTCGGCAGGCGTAGCCGGCGGCGCAATCGGCGTCGGTCGCGCAAGCGCCGCAGGGATCCGGCGGAATCGGCGCGCAGACGGTCGCGAAGCCCGAGGGCTTGGTCGCGTCGGCCACCTGCTCTTTGCGGTAGCCCTGCTCGCACTCACCGATCGCGCAATGCGGCGGCGAGGTGCCGGCGTCGCAGATGCCGGTGGCGTGCGCGAAGACGCCGTTGCAATCGTTGCCGCAGACGCCGCAGTGCTGGTCGGCGATGGTGAACTCGCCTTGGCGCCAGGGCTCGTCGGTGGTGCCGTCGCAATCGTTGTCGACGCCGTCGCAGATCTCCTCGGCAGGCGTCTCGGCGGCGCAACGCACGCCGGTCTCGCCGTCACAGACATAGGCGCCGGTGCAGGTGCCGAAGGTGTTGCTGATGGTGCACAGGCCGTCGGGCGTGCCGTCTTCGTCGACGCTGCCGTCGCAGTCGTCGTCCTCGCCGTTGCAGATCTCGGCCTGCACGGGGATCGGTGTGCAGGCCGACCAGCCTTGCGCGCCGCAGGTCTGCTCGGCGCCGCACGGACCGTCCTCGCCGGCGTCGCAGCTGCGCTTGCTCTCGTAGACGTCGGGGTAGCAGGTGCAGCTGCCCGCGTTCGGCCGACACAGGCCGCCCTCGGCGATGCCCTCGCTCGCCTCGCAGGCAAAGCCGGTCGGACAATGCGAGCGCGCCGGATCACAGGGGATCAGGCAGAAGTTGCCCTCGTCCGGGATCGCCTCGCAGCGCCCGCCGAGGCAGGTGACGTCGGTGCTGCACGGCGCACAGGCGCGGGCCGGGTCCACCATGCAGCGGGCCGATTGCGTCGGATCCGGCTGCGCGCAGACGTAGCCCGGCAGGCAAACCGGGAAGCATTCGTTCGAGACGGTCGCGTCGATGGCGCCGTCACCGAAGATGTCTTGATTGCCCGAGCCGGTGTCGGTGCCCACCGCCTCGTCGGGGGTCGAGCAGGCCGTCGCGAGGATCGAGGTGAAGAGCAGGCCGGCGACGCGCGCCGACCACGAGAAGTCGCGCGCGTTCATGGCCACCTCCGCACCAGCGCCTGCTCACCCGCAGCGCCGCTCTTGCCGGTGCCGGGTGCGCCGGCGCCGCCCGCGCCGCCCGCGCCCGGCAGGCCGAGCTTGTCGAGCTTGTTCTTGCCGGCGACCTCGGCGGGCCAGGTCGTCGGCACGCCCTTGGCCGCCACCAACATCGCCGGGCCGCCCGCGCCGCCGCCGCCGCCACCGCCCGAGCCGCCGTCGCCGCCGTCGCCGCCCTCGCCGCCCTCGGGGGCGCAGCCGGAGATCTCGACCTCGGGCGTACCATCGCCGCCGGGGCCGCCCGGCGCGCCGGGGCCGCCCCAGCCGCCCGCGCCGCCGTCGCCGCCGTCGCCGCCGACGCCGCCGAGGATCGTGTTGCCGACCAGCACCGGCGGGTTCGCGCCGCTGCCGAGCCAGACGTAGACGCCGAACGAGGCGCCGCCCGCGCCACCGCCGCTGCCGCCCGAGCCGCCACAGCCGCCCGAGCCGCCGCCGCCGCCCGAGCCGCCGATATCGTCGTAGCCGGCGATGTCGACGCAGGCGATGGTCTCGACGCCGCCGCCCGAACCGCCGCCGCCGCCGCCGCCGCCGTGGTCGCCGTCCGCGCCGGCCTTGCCCACGTTGCCGCTCCAACCGGTGGCCGAAGGGCTGCCGCCGTTGCCGCCGCCGCCGCCCGCGCCCGCGGTGCCCGACTTGCCGGCGCCGCCGGTGCCGCCAGTGCGTACCGCGAGCGGCACCAGGCAGCTCTCGCAGCTGTAGTTCTTGTTGTCGCAGTTGGTCTGCTTGCCGTCGAAGGGCTCGGTGTAGGCGTCGGCGCCCGGCGCGCCGCCCTGGCCCGGGTTGCCGGCGAGCTGGCCGCCGCCCTTGCCGGTCTGCCCGCGCGCGAGCGGATCGTTGCTCTGGCTCTGGCCGCCGCCGCCGCCGAAGAGCGGACACTGCGGCGGTTTGAGCTTCTCGTGGAAGTCCGGACAGATCGAGGTGCCGCCCGTGCCTCCGCTGACGTCGACGCTGCCGCAGGTGCGCTTGCCGCCGACGCCGCCGAGCTTGTAGTCGCCGAATCCGCATTTCGGGTGACCGATATCGCCCGCGAGCAGGCCTGCCGCGCCGGCGACGCCGGGGACGCCGTTGCCGCCGGGCGTGCCGTCCGCGCCGCGCCCGCCGTTGCCGGCGACGATGCGGCAATCGCGGATCTCCAAGCGCGCGTCGCAGCCCTCGCTGCGAACCACGTAGCTCGACGCGCCGGCGCCCTTGGGCGCGCCGCCGAGCAGCGTCAGCCCGTCGATGCGGGTCTTGTTGCCCGCGCCGGTGATCGCCTTGCAGGTCACGGTCGTCACGGCGCTGCCGGCCGCTGCACCGGCGCTCGCTGGCGGCGTCACGATCGTCTCGTAGACCGTCGCGTCGCGGCTGCCGAAGTCCGGCGCGAAGCCGCCCCAGACGCTGACGCCCGCCGCGAGCACCAGCTGCTCGGTGAACGCGCCGGCGCCGACGTAGACGTCGCGCTTGCCCTTCTGCACCGCCCTGGCGATGCCGGTCTCGATGGTCGCGAGCGGCATCTGCGGCGTGCCGTCCCAGAGGTCGTTGCCCCATTTCGCGACGAAGATGGCCTCGGCCGCGTTGCCGTCGACGCCGTCGCAGTTGTCGTCGCCGCCGCCGGGCACGTCGTCGGTCGCGCCGGTCTTGCACTCGCAGCCGTCGCCGAGGTTGCCGTTGGCGTCGGTCCAGCCGGCCTCGCAGGCGACCGCGCAGGTCGGTTTGCCGCCGGCGCCGTTGTCGGCCGCGTCGTCGCAGATCGCCGTCGAATGCGCCGCGGTCGGCTGCGGGCAGGCTTGGTAGCAGCCGCCACAGTGCAGCAGCGAGTGGTAGGTGCCGGTGGCCGCATCGAGCGCGCCCTCGTCGGTCTGGCCGTCGCAATCGTCGTCGACGCCGTTGCAGACGTCGGCCTGCGCGGCCTCGCCCTGGCAGAGCAGGCCGCCGGTGCCGGTGCAGACGGTCTTGCCGGTGCAGCTGCCGAAGGGGTTGGTGATCGGGCAGTCCACCCCGCCGCCGGCCGACTCGTCGACCGCGCCGTCGCAATCGTCGTCCTTGCCGTTGCAGGTCTCGAGTTGCGGCGCCGGGGCGCTGCAGCCGACCCAGCCTTGGTCGGGCACGCAGGTCTCCTCGCCGCCGCAGGTGCCGGCGCTGCTGCTCTTGCTGCATGCGCGCTTGGCGCCCGCGTTCTCGGGCCCGCAGGTGCAGGTCGGCTCGGTCGGTACGCATCGCTTGGCGCCGGCGACGGTCTGGCAGCCGAGCCCCGTGGGGCAGCCGCCCTTGGCGTCGCAGGCGAGCAGGCAGACCTTGGCGGGCAAGCCCTTCTTGCCGGTGGCGAGGCAGGCGCCGACGACGCCACAGTCGGTGTCGACCTCGCACGGGTCGCAGGCGCCGACGGTCTTGGGCACGCAGGCGTTGCCCTGCTGGACGTAGCCTGGCTCGCAGGCCGCGACGGCGCAGAAGGGCGGCAGCGCGGTGCCGTCGCAGGCGGCGGTGCCGTGCTCGACCTTGCCGGTGCAGTCGTTGCCGCAGACGCCGCAATGCGCGTCGCTGGCGTACACGCCGTCCTGCTGGAAGTCCTCGTCGGTCTGGCCGTCGCAATCGTCGTCCTGCCCGTTGCAGGCCTCGGCGACGGCGGCGGGCGCGTCGCAGACCCAGCCGGCGGTGCCCTCGCAGCTGGCTTGGCCGGGGCAGGTGCCGAATTCGCCGGTGTGGGTGCACGAGAACGGCGCCGTCAGGCCCTCGTCGATCTGGGTATCGCAATCGTCGTCGACGCCGTTGCACGCCTCTTCGGTCGCCGCCGGCGCGTCGCAGAGGTCCCAGCCGCCGGCGGCGCAGCGCTGCTCGCCCTCGCAGCCCGAGGCCGGAGAGATGCAGGCGCGGGCGGCGCCCAGGTTGTTGGGGCCGCAGGAGCAGGAGCCGTTGTCGGCGCGGCAGAGCGCGCTGCCGCCGTCGGATTCGGGCGTGCAGGTGCTGCCGTCGGGGCAGCTGTCACCGAGCTCGAGATCGCAGGGAATCAGGCAGAACGGGCCCTCGCCGTCGACGTTCGCGCAGCGGCCGCCGAGGCAATCCGCGTCGCTGCTGCACGGCGCGCATTGCATCCCGCCGTCGACCACGCATTTCGCCGCCGCGCCGGCGTCCGGCGGGAAGGCGCGGTAGCCGATCGGGCAGTCCGGCG
>JBEARB010000097.1:0-8165 GCA_041163625.1 Pseudomonadota bacterium | reverse complement strand
GCGGCGAGCGCGGCCCTGCGCGGACCACGGGCGCGCGCGGCGGCACAGGCCAGGCGCAGGGCGAGCGCGGTGCTGTCGGCCTCGGCGACGCCCTTGCCGGCGATATCGTAGGCGGTGCCATGATCGGGCGAGAGGCGCGGCACCGGTAGCCCGCAGGTGAAGTTGACGGCCTCGGCGAAGTGCACGGTCTTCAGCGGCCCGAGCGCCTGGTCGTGGTACATGGCGACGACGAGGTCGAGGCCATCATGGTAACCGTCGCGGAAGGCGGTGTCGGCCGGCAGCGGCCCGCGCACGTCGAGGCCGGCGCGCTGCAGCACCGCGACCGCAGGCGCGACGACGCGCGCCTCTTCGTCGCCGATGCGCCCGCCCTCGCCAGCGTGCGGATTCAAGCCACAGACGCCGATCCTCGGCGCGGCGATGCCGTAGACGCAGCGCAGCTCGACACTGGCCGCGAGGGTCGCGTCGACGATGGCCTCAACACTCAGACGGCTCGCGACCTCACGCAGCGGGACGTGCGTCGTCACCGGCACGACGCGCAGGCGGGGCCCGGCCAGCATCATCGCGTGGCGCGGCGCGGCGAGCCGCCCGGCGAGGAATTCGGTCTGGCCGGGCGGCGGCGCGGGCAGGTGCGCGAAGACGGCCTTGGGGACGGGGCCAGTCAGCATCGCGTCGATGGTCCCCGTGCTCGCGGCGTCGGCGAGGGCGTCGAGGGCGTGGTAGGCGTCGAGCCGGCTGTTCGGAGAGCTCTGGCCCGGTATCGCCGGTTCGCCGGCGGCGGGCAGCGCGACGAATTGCAGGCGGCGCTCGTCCCCTCCCGCCGCGTGGCACGCGCGGACGATCGCGGCGCGCACTGGGTCCGTGGCGAAGAGCACGGCCTCGACGTCCTCGGGCAGGCCGGCGAGCGCGGCTCCGACGACCTCTGGACCGACACCTGCGGCGTCGCCGGGGGTCACGCCGATGCGGGGGAGGTCGGGGCGCTCGCGTTCGGACATCGCTTCCTCGAGCCGCATTCTTGCGCGGCGGGGGCCGGATGCTACCATCGCTGCGCCGGGCCCGCGACGCCCGCCACGGAGTGCAAGATGTTGCAGTCGAGCCACCAGCGCCGTTTCCTCGCCGCCGCCCTGTTCGCCGGCCTCGCATTGCTGGCTGGCTGCTTCCCGGGCCAGCTCGACGCCCCGAGTGAGCGCACGCTCCCGGTCGTCGAGCCCGAGGGTGCCGGCAGCCACACGTCCGCGATTCACGGCTCCCCCCCGCCGATCGCCGTTCGGGACGGCGGTGCCCTCGACTGATCCGCCGCAGGCGCTGCACCTCCGGGCCTCTGGTGGCCTGAACCTGCAGCTCGCGGCCGAACTCCATCCGAGAATTCGCGCGCTGCTCGAGCGGGAGCTCGACGGGATCGCGGCGTTGTTGGCGCCGTGGGGACGCTTCGTCGGTCCCGTGCGTGTGCGCAGCGCCGAAAGCGTCGACGCCTTGCGGCTGCTCGCCGGCGGGCCGACCGACGGGGTGTTGCACGCAGCGGCCACCGGCGAGGCGATCGCGCTGTTGGCGCCGGAGCGCTGGACCACCCCGCCGGGCGATCACGAAATTGTCCGGGTGCTCGCGCACGAGCTGGCACACGCCCTGCTCTTCCAGCGCTGCTCGCCGGCCGGACGGCAGACGCCGGTCGCGCTGCCGTGTTGGTTCCGCGAAGGCATGGCCGTCGTAGCGAGCGAGGGGCGACCGGACGGGCGCCGACGGATCGAGGCGGCGGCGCGCCCGGACTGGCTCGCGTTGGCACACGCCGACGCGGCGGCGATCGCGCGCGCGGGGCTGGCCGTCTACGACGTGGCCGCGACGCTCTTCGATGCGTGGTTCGAGCGATACGGTATCCGCAGCCTGCACGCGCTCGCGCGCGAGATGCGGAGTGGTCGCAGCTTCGCGGACGCGTTCATGCGCGCTTGCGGCGTCGATGAGTCCGGGTGGTTGGCCGAGACGTGCGCCCACCTCGGGGCGCTGGCGCGAGACGGCTGACCCGGAGAATCCGCGGCCTCACGGGCCGGCGGTGATCTCGGCTTCTTTCTCGACGACGTAGGTGTCGATGCGCTTGATCGCAGCGTCGAGGCGGTCCTGCACGGCCTTGCGACCGCGGGTCAGATCGTCCTCGCTCATGTCCTCGATGGTGTCGATGAGGTCGAGGGCGTCGCGGCGCCCCTGGCGCATGCTGACCTTGGCCTTCTCGCCCTCGGACTTGAGCACCTTGACCAGCTCGCGACGGCGCTCACCGGTCAGCGCCGGCACCGGCAGCAGGATGACGTCGCCGCGGTTGTTCGGGGTCAGACCGAGATCGCTCTGCAGGATCGCCTTCTCGATGGTGTTGCAGAGCGTGCGCTCCCACGGCTTGATCTGCAGCAAGCGTGCGTCGACGACCGAGATGTTGGCGAGCTGCGAGAGCGGCGTCGGCGTGCCGTAGTACTCGATGCGCATGCCGTCGAGCAGCGTCGGGTGGGCACGGCCGGTGCGGAGCTTCGCGGCTTCGCGGCGGAACGCGTCGAAGGCCTTCTCGAAGTGGTCGTCGGCGTCAGCGAGGATCTCGTCGATCATGGGGCTCTCCTGAGTCGTTGCGGGTTCGGGCTAGGCCGTGGCCGTCGGCGTCACGAGCTGGCCTTCCGGCGCGGCGGAGTGGACCAGCGTTCCGACGCGCTCCCCCCCGACGACGCGGCCGATATTGCCGGCCACGCCGAGGTTGAAGACGACGATCGGCAGATCGGTCTCCATGCAGAGCGAGAGCGCCGTCGCGTCCATCACCTTGAGGCGACGCGAGAGCGCCTCGTGGTGGCTGACCTCGGCCAGCATGCGCGCGTCCTTCACCTTCTTCGGGTCGGCGTCGTAAATGCCGTCGACCTTGGTGGCCTTGAGGATGACCTCGCAGCCCATCTCCTTGGCGCGGAGGGCGGCCGCGGTGTCGGTGGTGAAGTAGGGGTTGCCGGTACCGGTCGCGAAGATGATGACGCGGCCGAGCTCGAGGTGGCGGATCGCGCGGCGGCGGATGTAGGGCTCGCAGATCTGCCGCATCGTGATCGCGCTGATGACGCGCGTCTCGACGCCGAGCTTCTCGATCGCGTCCTGGATCGCCAGGGAATTCATGGCAGTGGCGAGCATACCCATGTAGTCGGCGGTGGCGCGGTCCATGCCGCTCGCCGCGCCGGCGACGCCACGGAAGATGTTGCCACCCCCGATGACGATCGAGACCTCGACGCCCTCTTTCTGGACGGCGACGACCTCGGCAGCGATGCGGTCGAGCGTGGTCGGGTCGATGCCGTAGCCCGCTTCGCCGGCGAGCGCCTCGCCCGAGAGTTTGAGAAGGATGCGTCGGTAGCGCGGCATCGGGGGCCTCCCGCGGCGTCTGGGCACCGCTCGGCCGTCGCCCCGGATGGGGGCGAGGGCGTGCGCGGTGTACACCACCGCCGGCCCGCGGGGCAAGGCAGGAGCCAAAACGACGGCGGCCCGCGGTGCCGGAGCGCCGCGGGCCGCCTGGGCCCGTGCAGGACGGATCGGCTAGGCGCCGGCCATCCGGGCGACCTCGGCCGCGAAGTCGTCCTCGCGCTTCTCGAGCCCCTCACCGAGCTCGAAACGCACGAAGCGGCGGATGACGATGTTCTCGCCGATCTTGCCGATGAGCTCGGTCAGGACCTGCTGGACCGAACGGCCCTTGTCGTCCTTCACGAACGCCTGCTCGAGGAGGCAGATCTCGCCGTACCACGCCTTGAGCTTGCCCTCGGCGATGCGCGGGACCAGGTTCTCGGGCTTGCCGAGCTCGCGGACCTGCGCCTCGAAGATCTCGCGCTGCGTGGCCAGCTGGTCCGCCGGAATCTCCGAGGGGCTGACGTACTGCGGCGAGAGCGCCGCGATCTGCATCGCGACGTCGCGGGCGAACTGCTGGAAGGACTCGTTCTTGGCAACGAAGTCCGTCTCGGCGTTGACCTCGACCAACACGCCGGTGCGACCGTCGTGGTGGACGTAGGTGCCGATCATGCCCTCGGCAGCGGCGCGACCCGCCTTCTTGGTAGCCGTCGCGGCCGACTTCTTCTGCAGCCACTCGATAGCGGCCTTCATGTCGCCGTCGGACTCGGTGAGCGCCTTCTTGCAGTCGCCCATCGGAGCGCCCGTGGTGTCGCGCAGCTCCTTGACCATCTTCGCCGTGATCTCGGCCATGTTTCGATCTCCCTGGCAGCCCGGAGGGCGCCATTTCGTGTGTGCTTACTCGGCGGCCGCGTCGGCGTCCGTGCCGGCCTCGACCTCGGCCTCGGCCTCGGCGACGATCTCGTCCTCGACCTTGCGGCTCGGCTTGACGACCACGTCGACCTTCGAGGTGTCCGCGGCGGCAGCACCGACGACGCCGTCGAAGTCCTTGGCGAAGGCAGCCTTGCCCGCGGCGACGCCGGCGAGGCAGGCGTCGGCGGCGCCGGCGACGAAGAGGCGGATCGAGCGCATCGCGTCGTCGTTGGCCGGGATCGGGTAGTCGACGATGTCGGGATCACCGTTGGTGTCGATGAGCGCGATCACCGGGATGTTGAGGCGACGCGCCTCGGCGATGGCGATGTGCTCCTGCACCGGATCGACCACGAAGATCGCGCCGGGCATCTTCGGCATGTTGCGCAGACCGCCGAGGTTGCGCTCGAGCTTCTCGTGCTCCTTGCGCAGCATCGCGACTTCCTTCTTGGGAAGGCGAACGGCCATCTCGGGCGAGAGCTTGTGCTCGAGCTCGGCCAGCTTCTCGATGCTGGTGCGGACGGTCTTGAAGTTGGTCAGCGTGCCGCCGAGCCAGCGGTGGTCGACCACCGGCATGTTCGAGCGGACGGCCTCTTCGCGGACGATCTCACGCGCCTGGCGCTTGGTGGCGACGAACAGGACCTGGTCGCCGCGCGCGGTGGTGCGCGAGATGAAGTTGGTGGCGTCCTTGAACAGGCGGGCGGTCTTGCCCAGGTTCAGGATGTGAACGCCGTTGCGCGCGCCGTAGATGAACGGGCGCATCTTCGGGTTCCAGCGGCGGGTCTGGTGGCCGAAGTGCGCACCGGCCTCCAGCATGTCCTTGATCGAAATGTTGCTCATTGCTCTGGCTCCGTTGGACCTCCGCTCCCGGGCACCCGGACCGCAACACTGACGGCAGTCCGGGCACGGAACCCTGATGCATCGGCCGATTGGGGCGTAGGCATCGTGGGAGCGTGCGTCGTTGTCCGACTCCACCTCGGGGTCGGGGGCGCGCGATTTAGCACATGCCCTGGCGGCCGGCAAGCGCCGAGAGCGCCTCGGCGCTGCGAGGCGGTCGGCTCAAGTGGTCCCCGAGCAGGCCCGCCGTCCGCTCGTGCAGGAGCCGGGCGGCGGCGGCCGACAGGCGAGGCCCGCCCGGGCGCAGCGTGCCACTGCGCGCGGCGAGCAGGGCCGAGACGTCGCGCGCGTCGAGGTGGGCCGCCCCCATCGGGCTGCACGAACGGCAACGGGCGCCGTCGTGGGAGGCGTTCCAGCTCAGACCGGAGTCGACCGGGCCGCCGCACCCCCCGCAGTAGCCCAGCGGCGGCAGCGTGCCGAGCGCATCGAGCCAGCCGAGTTCGACACCGAGGCGCGCCTCGCGCAGGGCGTCGGCGGGAAACGCGCGGGCCATCGCGAGTGCATCGAGCAGCCAATCGTGCAACGCGCGATCGGGGTGATCGGGTTGCGCGGCGCACAGCGCCAACTCCGCCACCAGGCTCGCCAGGGCCAAGCGGGGATAGTCGACCTCGCCCCCGAGGAGCTCACCGTGCCGGTGCAGACCGAGCAGCGTGGGCAATCGGCCGCGGCCGTCGCGGACCTGCGCCTCGCCGGCGACGAAGAGTTCGAGCCGGCCACCGAAGCGCTTGAGGCTGCTGCGGGCGCTGCGCGCGAAGGCGTCGACGCGGCCCACCTCCGGGCCGAGGAAGCTGACGATCAGATCGGCATCGCCGACCGGCTGCAGCCGCAGGACGGTGCCGACGAAGGTGCGGGCGGGAGCGGCCATGACGGCGCGGCCGGCGTCAGCGACGGGTGGCGTCGGCGCGGCCGGCGTCCGAAGCGCCGGCGCCTTCGCCGCCGAGCGCGGTGGCACCGCTCGCCGGCGCTGTCACGACCGGGTTCGCCGCGACCTGCTGCGGGCGCTTGCTGCGCTGCACGCCGAGCATGAACACCACGATGGTCGCGACCGTGACGATGAGCAGGAAGAGCTGCGCCGGCGAAGGGCCGCGGGAGGCGGGCGCGTTGGCCTGGCGCATCCAATCGGGCTCGTGCACCGCGATCGGGTCGGGCTCGAAGAAGACGGCGGTGCGGGCGTCGTAGGCGTCGACGGCGGCTTCGGGGTCCATCCCGACCGTCTCCGCGTACAGACGCACGAAGCCGCGCGCGTAGAAGTCGCCGGGGAGCGCGTCCCAGGCGTCGTCTTCGATCTGCTGCACGACTTGGCGCGAGAGGCGCGTCTCGCGACACATCGCCTCGAGCGTCAGCCCGCGCTCCTTGCGCGCCGCGGCGAGCTGGGCGCCGAGCCGGAGGTGCTGAGCCGGCCGCACGCGCAGGTCCTCACGCAGCGGCGCCGGGCGCGGCAGCGAGGGACGCATCGACGGATCGGACGGGTTCGAATGCAACTGCGAGACTCCACGGGCCGAGAGCGGCGGCGCCGGTGATACCCGCAGCGCCTCGCGGTGACAAGCGCGAATGCCCGAACGGGTGCCTGCGAGGCCCCGCGGTCATCGATTCGGGGGCTAGTCGAGGCGGCGCAATCCGTCGACGGGCGGCCGCTCTGCGGCGCGGCGGGCGGCGAACCAGGCGGCGGCGAAGCAGAGCAGGACCGCGCTGCCGCCGGCGAGCACGAAGGGAAACGCCTCGATCTGCACCGGCAGGCGCGAGATGAGGTAGACGTGTGGGTCGAGCGGATAGCCGACCGCGTCGAGCAGCAGGCAACACAGCCCGCCGACCGCCAAGCCGAGCACCGTGCCCACCACACCGACGGCGAGGCCCTGCACCAGGAAGATCGCGCCGACGCCGCCGCGGCGGGCCCCCATCGCACGCAGGATGGCGATGTCGCGGGCGCGCTCGTGCACCACGACCGCTTGCGTGCCGATCACGTTCAACGCGGCGATCAGCACGATGATGAACGGGAAGAGCGACATCGCGACCTTCTGCATCCGCGCGGCGTCGAAGACGTTCCGGTTCATCTCCTCCCAATCGAGGATGCGGTACATGCCGCCGGCGTTGCGGCGCGATTGGCGGGCGGCGCGGACGCCGGCGAGCCAGTTGTCGACCTGCGCGAGCGCGGTCGGCGGCTCGGGTACGGCCTCCAGGCCCGGCACCAGCTCGGATTGGACGCGCTCGAGGCGATCGCGGACCGCGGCGACGTCGACCAGCAGGTCGTGCATGTCGCCGGGCTCCAGCGCCGCCAGCGCGCGCGGGATCTCGGCCTTCGCGAGCAGGGGGTCGGCGATGCGCACATCGACCCATCGCGCCACGTCGCCCCGCCCGAGGAAGCGCTGTGCGGCGGTGAAATCGCAGATCGCCAGGCGCTGATCGTGGTCGTAGAAACCCGTGCGAACCACGGCGCTGACGCGGAAGCGGCCGGCCGCGCCGCGGACGCCGCGACCGCCGTCGCCATCGGCGCGCATCGGCGAGACCGCGCGGACCTCGTCGCCGATCTCGACCCCGAGACGCTCAGCGAGGCCCTCGCCGAGCGCGATCGAGGGCAGCGTTCCGCCACCGACCGCCCAGCTGCTGCCCTGCCCCGCCGGCACGTCGCTGCGCGCGCCGCCGACGACCAGCGCCGCGGGGCTCGCACCGAGGTTGGCGAGCGCGACGGCAGCGGCGGTGTCGCCGAGCGGCGTCGACGGTGCCGGCACGACGACCGCCGAATCGCCTTGGATCGCGACGAAGACGGTCTCGCCACTCTGCAAGGGCAGCGATTTGCGGACCTCCCGCTCGCCGACCTGCCAGACCAACTCGGCTTGTCCGTCGAGGACTTCCCACCACGCCGCGACCTCGCAGCTGCGGCGCGGCGCCTCGCGCAGCACGTCCGATTCCGGCCCGCGATCGATGCGGAAGGTGCCCTCGCCGCCGGCGACGCTCGGGCGGCAGCCGTCGGCATCGAAGACCAAGACACCGGCGAAACCGGCCTGCGGCTGCAGCACGGCGAC
>JBEARB010000096.1:0-14634 GCA_041163625.1 Pseudomonadota bacterium | reverse complement strand
CGCCGATGCCGATGTAGCGCTCGACGGTCGCCTTCTGCCGCGGCGAGATGATGGTGCCGATATCGGTGGCCTCGTCGAGCGGATCGCCCATGACCATCGCGTCGACCTTGGCCCGCAGCGCGTCGACGAAGCCGCGCAGCACGCCGCGTTGCACGAAGATGCGCGACGCCGCGGTGCAGCTCTGACCCTGGCGGGTGAAGCGCATGCCGCCGACCGCACCGGCGACGGCGAGCTCCATGTCGGCGTCGTCCATCACGATCATCGGCGACTTGCCGCCGAGCTCGAGCGTGCAGGGCACCAGCTTCTCGGCCGCGGCGTGAGCGATGATGCGGCCGGTCTCGACCGAGCCGGTGAACGTCAACTTGCCGATGCCGGGGTGACCCGCGAGCGGGCCGCCGCAGCCGGGGCCATCGCCCGAGAGCAGCGAGAAGACGCCCTTGGGCAGGACCTCGGCCATGATCTGCGCGACGCGGAGCACGCCGAACGGCGCCTCTTCGGCCGATTTGACGATGACGGCGTTGCCGGCGACCAGGGCCGGCGCGATCTTCAGCGCCATCAGCAGCAGCGGCGCGTTCCACGGGATGATGGCGGCGACCACGCCGATCGGCTCGCGCGTGGTGTAGACGATCTGGTCGGGGTGGAACGGGATCGTCTCGCCCTTCAGTTCACCGCCCAAGCCGCCGTAGTAGGTGAAGACGTCGGCCAGCACGCCGGCCTCGACGCGGCTCTCGGTGCGGATCGCCTTGCCGGTCTCGAGCGCGGTCAACCGCGCCAGCTCCTCGACGTGGGCGAGCAGCTTCTGCCCGCAGGCTGCGACCAATTTGCCGCGATCCCGCGCCCGCATCGCTGCCCAGCCCGGCTGCGCCGCCTTGGCCGCCGCCACCGCCGCCGCGACATCGGCTTCGTCGCCCTCGGCCGCCTCGCCGATGACCTCCATCGTCGCCGGGTTGTGCACCTCGAAGCGGCGATCCGAGGCCGCGGGCACCATCGCTCCGTCGATCAGGTGCAAGCCGGAGAGGCCGGCGGCGAGCGTGCGGGGGTCCAAGCAGGGGTCGAGCGAAGGTGCGTGCATCGATGGGCTCCTCATGCGGATTCGGTGGAGGTGTCGGGGGCCTCGAAGGTACGCCCGTGCTGCGTCCGCGTCCACGCCGCCGGGTCGACGCCGTAGAGCTCGCACAGCTCCTGATAGAGCTCGGGCAGGCGCTTCTGCAGCTGCCGCGGCTTCTCGAAGAACGCCTCGGTCGAGACCGCGAAGAACTCGGCTTCGTTGGTCGCCCCGTAGGCGCGCAGCACCCGGCGTTCGGGCTTGCGCTCCTTGCGGAGCCGGCCGAGGTGGTGGCGCACGAGCTGGCTGAATTCGGCGACGTCGGCGCGTGTCGGCCGCGGCGGCACGCCGTCGAAGCGACCGTCGAGGCCGTCGAGGACGTGGGCGAACTCGTGCGTGGCGGTGTCGTGGCCGTCCTCGGGGTTGCGCAGGCCGCCGGCGACGTCCTTCCACGACAGCACGACGACGCCGAAGTCGTGGGCCTCGCCGAGGATCGCGCCGTCGCCGAGGGCGGCGTTCTTCCAGGCGTCCGGGTAGACGACGACGCTGCGCAAATCGCGGTAGACCTCGGGCCCGAGGCCGAGCGCGAGGCGCGCCATCGCCGCGGCGATGACGACGCGATGGTGCTCGCTCAACTCGAAACCGGCGGCGGCGACGAAGCGCGTCTCGGCGACGAAGATTCGGACCAGATCGAGCAGCCGATCTTGCTCGGCGGCGGGCATTCTCGGGAAGAACGCGACCTCGTCCTGCAACCAAGCGCGCCAACGCGGGTCGACCGGGCCGGCGAGCAGCTTGCGCCGCCGCCGCTCACGCCACCAACCGAAGCACATCGCGGCGCTGCGTCCCGGCCCTAGCCCAGCTCGACGCGGACGTTGCGGATGAGGCGAGCGAGCGCGTGCCGCACCTCTTCGGTGGTGTCGGCCGCGACGATGGCGAAGCCCTCGCCCTCGTAGCCGTCCGCGCGGGCCTGGCCGACCTTGGGCATCGTCGCCTCGACGACGTAGCGACCGACCTCTTCCTGCGCCTCGCGCACGCCGTGCACCGCGACCACGCGGTTGCCCTTGCCCTGCCCACGGAAGAACGCGGCGCCAGCGGCCCGCTTGCGGGCGGGCGGGTCGAATTGGTCCAGCACGATGAGCCGCACCCAGGCGCGCACGAAGTCGACGCCGTGCGCAAAGCGCATCAACGGCATGATGTTCACACCGGGGGGGCGCGCGCCGACCTCGTTGACCGCGACGCTGCCGTCGCGGCGCAGGAACCACTCCATGTGCGAGAGGCCCGTGCCCATGCCGAGCGCCTCGAGCGCGGCGTGGTTCACCGCCCGGAAGCGCTCCATGCCCTCGGTCTCGCGCGGCAGCAGCACGCAATATTGGATCCAGGGCGTCTCCATCACCTCGAGCGGACCGGGGATATAGTCCGTGCTGCTCGACCAGACCGGCTTGCCGGCGATCGACACGGTCTCGAACGAATGCTCGGTACCGACCAGGAACTCCTCGACCTGCAACACGTTGCGCGCGCTCGGACGGAGCGCGGCCAGGGCGTGGTCGAGCTCCTCGCGGGTCTGCACGCGGAAGGTCGCGCGGGTGCCGAGGCCGTCGACCGGCTTGATGATGACGGGCAGCCCGATCTCACCGACGAAGCGCACGGCGTCCTCGGGCTTCTCGACCCGGGCGTAACGGGCGCAGGGCACGCCCGCCGCGCGAAGCACCTTCTTCATCTCGGATTTGTCGCGGAAGCGGCGCACCACCTCGGCGCCCATGCCCGGAACACCGGCCCAATCGCGGGCCTCGGCGATGGGCAACTGCAGCTGCTCGAGCACGCCGAACAGCCGGTCGACGCCGCCGGTGCGGGCGGCGATGCGGCGGGTGGCGGCGGCCAGCGCGCGGCCGTCGAACGGGTCGGCGACGGTCTCGAAGGCGGCGAGGCGCTCGCGGATCGAGGCCGGGAAGCGCTGCGGCGGGTCGGCCGAGATCAGCGCTGGCCGCACGCCCGGCAGCTCGCAGAGCGCCAGGACGTAGCGGAGGGTGTTGGGCATCGCGTAGGGGGCGACGAGGACGGCTGTGCGCATGGGGACCTTCGTTCGTGGGAGCCGAGGCTGGCGCCTGCGGCGCCACGTCGCACGTCGGGCGGCCAGCGTCAAGCCTGACGGATCGCGGACCCGACAGCAGCGCCACCCCCCCTTGTGACCGCCGCGGCCCCCGACTAGCGTGGCTCGCCAGAACGACCGATGGCGGCGCCGCCGCCCCGACGAGGCCTGCATGTCCACCCGTTCCGCCGTTCCCGTCGTCTCCCTGCTCGCAGCCCTGCTCCTGCTCCCCGGCATGGCTGGCGCCGCCGAGCTGCTGCTCGCCTACCAAGCCAAGGGCGAGAAGCTCGGCACGACCCAACTGATCGAGGTCCGCGGGGGCAAAGCCAGCGTGCGCGGCAGCGTCCCCGGTCTGGTCGCCGCCGCCGGCGCCCGCGTCTGGTGGTTCAAGCCGACGCCGCGCAAGGTCCGCACCATCGACTGCGATTGCGTCGGCAACACCGTCGGCGACGACTACGACCCGGCCAAGCCGCCGGCGAAATGCGTACGCAACCCGGTCGCCAACGTCCTCGCCGCGCACGACGTCGTCAGCGGCAAGGTGGTGCAGCTCGCCGAGCCCAACGAGACCATCGGCGGCGAGGACGGCGGCGCGCATTGGACCATCGAGGTGCTCGGTCAGGTCGGCGACCGCGTCTACCTCGCCGACAAGCGCTTCGAGTACGTCTGCGGCGGCGCCCACGGCAGCGAGACGGCCGCGCTGCTCGCCTTCGACCTGCGCAGCGGCAAGCTCGTCCCCGCCCTGCACGCGGCCGACGCCGCCCAGGCGCTCGCCGCCGGCCGCGCCCAGGCGCTCGCCGCCATCGCTGCCAAGGCCAAGCAGGACGGCGAAGAGGTCGACAGCGACGCGGCGCCGAGCCTCGCCGTGGTCGCGCTGCGGCCGCGCTGGGAGGCCGGAAAACCGGCGTTCTCGTACCTGTATCGGATCGACTGGAACTACGCCGGCAGCGACGGCGCCTGGGACAGCTACAGCCGCTCGATCTGGCTGCCCGCCAAGGTCGTACCGAGCGCGCACGCCAAGGCCGAGGCGGTCCCGGCGGCGCTTCTGACGCTCGGCTTCGGCAAGGGCGGCGACGCCTCGCGTGGCGGCTGGTCGCGCCCGACCGAGGTGCAGCACGAGGCGACGGCGCGCGTCTTCGCCGCAGGCAAGGGTCGCGCCACGCCCGCCGCCAAGGCCGCTGCGACCGCCAAGCCGGCGACGCCACCGCGGGCGCCCGCGCGTCCGACGCCGAGCCGCCCCGGCCGGTAGCGTCCATTCCCGCGACGCTCGCGCAGTTTCACGCTTCTGCGCGTGCAGTGGCACGCGGTTGCCGGTAGGCTCCCTGGGGCTCGTAGGAGGACTCGATGCGGCAGCTTCTCGGAACTTCGACATCAACCCTCGCGCTCCTGCTCGGCGCGCTCGCGCTGGCCACGGCATGCGGTGAGGAGAGCGCCCCGGGCGCCGACACCACGGCGGCCTGCACCGACTGCGACACCGGCGGCGGCGGCAACGGCAGCGAGGTCGTCGGCAGCGGCGGCAACGGCAGCGACAGCGCCGGCACCGATGGCGCGAGCGCCGCCGACACCGCCGCGGCCGACGCGGCCCGCACCGAGCCGCCGACCTGGCACCGCGACGTCGCGCCGATCGTGATGAACCGCTGCGCCAACTGCCATCGCGACGGCGGTATCGCCCCCTTCGCCCTCGACAGCGCCGAGGCGTGGGCCGATTGGGGCAACGCCGCGCTCGGCTCGATCAAGGCCGGCTCGATGCCGCCGTGGCCGCCGGCCGAGGGTTGCGGCGAGTTCTCCCATTCGCTGCGGATGCCGCCGAGCGAGGTCGACACCCTCGAGCAATGGATCACCGCCAAGCGCCCGCTCGGCGACGCCGCCGGCGCGACGCCGCTGCCCGAGCAACCCAAGCTGACGCCGACGCACACGCTGCCGATGCCCGAGGCCTACACGCCCGACGCCGGCAAGCTCGACGACTACCGCTGCTTCCTGCTCGATCTGGACACCAGCGAGGAGCTCTTCGTGCGCGGCACCCAGGTCCTGCCCGGCACCGACAAGCAGGTCCACCACGTGCTCATCTACGCGCTCGAGGGCGAGATGGTCGCCACCGCCGAGGCCGCCGACAAGAAGGAGGCCGGCCCGGGCTACACCTGCTTCGGCGGCCCGCTGCCCTCGCAGAAGGGCGGCATCCTCGGCTTCTCGGCTGGCTTCCCGAACCAGATCGCCGCGTGGGTACCCGGTCTCTCGCCGCGCTTGCTGCCCAAGGAGGTCGCCCTGCGCATCGGCAAGGGTAGCCGCGTGGTGATGCAGGTTCACTACAACCTGACCGGCGGCAAGCCCGAGGCCGATATCACCACGCTGCAGCTGGTCGCCGACACCACGCCGCCCGAGCGCGTGCTGGCGACGCGTCCGCTGATCATCGAGTCGCTGAACATCCCCGCCGGCGAGAAGGAGGCGATACACAAGCGGATGTACCGCTACTACGGCAAGGGCGAGGTGCGCATCCACTCGATGTCGCCGCACATGCACCTGCTCGGCAAGCGCTTCGAGGCGCGCGTCTCGCGCAAGGACGGCAGCGAGGAGTGCGCGCTCTCGATTCCGGATTGGGATTTCGGCTGGCAGATGGGCTACGGCCGCCCCATCGACAAACCGCTGGTGCTGAAGGACGGCGACGGCATGGAGATCTCCTGCGTCTACGACAACTCGCCCGGCAATCAGCCGCTGGTCGACGGCAAGCCCAAGACACCGACCAACGTCAGCTGGGGCGACGGATCGTTCGACGAGATGTGCATGCTCTACCTGGACATGTCCGAACCCTACGCGCCCGCGCCCCCCGAGGGCAGCAAGGCGTGCTATGGCTTCGATTCGTGCGCCGCGAGCTGCGGCGACAGCCCGACCGCCTGCATTTACGCCTGCGAGGCGACGTCAAAGAATTGCGGCACCTGCGCCATCAGTCGGATCATCTCCTGCGCCGGCATGTCGTGCGCCACCAGCTTGCTCGGCGCGCAGAAATGCCTGACCACCTGCATGATCGGCTCGCTGATGCTGCAATCCAACGCCGACGCCTGCCTGAGCGCCGAATGCGGTGAGAAGTGGGCCGCCGCCAAGGCTTGCCTCGACCCGAAACTGCAGGCTGGCGAATGCGACGGGAAGCTCGGCGAGTGCGGCGTCTCGTTCGCGACCGACAAGTAGCCGTGAGCCCCAGGCGGGCGCCGAGCCAGCAAGACCTCCCCACCTAGGCCACGAGGTGGTAGGGTCGCGCCCGCGCCGGCTGCGGCGACGCGGAGTGCGAGCCATGTCCATCTCGAGCCCGTCCCTCTCGACCACCCTCTACGGCGAGACCTTCCGCTTCGACTCGGTCAAGGACGTGCTCGCCCGAGCCAACGAGCCGCGCGCGGGAGACCGACAGGCGGGTCTGGCGCCGCGGTCGATGCGCGAGATGGCGGCGGCGAAGTGGGTGCTCGCCAACCTGACGATGCAGGAACTTCGCGAGCATCCCGTGGCTCCCTACGACAAGGACGAGGTCACGCGCGTCACCGAGGACGATCTCGACGAGGTCGCGTTCCGGCGGGTGGCGAGCTGGACCGTCGCCGAGCTGCGCGAATGGATCTTGGACCACGACACGAGCGGCGAGCAGATCGCCGCGATCTCGATGGGATTGACGGGTGAGATGGCCGCCGCGGTGGCCAAGCTGATGACCAACATGGACCTGGTCATGGCGGGCCAGAAGATCCGCGTCGTCGTGCGCTGCAACAACACGCTCGGCCTGACCGGCCGCATCTCCAGCCGCCTGCAGCCCAACCACCCGCGCGACGACGTCGACGGCATCCTCGCCGCGGTCCGCGACGGCATCAGCTTCGGCAACGGCGACGCCGTCATCGGCATCAACCCGGCGACCGGCTCGATCCAATCGACCATCGACATCCTCAAGGCGGTCAAGGACTTCATGCGGCGCTTCCGGGTGCCGACGCAGAATTGCGTACTCTCGCACCTGACCATCCAGATGCGGGCGATCGAGCGCGGCGCGCCCTGCGACCTGCTCTTCCAATCGATCGCGGGCAGCGAGGGTGCCAACCGCAACTTCGGCGTCAGCGTGAAGCTGCTCGACGAAGCCTGGGATCTCGGCCTGCGCGAGGGCACGGCGCAGGGCCCGAACGTGATGTACTTCGAGACGGGACAAGGCACCGCGCTCTCGGCCAACGCCCACCACGGCGCCGACCAGGTGACGATGGAAGCCCGCGCCTACGGCCTCGCCCGCCGTTACAAGCCGTTCCTGCTCAACAGCGTGGTCGGCTTCATCGGCCCCGAGTACCTCGCGGACGGCAAGGAGATCACCCGCGCCGGCCTCGAAGACCACTTCATGGGCAAGCTGATGGGCATCCCGATGGGCTGCGACGCCTGCTACACCAACCACGCCAACGCCGACCAGAACGACCAGGAGAACCTGGAGATGCTGCTCGCGATGGCGGGGGTGAACTACCTGATGGGCATCCCGATGGGCGACGACGTGATGCTCAACTACTCGACCACGAGCTTCCACAACAACGCCGCGCTGCGCGAGCTGCTGCACCTGCGGCCGGCGCCGGAATTCGAGGCGTGGATGGAAGAGCGTGGGCTGTGGCGCAACGGGCGGCTGACCAGCCGCGCCGGCGACGCCAGCGTGTTCACGACCGCTCCGGCCTAGTGTTCGGCCCATAGGCCAGCACCGGCAGCGGCGAGAGGCGCAGGGCGTCGTCGGTCGCGCTGCCGAGCAGCGCCGCCGCCAGCCGTCCCCGACCACGCGCCACGGTGCAGACCAGGTCGCTGCCGCGCTCGATCGCCAGCGCGACCAAACCCGCCGCCGCCGAGGGTGCCACCACCACGCGCACCGCCAAATCGGTGTCGGGCAGCGCCTCTCCGAGCGCGAGCAGCCGTCGACCGGCATCCTCGACGGCGCCCGCGTGATTCGGGCCGGGCTGCAGGTCGACGCGCCCGGTGGCGGGTTCGACCCGTCGGCTTCCGTCGACGAGCACGCGCGTCAGCACGAGCCTCGCCCCCACGCGCGCGCAGAATCGTCCGAGCCGCAGCACGGCGGCAGCCCCGAGCTCTTCCGGATCGATGCCGAGCACGACCTCGCGGATCGCGCGCGGTGCGACGTGCACGGCCTCGGTGCCGGCCGGGACGTGGACGGCCAACACCGGCACGCCGCTCTGTCGCATCAGCGCGAGGCTGAGCGAACGCCCGAAGATTCCATCGTGGTCAGGCTGATGCGCGACCACGAGGAGCTCGGCGTCTTCGGATTCCACGGCCCGCACCAGGGCCTCGGCAGGCTCGCCGAGCAGCGAGCGCACGCGCGGGGGCAGCGCCAAGATCTCCATGGCAGCCCGGAACTCGCCCTCTGCGCCGCGATCGGTCTCGCGGGCGCGGCCGACGTGGACGACCGTCAGCCGTGCGCCCAAGGCCTCGGCGAACGCCGCGGCCCACGGCAAGGCGAGCAACGACGCCGCCGAGTAGTCCGTGCCCATCACGACACTGCGTTCGGTCCTTGCCTCCATGCTCCCCCCTTCTGCCCCCGGCCGTGCGTCGCCGCCCCCGAGCTACCAATCCGAGCGACCAGGTCGCTCGCACGCACGGCCTCGCGCAGGCGGTCGGCCACCGCCCCACGCCCTCGATGGTTCGCCACATCTCGGCGTAGAACGTCGCGTCCTGACGACCGGAGGCGAGGATCGAAGGCCGCTTGCCGTTCCTCTGCGGCGGAATAGCCGGTGATGGTGGTGAACGCCGGGTTGATCAGCACGATGCGTTGCGCTGCGTCGGTGACGCAGACGCCTTGGTCGGTCGCGTCGAAGGCGGCAGCGAGCCGGGCGCGGGCCAGGGCCGCGTTGGAGACAACGGTCACGTCGGCGACGGTACCGTCGATCCGTCCGGCGTGGCCGTGCCCCTCGAACGCCGGCCGCGCCGTGAGTCGAAAGCGCCGCCCGACCAGACCGTGCCGTTCGCTGCCGAGCACGACCTCGGCGGCCGCACCGCCCTGCACCTGGGCCACGAATCGCTCGAGCGCGGCGGTGTCCATCGGCGTCCCGCGCCAATTCGAAGAGCGGGACGTCGTCTTCCAGGCCCGTGAGCGCCTGCGCCTCGGGCGAGAGTCGAACGCCCCCCGCGAGCAAGTCGAGCTCCCAGGCCCCGATCCGCGCGACGCTGGCGCGGTACGCCTCGGCGAGGCTCTCGACCTCTGCGGCGGTCAAGGCCGAGATCGCTTCGGCGAGATCCTGGCGCGCATCCAGCGGCATCGGCGACATCCGTGCGAGGGTTGGTGACACTCGCGAAGCTAGGCGGCCCGCCGGAGGACTGCAAGCGCCTTGACACGGACCGGGAGGTTCGGCGGCGTCTGCGCCCCCCTTCCGGGCCACTGGCCCGACGGAGTCCTCGATGACACTTCGCCTCGCTGCTTCGATTCGGACCCTGCTCACGCTTGCGGCGACGGTCGCGCTCGTCGGCTGCGCCTCGGCCGAGATCGGCGATTCCTGCGATACCTCGGGCTCAGCGGGCGAGTGCGTCGACGGCGCGATCTGCACCCAGATCTCCGACGGCAACAACGTCTGCCGCGCCACCTGCACCGCCGACACCGACTGCGGCACCAACGAGCAGTGCAACGGCGTCGGCGGCTCGAACAAGAAGACCTGCCAGCCCAAGAAGTAGGCGTCCGTTCCGATCGCGATGGGCGCACGCGAGTTGAAAGCCCGCGCGCGCCCGCGCTACCCTCACCGCCGGCCCGCGCTCTGCGCGGCGGACGAGGTGGCATGAGCACGCCGAAAGCAGCGATCGACCCGAACCAGCTCGACGCCGTCGTCCGCGCCGTGTTGCAGCAGCTCGGCGCCCCGGCCGGTCCCGCCGCCGTCGCCGCCGCCAAGGCCGCGGCCATCGCGCCGCAAGCGCCGCTGGCCCCCGGTGAGCGCCGCATCCCCGAGCTGGTCATCGAGTCCCCGCAGGAGCGAGGCGAGGTCGCCGAGCCCGCCGGTGGTGCCGCCTCGAGCAAAGCGCCCGCCGCCGAGTTGCCGCAGGATTGGCGCTTCCGTCGCCCACGCAACGCCGCCGACGGCATCCCCTTCCGCCGCTCCGAGCTCGCGACCATGCGGGCCGCCACGCCGGCCCGCATCGTGCAGGGCCGCGTCGGCACGCGCTACCCGACCGACAAGGCGATCGGCCTGCGCGCCGAGCACGCCGTCGCGCTCGACGCCGTCCACTCCACGCTGCCCGAGGGCTTCGCCGCGGAGCTCGGCTGCATCGAGCTGTTCAGCCAAGCCGAGGACCACGCCGAATACCTCGCCTTCCCGGACAAGGGCCGCGCCCTGCACCCCGACAGCCGCGCTCGGCTCGAGGCCGAGGGCACCCGCGGCGCGGACATCCAGATCATCGCGGGCGACGGCCTCGCCGCCTGGGCGCTGACGGCGAACGGGCCGGCGCTGCTGCCGGCGTTGCAGCAGGAGCTCTCGGCCGCCGGGTTTTCGCTCGGCAAGCCGCTGATGGTGCACCGCGCGCGCATCGGCGTGCAGGACGAGATCGGCGTCGTGCTCGGCTGCCGCGCGACCATCATCCTGGTCGGCGAGCGTCCCGGCCTGGGCACTGGCGACTCGCTCTCGATCTACACCGCCTTCGGGCCGAAGCTCGGGCAGGACAACGCCGAGAAGGATTGCATCAGCAATATCCGTCCGCTCGGCATCCCCGCCGAAGAGGCCGCCAAGCTCTGCACGGACCTGATGAAGCGGACCTTCGCGGCCGGCGGCGGCGGCGTGAACCTGACTTCGGCGGGGGCCGCGTGAGCGATTCGAGCCTGCCGGAGCCGCGCCTGCTCGGGCTGCGCGTCGAGCCGACGCCGCCGGGCCTGGTGCCGATCCCGGCCTCGCTGCTGGCCGTTCGTCAGATCCCGAACTGTGACCCGTCGTTCGCCGAAGCGCTCGGCCTGGACCGCGATCGCCACCGCTCGCTCGGCTTGGTCACCTGCGACTCGGACGACGCGCTCTACGTCGCGCTCGACCATTGCACCAAAGCCGCCGAGGTCGACGTCGTCTTCGGCCGCTCGTTCTACGCCGGCGCCGCGCACGCGTCGGGGCCGCTCTCGGGCGAAGTCCTCGGCGTCGTCGCCGGCGAGCACCCCGACCACGTCGAGGAGGCGCTCTGGGCGCTGCGCGAGGGCCTGCGCGAGGTCGCGTTCTGCCGCTTCGAGCAGACCGAGGGGCCCGCCTTCCTGGCGCACAGCATCGGCGAGCTCGGCCGCTACCTCTCGGCCGAGGCGGGGCTGCCCGAGGGCAGCGCGATGGCCTACCTGATCGCGCCGCCGCTGGAGTCGATGGTCGGCGTGGACGCCGCGCTCAAGGCCGCCGACGTGCGCCTGGCCAAGCATATCCCGCCGCCCTCGGAGACGAACTTCGGCGGCGCCTTCCTGACCGGCGATTTGGCCGAGGTCGAGGCCGCCACAGTGGCGTTCGTCGAGGCGATCCGCGAGGTGGTGCGCACGCCGCTCGGCGGGCTGCGACGACCGATGCGCCTGCGGCGCTGAACGACCGGCCGCAGCGGGGAGCACGGCGATGACGGCAGGCACGGAGACGATGGCGCTCGACCTGTTGATCCGCGGCGGCACCCTCTACGACGGCGGGGGCGGCGAGGGCGTCCGCGCCGATATCGGCATCGCGGACGGCCGCGTGGTCGCCATCGCCGGCGCCGGCGATCCGCCGCTGCCGACGCCCGATTCGGCCCGTGGCGGCCGCGTCGTCGACGCCGAGGGCAGCTGGGTCACCCCCGGCTTCGTCGATTTGCACACCCACTACGACGCCGAAGTCGAGGTCTCGCCGCAGCTCTTCGAGTCGCTTCGCCACGGCGTGACGACCGTGCTGCTCGGCTCCTGCTCGCTCGGCGCCGGCCTCGGCACGCCGGAAGACATCGCCGACATCTTCTGCCGCGTCGAGGGCGTGCCGCGCGAGCACATGCTGCCGATGCTGGAAGCACGCAAGGATTGGAACACGCTGCCCGAGTACCTCACGCACCTCGAGGGGCTCGCGCTCGGCCCGAACGTAGCGAGCTACGTGCCGCACTCGAACCTTCGCGTCGCCGCGCTGGGCTTCGAGCGTTCGGTCGACGCCGGCGTGACGCCGAGCCGACAGGAGCAGGCGCAGATGCTCGCGTGGCTCGAGGAGGCGCTCGACTGCGGCTACGTCGGCCTCTCGGCGCAGACGCTGCCGTGGGACAAGCTCGGCGGTACCCGCGAGCGCAGCAAGCCGCTGCCGGGCACCTTCGCGCGCTGGTCCGAGCTGCGGGCGCTCGCCAAGGTGCTGCGCCGGCGCGGGCGCGTCTTCCAGGGCGTGCCGAACCTGGTGACCAAGCTCAACGTGTTGCTCTTTCTCTGGGAGAGCGTGGGGCTGTGGCGGCCGAGGCTGCGCACGACCGTCATCTCGTGGATGGACGTGGTTGCCGACCGCACCGTGATGCCGCTGATCGGCACGCTGCTCGCGGTCTTCCGCGGCCTGCTCGGCGCCGAGTTCCGCTTCCAGGCGCTGCCGCAGCCGTTCGAGGTCCGCGCGGACGGCATGGACCTGGTGATCTTCGAGGAGTTCGGCGCCGGCGCCGAGGCGCTGCACCTCGCCGACCTCGGCCAACGCGCCGCCCTGCTCCGCGACCCGGACTATCGCGCCCGCTTCCTGCGGCAATGGCGCAACATCTTCTCGCCGCGGATCTACCACCGCGACCTCGCGCTCACCCGCATCGAGGCGTGCCCGGACGCCAGCGTCGTCGGCCGCTCGTTTGCCGAGGTCGCCGCCGAGCGCGGCACCGAGCCGGCGCTCGCGTTCCTCGACCTCTGCGCCGAGCACGGCGAGCGCCTGCGCTGGTTCTCGCGCGTCGCCAACGACCGGCCCGCGCAGCTCGCCCGGATCGTGGCGCATCCGGGCGTGCTGATCGGCTTTTCGGACGCGGGCGCGCACCTGCGCAACATGGCGTTCTACGATTTCGGCCTGCGGCTGCTGCGCATCGCGCGCGCGGGCGGCAGCCTCGACGTCGGCCGCGCCGTGCACCGTCTCACCGCCGAGATCGCCGACTTCTTCGGCCTCGGCGACGGCCCCGAGGGTATCGGCCGCGTCGCCGTCGGCCGCCGCGCCGACCTGGTCGTGGTCGATCCGGCCGCCCTCGACGAGCGCCTCGACGCCGTCGCCGAGGCCGAGATGCCGGGATTCCCGGGCTTGCAGCGCGTGGTCAACAGCCACCGCGGCGTGGTCCGTGCGGTCGTGGTCGATGGGCGCGTGGCGGTCCAAGGCGACGCGCCGGCGGCCACGCTGGGGCGGGAGCGGTTCGGGCGCGTCCTGCGTGCGACCGACCGCGCACCGGCCTAGCGCGCGCCCTCGATCACGGTGCCGGGCGGTTCGGCGACGGCGTCCAAGGGCTGATCGGCCTTGGTGAGCACGCGGACCGCGACTTGACGCAGCCAATGCGCCTCGCTCGGCCCGAGATCGCGTGCAGTGAGCACGCTGACCGGCGTGTCGGCCACGACCGGGTCACGGCTCTTCTCGAGCAGAAAACCGAAGCCGTCCAGGACCGGCATCTGCAGGTCGAGGAGCACCAGGTCGGGCTTGAGCTGCTGCATCATCACCAACCCCTCTCGTCCGTCGCGGGCGAGGAAGACATCGACGCCGCGTTGCTGCAGGTGTCGGGCGAGCAGCTCGCGGGAACGGGTGTCGTCGTCGACGACGAGGATGGTGGGCGCGCAGCAGCTCACCCGCGACCGGCTTCTGCAGGAAATCCACCGCGCCGAGCGCAAAAGCGCGCCGGCTGTCGTCCGAAACCGTGACCACCAACACCGGAATGTCGCGCAACCGGACGTCGCTCTTCAGCTCCTGCAGGACGGTCCAGCCGTCGATCCCGGGCAGTTGCAGGTCGAGCAAGATCGCCGCCGGCCGCTCGCGACGGATGCGCCGCAGACCGCTCCGCCGTCGCGCTCCCAGGCGATTCGATAGCCACAGCCCTGCAGGGCAGCGCAACTCGATGGTGCCGGCCTCGGTGAACTTGGCCGCGTTGCCCAGCAGATTGACCAAGATCTGCCGCAGCATCCGGGGGGCGGTGGTGGCGGCGCCGAGCTCGTTCACGCCGAGGACGCGGACGTCGTTGTGGCGCTCCTGCGCGGCCGGCAGCACCGCGGCGACCGCCCCGTCGACGACGTCCGCCAGACCGACGTGGGCAAGCGCGACCTCGGATTTTCCGGCTTCGATCTTGCTGCGATCGAGCACGCTGTTGATCAGCCCGGGCAGATGCTGACCCGACGAGACGATCTTGCGCAGGTCGTCGCGATGCTGCTCGGCGGCGGAGGTCGATGCCGTCGATGCCCGGCATCACGATATCGAGCAAGATCGCGTCCCAGTTCGCGATGCGGACCATGTCCAGCGCCTCGCGCCCACTCCCGACGGTGGCGATCCGACCGACGGCGTCGAGCACCGCCTCGGGCAGCTCGACGCTGGCCAGCTCCAGACAAGCCTCACCCGTTTCGGCGCACGTCACG